>NZ_JCATZO010000005.1:0-323450 GCF_059694525.1 Pradoshia sp. TA40_28
AAAGCCTTCATCATATTTGACCACAAAAACACCCCTAAAGTTAGAATTGGTTCGTCTAACTTTAGGGGTGCACATCATATTTATTCCTCTGTCTTTTTATTTTATCTTAGAAATAAATCTCTAATATAAATCGATCTTTATCTTTTTATGCTATGGAAGCTACAAGATGAATATAATATTACATTCACTTTATGGATTTTTTTAAGAGTTAATTCAGCTCTTTTTTATAACGTGGTAGTAAAGGTAGAACGGTTATTTTCTTCCGTTAAGGAAATATTAGTTAAAGATACCCTCAATAATGATATCTGATCGTACATTAGGTTGATTTTTGTCTAATAGTGGAGGAATGCTGATGGAGTCATATGATAACCTAAAAGCTGGGGAAAAGGGTGTTTGGCTTAGTATTGTTACCTATATCATTTTATCTATTTCTAAATCGGTCATTGGTTATTTTGGTAATTCTGAAGCACTGCTTGCTGATGGATTAAATAATTCAACAGATGTAATAGCTTCAATAGCAGTTTTGATCGGACTAAAAATTGCAAGAAAGCCACCTGATAAAAACCATCAATATGGCCACTATCGCGCAGAAACTGTTGCATCACTTATTGCAGCATTCATAATGGTCACGGTAGGTATTCAGGTTATTATTGAAGGGGTTAAAAGTTTAAATCGGCCAGGTAATATTGTCCCAGATCTATTTACTGGATGGGTTGCTTTAGCCAGTTCCTTAATTATGTTTCTCGTTTATTTATATAACATGAAGTTAGCTAAAAAAATCAAGAGTCATTCAGTTAAAGCTGCTGCAAAAGATAATTTATCTGATTCTCTTGTTAGTATGGGAGCATTCATAGGTATTATAGGTTCTCGATTTGGTGTTCATTGGCTTGATCCGGTGGCAGCTATTTTAGTAGGACTAATTATTATTAAAACGGCTGTCGGAATATTTAAGGAGGCGGTGTTAGAACTAACAGATGGCTTTGAAATGAGCGAATTAGAAGCGCTTAAAAGCACTGTGATAAGTAATCCAAATATATCCGAAGTGAAAAGTCTGAGAGCACGAACACACGGAAACCAAACGTTTGTTGATATAGTAATTGTAACAGATCAAAATCTTAATGTTTTTGAAAGTCATCGAATCACTGAAGAAATAGAGAAAAGTTTAATGGATAAACATCGTATACAAAATGTTCATATTCATATTGAGCCAAAATAGGTATTCAGAGTACTAAAGAGGACATTAATCCGAGGAGGAATAATGTCCTTTTATGTTGAACTCTAATATATGAAAGGGAAAGGGCAATTTATGTAGTGAGTTTAAATACGAATATCTAGGGGAGCTATGGAATGATTAAAGGCTTATATGAAGCACATTTACCTGTCAGTAATCTTAAAGTATCTATTGAGTTTTATAAGAAATTAGATTTAGAAATAGCCTTTCAACAAGAAAATTTAGTGTTTTTCTGGATTGAGAAAGGAAGAAGTTGGTTGGGATTGTGGGAAACAGATAAGGTGAATACACCTTACCATCCTTCCTTAAGGCATATAGCCTTCCAAATTGATAGAGATGATATGCATAATATTAAAAAGTGGTTAGAGAAGAGGGATATAGCTGTCTCAACTAATTTCGGTTTTCCTTCAGAAAAACAGCCATTGGTTTTACCCAATAACCCTCAAGCACATGCAGCAATCTATTTTAAAGATCCAGATGGAAATAGTATTGAATTAATGGCTCCGTTAAGATTGGATTACATAGAAGAATTTAAAATGATGACATTAGAAGAATGGAATCAAACACATGAAAAGTAAAAATCCTTAATTATGGAACAAAGTATTATTCTGTAATTAGTCACTTTCTATGATGTATAACTCTAAAGGTCTAAGGGGAATAGAGAATGAAAATTCGTATTTTAAATGCTTCTGATGCTCAAATATACCAAGAAGTGCGATTAAGTGCATTAACGATAAACCCAGAAGCATTTGGTTCATTATATGAGAGAGAAGTGAAATTTTCACTAGATTCTATTGCTGAGAGATTAGAACCAGATAAAGATCGATTTGTTTTAGGTGCTTTTAATGATAAAGGCACGTTAGTTGGGATAGTTACTTTTAGGCGTGAGACCAGTCTTAAAACCAGTCACAAAGGAAATGTATACGGGATGTATGTGGCACCAGATGCTAGAGGACAAGGTATAGGGAAATAACTTCTAGTTGACCTAATAAAAAGAGCGAAAAAGTGTGAAGGTTTGGAACAAATCTGCTTAACTGTTATATCTAAAAACAACTCAGCCAAAAAGCTATATAAATCATTGGGATTTGAAGTCTATGGCGTAGAAAAAAATGCTCTGAAATTTAATGGGTTATATTTTGACGAGGATTTGATGGTTTTGATTATCTAATAATTGTGCAAGAGAAAAGATTAATATCGAATTGTAATTTACTAAAGGGGAAGATGAGTTTTCGATATAAATTTTAAATAGTATCGGTCAGATTAGCGAAAGAAGGAATTAATACTAACATAACGAATAAATATTATATAGATATTTTAAATTGTAAAAGGAGGTAAAGAGGATATCGAATTCTTGGAAAAGACCTAAATTAATAATTAGAAAAACGAAAAGTGAGTTGGTTTGGGATCTCATTGGGTATGCATTCTATTTAGGATCAATCATCTTTTTGATTTTCAATTGGCATGCACTACCTGATAAAGTACCTGCACATTTTAATGCAGTAGGTGAAGTGGACCGTTGGGGTTCAAAAACAGAACTTTTTACTTTGCCGGTTTTGGGTATCTTTATTGCAGGTTTCATGCTGTTGTTTGAAAAGTTTCCTGAGACACATAATTATCCTGAACGATTTAATGAAGAAAATGCGAGGGAATTTTATTTGGCCAGCAGAAAAACGATGAACCAGTTAAAAAATATTTGCCTAATCATCTTTGCCTTTATTTCGTTTGAATCCATATCAATTGCGCTTGGCTGGGAAAACCATCTAGGCAAATGGCTTATACTCATTATAATAGTTAGTACCACTATCCCCATAGTATATGGGATAATCAAACAAAAAAAGATTAAATAACATACCAATTTGTAATAATAGGGCGTTGATTCCAAAAGGGATTAATGCCTTTTCTACTGTAATCTAATGGTAGAAGGGAGAGGTTAATTATAAAAAGAGATTTAAAGAGTGAATGATCTCTTGATTTACTAACAGGTTCGAAATAAGTGTTATTTCCATTTAGAATAATTAAAATTTGCTGATGAAATTATTGTGGGTTACCATAATGTAAGATAAGAACTAACCTTTGAGGTGAGAGAAATGAATCTAAATACAAACAAAAGAGTAGAGGACATTTTGGGAATTAAATATCCGATTATTCAAGCACCAATGAATTGGCTTACAAATGCTGAATTTGTAGCCGCTGTTTCTGAGGCTGGTGGTTTAGGTGTCTTGGGATTTAATGCGGGTCCACTTGCAAAAGATGAAACGGTATCCATAGAGGAGAGACTTAGAAGTGAGATTAGAGAAATTAAAAAGTTAACAGATAAACCATTTGGTATTAATGTGTATTCTCCACAAGAAGGTATGGAGACGGATGTATACATAAGTTCAACACTTGATGCGGCTTTTGAAGAAGAGGTTAACATTTTCGTGGCTGTTGGAGAAGTGAATAGAACCTTTTTTAAAGAAATAAAAGATCGTGGTGGTATTATAATTTTTAGAGAGTTAACTCCATCTGTTGTTTCTGCAAAAATTGCAGAAGAGAGCGGCGCTGATATAATTGTGGCTACTGGATACGACGAGGGAGGACATATTCCACAACGCCAAATTGGTACGTTCTCTATTGTACCAACAATTGTAGATGCTGTTGATATCCCGGTTATTGCGACAGGTGGAATAAATGATATTCGTGGAGTACGAGCTGCATTTGCACTTGGAGCTGAAGGGGTCTTTATAGGAACTCGCTTTATCGTATCTGAAGAGAATCCTGCTTCTGAGGAAGCTAAACAAGACATTATCAATTCTAAAGCGGAAGACCTTTTGCTTGTTTCAGGTTTACAGCGGTCTACTCCTACTAAATCAGCGGTGGAGTTAGCGGAAATGTATAAAAACGGAAAGTCTACTGATGAGGTTGAACAAGAGATTAATAAGCGTGGGGGGCTTCGTATAGGGATGCTTGATGGAAAAGTTTCAGAAGGCATCATATCTGTAAATACAGCGATTGATTCGATTAAAGAAAAGAAAACAGTGAAAGAAATTGTAGATGAATTAATGGCTGATTTTCAATAGATAAGACTTTACAAGCCTCTATAAAGAATAAAGTGAAATCGACGTCGCGTCGGTTTCATTTTTTTATGAGGGATTACGCTGAATTAAAATCCATAAAATCAGTCATTAAATGGATTTAAAAGCTATATTGACACCATATTTCTATTGCCTTATTCTTATTTTTACTGGCCATTACTAATGAGGAAATACCCTTTTATCTAAGAAAAGTGTTTGGGTATGGTCGCCGGTTATTTTTGATTATGAATGTTCATTTAATCACATGTTAGTAGTAGTTTTATACATTTAACTATAAAAGAGAGTCAAGTTTTCATAGAGATTTTAATGATAATGATAAAATGTAGGAGAGATAAGAATGGGTTTCTTTAGTTTGAAAGCTGTATGTGGTGCATGTGGCAAAGAAGTGGGACTAAATAGATATAAAATAAAAAGATCTAATGCTTGGGCTTGTCCAGAATGCTTCAAAAAAGCAGGAGGACTTGGAGTTGTTGATGTATCAAAAATTACAATTGAAGATATAAAAGCGATAATCAAGGAAAAAGAAGAAAAATTAAAAGGCGATCCAATGAACACTGCGATTGGAATGTACCAATACTGTATTGATAATAACTTTGGTTCAGGTTTTAATGAGTCTTGGGGAGTAAAACATTTCGGCGTTATCGAGAGTAAATTGATGAAAGATGAAAAGGTATTAATGACTTTCATAGGGTTGCACGATTATGAATCAACTACTAAGCACGATGGGAATTTTGCCTATGCTATCACAAATAAACGTATTCTGGCAGGGCAGAAAAAAATTACTGGAGAGAAATTCAAGGTAGTTGATCATACAAAAATTAATGATATCTCATTTGAAGCTGGATTCGTATTTGGTATCATCAAAATTGACACACCTCGAGAAAAATTTGAAATTGCTTTAGATAAAGGTTCAGCAACATCAATCAATAACCATATACATCAAGTTCTAGATAGTTTGAAAGAAAATGCTAATAGAAACAACCAGCAGCCAACAGTATCTGCAGCTGATGAATTGAAAAAGTTTAAAGAACTATTAGATATGGAAGTTATCACTCAAGAAGAGTTTGAAGCTAAAAAGAAACAGTTACTAGGATTATAATTCATCGTATTATGCATAGCCAGAAACTATTATTGAGTAAGAGTTTCTGGCTTATTGTTTGTTTTAGGAAGACGATCCTTGGTTACTAATTACTGAAGGATTGTACAGTAAAAACCTGTGATTAGAAAACTTTTGTAGAAGAGGTAGATTGATAAGCTTTTTAATTTTTTATTGGCACCAATTATAGGCCATTGTCATAGAATGGTAAAAATATCTTCTTATTCAAGGAGTGTTCCAGCTATGACCTTTCAAACAGAGCAATTAAGTGTGACGTTTATTCCGCCTGCGACTCCTTTAGGTCCACTAGAGTTCAGAAAATACACGTTGACACATTCTGATGAGACTGGACAAATGTTTCTCAGTATTGGCTATGAAATTGATACGTTAAAGATTAATTGGGAGATGCGAGATGAAGTGGTTGCTGATTGGCAGATGATGAACGGACAATTCATTTTTGCCGCTTATGTCCATATTAGTAAGGGTGATTTTGATGAATCTAAGGCGGGCGAACGATATGAACACTTCAAAAAAATGATGCCTGTAGCCTTACACGCCATTGTTCATGGTGATCAAACACTCCTGGCGTATTATCCATGGCTGTTGGATAGCCCGGTTTATGTTCACTTTTCTTCTAAATATCCTGAATATAATAAGACAGAATTTTATGGGACAGTCCGACATTATCAATGATAATGTTGGCTGTCCTTTTTATTTATTGAAATATCCTGTTACAATGAAGGGAAACCAAACGATATGAGGGAGTAAGATGGAAATAACATATGATCTTAGACTAACTGACTTAATTGATTTTTATCTTCATACGACAAAGCAATCTATGTCAACCCGCCGAAGAATAAGGAACAAAAAAATAAAACTCTTTTTTATCACCTTTAGTATTGTGCTGATTTTACAATGGTTGTATATCCGCCCGCTATCACCAATTAATTATATTAGTGGTTTGTTGATTGCCTTACTGCCTGTTATCTTCTATTCGGCTTATGCTAATCAAGCAGTCAAAAGGAAGTTTAGAAAGTTTCATAAAAACAGCCGGGAGCCAAATTTGTTTGGCAGATACCATTTAGTAATGAGAAAAAATGGTTTAGAAGAAATGGTTGAAGGTGGGCAAAAGCAACTATATAGATGGCAAGACATTAAAAATATTGTACAGCAAAATAATCACATTTATATTTATACGAATGCCATCCATGCCATTATTATACCGTTAAGGATATTTCATACTAAAGACGATTCTTTTTTGTTTCTAAATGAACTGAAAAGATATATAAAAGAATCAACAAATCCATGTATGGAGGTGAAGAGCGATTGAAAGTGATTGTCATTTCAGATACTCATATGCCCAGAATGGCTAAAGGTCTTCCACCGCTTTTAAGGGAAGAGTTGAAAACAGCGGACCTGATTTTACACGCAGGAGATTGGCAAACCAGAGAGGTTTATGAGGAACTAAAAACCTATGCACCAGTCGAGGGTGTTTGCGGAAATGTAGATGGACAATATCTTATAGACCAATTTGGATATCAAAAGATCCTAACAGTTAAGGGATATCGAATCGGGCTGGTCCATGGGCACGGCAAGAAGGGGACCACAGAACAAAGAGCCATCGAAGCATTTAGTGGGACAGAACTGGATATGATCATCTTTGGACATTCGCATATACCCGTTAACAAAAGAATAGATGGAATAATTCTCTTTAATCCGGGATCTCCGACAGACAAAAGACGACAATCAGCATACTCATTTGGCATAATAAAAATTAAAGAAAGTCTGACGGTCGAACATGTATTTTATCCAAATAAGAAATAAAAGAATTAATAAAAGGATGCATCCATACTAATAAGGGATGCATCCTTTTATTTACTTTTTACGTTTGCGCTTAGAGTTCGTAGTTTTATAGGCTTTGTAAAATGCAAATCCACAATCAAACACAGATATTAAAATAACGACTGCTAATATGATGGCTATAATACCTGATGGAAATGTTCCATTTGTGTTTTCTTCAAATAATAGATTGAAGCGTTCGATAAATTCGCTGTTGTATAAAGTCGTGTCATACAACATTTTATAAAGAATTGCTATAACGAATGTACTTTGAATTGTATAGAATATAGCCATGTAGTAAGTCCATTTGCCCATCACGTATTTTAATCCAGCCAAACTAATTTCTAAAACGGCCAGGGCAATTAAAAGGGGGATATACGTTTTCAGGACGGATTGATTAAATAAAGAAGCTTTTAAAACCAGTTCCCCATTTTCAGTTTCGTACCAACCTAGCAAATGTTGTGAAAATAATAAAACTAAAATCCATATAATCGTCCAAATAAAACTAAAGATAGCTTCAGATTTAGGGATTTGATATTTTTGTTTTTGTACAATCCTTCTTTGCAATAGGTCAGTATTCCACTTTGGCTTAAGAAAAGGGATGCTATTTGAATCAGCAACTTTATCAATCACTATAAAAGCTATCGTTACCCAGGTGAATACTTGGAAAGCGGCTTGAATAATTCCTATGATTGAATCCGTTAACATATCCATTAGAAAAGATACAATGGAAGAGTAACTTGTGAAATCTGTAATCCCACTAATTATTTCACCCAGTAATACTAGGCCAACCATAACAGCCATCGCAATCAGTAAAACCTTAATATAACTATCATAAAAGAGAGGTCCTATAATATACCGCTTATTTCCGCCGTAATTGGCAGCAAGAATTTTGGGATCGCCAAGGCTATTTAAAACGTTCTTAATATCATCTTCCTTATAGTCATTAGGCAGCATATCCTCAATATTCCCCTTGAGTTCGCTTGCGATCTCATCCTTGGATTTTTCAGGAAGCCATTTTTTAACTTCATAAACATATATATCAATTAAATTCATCTCATTCATCCTCTCGTAACAATTGTATCATTTGTTGAGCCGTTTCTGTCCAAGCTTCCTTTAATTTTTCAAAAACTTGTTTGCCTTCTGAGCTTAATTGATAATATTTCCTCTGTCGGTTTCCATTTAATTCCCATTTGCTAATCAATAACCCTTGTTTTTCTAATCTTCTCAATAAAGGATAAAGAGTACTGGGATCTATAGTAACATGTTTTTCCTCGAGGGATTGAACGAGCGAGTATCCATATTCTGGTTTTTGCAGTTGGCTTAAAACGGCAAGAGTAAGTGTACCTCTCCGCAATTCAGTTATAAGAGATTGTATGAGTTCATCCAAAATGCCTCCACCTCCTCATTCTATAATAGTGTATCTTATACAGTATTGTTAAGTGAATAATAACTAAAAATTTATACAAAATAATTCAAAAAACGACCTTCATAATTCGATTTTAAGGTTATTATTTTTATCCCTGAAGGTATTTGGATGTAAATGAGTTAATTATGAATAAAATTGATTTATAGAGCTCTGACGAATTTTGTAGAATTAACAGGTATTTTAGGATAAAATAATTGAAAATTCCGAATGTAACAAAGGACCTGTATTGATACATTCAAAAAGTGATTAAATCAACATTTATAGGGGATGTGAAAATGAAAAAAACTTGTCTTGGAATGGTCTAATCTCGTACAATAAAAGAAGGGAAGAAGGGGGACTGGCTAGAAGTGTATACAGAGTCTAAACGAATTAAAAATGTACAGCCTATTCGCCGGCTTGATCAGATAGAAGCGATGAAAAAAGCGCTTTTGCGCTATTGCAGTTATCGCGATTATATAATGTTTACAATTGGAATCAATATCGGACTCAGGATAGGGGATTTATTACAGCTACGGGTAAAAGACATACTTGATGGAACTCATATTGTCATTGTTGAACAAAAGACAGAGAAAACGAAGCGGTTCTTGATTAATCCTCAATTGCGGAAAGAAGTAAAAAAATACGTTAAGAAAGAAAAACTTTCAAATGATGGCTATCTTTTTCCAAGCCGAAAAGGAAACGGACCGATTACAAGGGTGCAGGCGTATCGTGTGTTGAATAAAGCTGCTGAAATGGCTGATATTCAAGATGTCGGCACACATACCTTACGTAAAACGTTCGGTTATTTACACTACCAAAAATATAAAGATATTGCCTTGCTGCAGCAAATTTTAAACCATTCCAACCAAAAAGATACAATGATATACATAGGATTAACACAAGATTTAATGGATGAAACCTTAATGGATTTTTATTTTTAATTATTTAGTTACCAACCAATCATTGCTAGATTGGTTGGTTTATTTGTACAGATGAGCTAAACCTGTCATAATTATAAGGTATAAATTTCCAAAGATAAGAGAACAAATACTTTGTTGATAGGCGGGAGAACGATTGACTAAAAAACAAAAGAAGAAAAAATCAAAGTGGCTATCTTTTTTAATAGTAATAGTAGGAATACTAGCAGCTGGAGTGATTGGTCTGGCTATCTATTACCATTTAAATGATCCATCTAAAGAAGCAATTGATCAATTAAAGAAAAACCCTCCTAAAAATGTATCGAATCAAGAAAGTGTGTTAATTGCTGAATATCATGCAAAATACAATGAACTAACAGGTTATGGTAGTATTGAAGAATTAGATATGTCAGAGGCCAAGAGTTTATCAGCTATACTTGAGAGGGATATAAATGAGGTCGTTAGCCAAGGGATAGAAAATAAACAGGTATCGGATGACTTTAAGCAAATCCATTCCATTGCTAAGGCAACCAAAAATAAACCGGACAAAGAACAGATTCGATTGATCCATCGTTATTTTCATGATCTTGATATTGCTGTGAATCAGTATGATGAAGCAGACAATGTTTTTGGGGTTACAAAAACGCTTGGGAAGTAAAAAGCTCGTGATTTAGAGTAAATCTTGAAATAATCGATAAAAAGGAGTTAAAGTTAAATATTTAAAAGACGCTTTACTTATACAGAAGAAATTATAATAAATATTAAAGGATAGACAAGCATAATGAATTGCTCGTCTATCCTTTTTGTTTACTGGTTTCTTGTTTAGTGACTTCTATAAACAAAGTTCTTGAAACTCAAGTGAATTCCGTCCAAAAACGTAGTGAATTCTCAGCATTCTCAACCTTAGGATATACGATACCGTAAAATAAAAATTGTAAAAAGTTTTCTGATAACCCTGCTCCCCTCATATAATAAACGTGAGCGGGGTTTCATAGGGTATTACGATAAGAAAGGTTTGCCCGCTATATTATTATGACGAACAGGATGACAATGGGGACGTTTGGAAAAAGCAGACAAATGGGTAGGAGAAATAGAGGATTTCAACATGATTTTTCCGCTAGAGCACTTGAGGATATGGAATCAAGGGGATGGGAGGAGGACTGAAGATGCTGTTTTGAAGCAGACATTGACCAAGAGGCAAAAGAAACTGTAGGACAATGTGTTGCATGTTTTGGATTCGAAAAATAATGACCAGCCATGAAGCTTCAAGCTCTAGGTAAATGACGACTCCTGTACAGCATGACAAATTTCCACTTCCCGACTAGTGATCAGTACAACGATATGGAAAGGGCGATCATACGAAGAGATCATGCAGATTATTTGGAAATCAGACAACAAGACTTATACCTATGCAAGATTATACTCATCAAGTTGGGATTTACAACGAATAAATGTGCTTGGTTCGACGTCGTTCCAAACTACCCTCATATCAATGTATTACTTTAGAAAAAGGATCCGCAGAGTATTCTTTCGTACTACAAACAGATGATTCAGCTTCGAAAAACTACCCTCTTATTTGTGAATAGAACTTATGATATTAATTCACCGAATACGTCATCAGCAAATATATGCTTATATCGACCCTTATGAACGAGCAGGCAGAGACTTTTGGTCTACATGGCAACCATTGTGATGCAGGAAGAATGCGATGTATATGATTTATTAATGCATATTTTGAAACCGCTTACAGAGATGCCTTTGTTTTACTTTTTATTCTTATGAAGCACAGGTCTATCAAAAACGAAAGCAACAAAAAGTATGCAAAAAAGTGGAATGAGATTTTCGGATTCATATGTAAAAGTAAATGTAGTTCATTTCAAAAGCGCATTCAGAATGTATTTTACAAATTTTATACATGGTACAAAAAATATCCCGCTTAGGAGGTTTCACATGATCAAGAAAAGAATAGTTGGTATGTTGGCATCAGCCATCCTGTTGGCCGGTCTATTAACAGGGTGTTCGGAAGATGAACCGAAAAAAGCAACTTCGGAACCAAAACCTAAGGAAACTACAAAGGAAACACTCAAACCTGAAGATGGAGCCACTCTGGTTATTTGGGACAACGGAGCAGATGAAGGCGCATGGGCGACCTATGTCGCAGAGCAATTCACGAAAAAATACAATGTGCCTGTTGAAGTACAGGAAGTGGGGCACACAGATGCAGCAGGTAAATTGGAAACAGACGGACCAGCGGGCTTAGGTGCAGATGTCTTCAACTCCGCTCATGACCATTTAGGAAAAATGGTGAAGGCAGGTTTGGTGTATGACAACTATTTTGCCGATGACTATCAAGATATGTTTCTGGAAGCAGCGGTAAACGGGACAAGTTTTGTGGATAAAGATGGAAAGAAGAAAATGTTCGGGTATCCCATCTCTATTGAAACTTATGCTTTGTATTACAATAAAGATATCGTGAAAGAGGCTCCAAAAACATGGGAAGATTTATTTAAAACAGCGAAAGAATTCCAAGTGACGAACAAAGGAAAAAAAGATCAGAAATATGGTTTCATGATGGAACCGGGTAACTTTTATTACACACATGCTTTCCTAGCTGGATATGGTGGCTATGTATTCGGAAAAGAAGATACTGATCCAACGGATATTGGTGTCAACAATGAGGGAGCCATTAAATCAGCGGAATTTATGAAAAAAATCAACAAAGAATTGTTACCGATGAAAAAAGAAGACATCACTGGTGATGTGATCTCATCCTTCTTTAATGAAAATAAATTAGCCTACCGTCTTTCAGGACCATGGGATGTTAAAAACCATCAAGATGCTGGCGTGAACTTTGGAATCGCTCCGCTTCCAACATTGGATAACGGTGAAACGCCAAAATCCTATTCAGGTATCAAAGCCTACTATGTAAACAGTTATTCCAAATATCCGAAAGCAGCATCTCTTTTAGCTCAAATGGCTTCCAGTGAAGAAATGCTCCTAAAACGTTACGAAATGACAGGCCAATTGCCACCAGCGACTTCGCTCCTTGAAAATGAAAGCATCAAAAAAGATGAAGTCTCCATGGCCTTCTTGGAACAGGCGAAAAACGCAGTACCGATGCCAAACATTCCTGAAATGCAAGCAGTATGGGGACCGATGGAAACGGCCTATACATCTATATGGAATGATGGAACCGACTCGAAAAAAACGTTAGACGCTGCCAAAGAACAAATTGAAGATGCAGTGGCCACTCAGAATAAGAAATAAAGAGATCTACAATCAGAAGAACCGATATCCAGATAGTGAGATATTGGTTCTTTTTTCTAAGAAGTGAAAAGGAGGTCAAAACGAATGAAAACACATGCCAAGAAAAGCCTGATCTTTTCTTTGCTGCTTATGGGACTTGGACAATTATACAATCGACAGTATATCAAAGGGATCTTATTTGTCTCTATGGAGGTATATCTCGTATTTTTTTGGACCTTACCGTTTCGAAATGCCATGTGGGGATTGGCCACATTAGGAGATACGGTGCAAACCCGTGTGGGATTTGAGATTCAGCAAGGGGACCACAGTATCTTCTTATTAATCGAAGGAATCATCTTTTTAATTTGTGGATTATTCTTTGTTTGGATCTATTATTTGAATGTGAAGGATGCTTGGAAAGTCGGACAATGGAGAGATCAGGGGAAAAAGCCAAACTCATTCAAAGAAACCCTCCGTGTCTTAATGGATAAAGGGTTTCCGTATTTTTTGCTCACACCATCCATTGTATTCACTGCCTTTTTAACCATCTTGCCTCTGATTTTCGGAGTTGCAATCGCTTTTACCAACTATTCAGGACCGAACCATTTGCCACCTGCTTCTTTAGTGGACTGGGTGGGTTTTCAAACCTTTGTTGACTTATTTAACTTAAAAACATGGAATCGAACGTTTATCGGAGTCTTCGGGTGGACGGTTCTTTGGGCGATTTCAGCCACAGTCACCACGTTCTTTGTCGGAATCTTGTTTGCGGTTCTCTTAAACTCAAAGGGAATCAAATACCAAAAATTTTGGAGGAGCATTTATATCTTGCCATGGGCGATTCCATCATTCGTCAGCATTTTGATCATGCGCAACCTATTCAACGGGGAATTCGGACCGATTAATCAATATTTAGAAGTCATTGGACTTTCCAGTATCCCTTGGCTCAGCGACCCGATGTGGGCGAAATTCGCGCTTGTCATGGTAAATATCTGGTTCGGATTTCCGTTCTGGATGGTTTTGATGAGCGGAGTCATGACAAGCATCGATCGTGAACTCTATGAAGCAGCGCAAGTGGACGGGGCAAACGGGAAGCAACAGTTCTGGAAAATCACCATGCCAATTGTCATGTTCTCCACCGCCCCCTTACTCATCATGCAGTTTGCCGGGAATTTCAATAACTTTAACCTGATTTATCTCATGACGAACGGAGGACCTGTGAATGTGGATTACAGTTATGCAGGCTCAACAGACATTTTAATAAGCTGGATTTACAAACTAACCCTCGACCAAAGCCAATTTAATATGGCAAGCGTTGTGAGCATCTTGATCTTTATTGTTATCGCCATTATTTCGGTTTGGAACTTCAGACGAACGAAAGCATTCAAGGAGGAGGACATGATGTCATGAAACATAAAACACGTGAACGAATCTCATTCTTCTGGAAACATTTCCTGCTTCTCGTGGTGGCAATCTTTGTGCTCTATCCTGTTGTATGGATCCTCATGGGAAGTTTGAATCCAGGGGATTCCCTCTTCAGTGCACAGCTTCTTCCTGGGATGGAATGGGTTCTCTTTTGGGAAGGGGTTCGGAATTTTAATTTTACTCAAATCGCCCAGTCTGTCGAAGGAATCCGTTTATCCCTGGAACATTTCGTCTTTTTGATTCAGGAAACCGAGTATGTGACCTGGTACAAAAACACCTTAAAAATTGCACTATGGAACATGGTCATTTCGACCTTTTTAGTGGTCACGGCTGCTTATGCTTTCAGCCGATTCCGCTTTCCAGGTCGGAAAGAGGGATTGATGACTATGTTGATTCTGCAAATGTTTCCCGGATTTATGGGGATGATTGCCATCTATATCCTGCTTTTACAAATGGGATTATTAGATAATCATTGGGGACTCATCTTGGTTTATGCGGGCGGGTCCATTCCATTTAACGCCTGGCTTGTAAAAGGATACTTCGATTCCATGCCTCGTAGTTTGGAAGATGCAGCGAAAATTGATGGAGCAGGCCATTTCACTATTTTCTTTAAAGTGATGATGCCATTGAGTGTACCGATTCTCGTCTTCGTAGCGGTTTCGAACTTCATCGGCCCGTGGATGGACTTTATCTTTGCCCGACTGGTTTTACGATCCAATGAGAATAAAACCTTGGCGATTGGGTTATTTGAAATGGTGACAGGACGAGGAAACACGGAATTTACAACATTCGCTGCTGGGGCTGTGCTTGTTGCACTACCCATCACGATTCTCTTTATGGCGTTCCAAAAATACATGGTAGAAGGGTTGAAGGCTGGGGCGAATAAATAAGGAGTTTCACCCAGTACCCTGCTTGATGAACAAGTTAAGCTAGTCAATGTCGTTGGTAAAGTAAAATCAAAAGAACTTCCGTTTTTGGAGCATCTGAAGCAATGGTTGGTATAATAGTCGCTTATACCCTGACCTCACCCGCCTATGACCCGGCTTTCTCCGGGTATAGTCGCTCCATAGCCACTCTATAGCTGGGGCATAGGCGCTTTCCCCTGGACTTCACCTGCCTTCGACACGGCTTCACCCGGTCTTTAATACACCTATGCCAAGGTATAGAAAGATATAACCTAGTATAGGCTTAAAGGTGAGTCTATATAATGAAGGCATTAATCCACTACGGAGTTTTGCTTAGAGACAGCGTTCCGAAAATTGCATTTTAATCTTAGAATTTAAGCAGCTTTCCAATCCCTGTGGTTGGAACTACAGTTCAAAGACTGTTTAATATAGGAATGAAAAATGTACAAGAAAGGTAGAGGGGGGAATTAGTATGAACAGTAAGCAAGTTTCAGAAAATTTAACTTTTCAACAATTGTATGAGTAAAACTAAAATGAACTAAATAAGAGAAAGCCCTCTTTCCATCAATATAAAGCCAATTAACGTCTCCTGACATATACTGACGATGAAGGGGGAGTCTTAGAATGACCTTTATTGGCATCCTATTTGTTGGTGGCTTTATTGGATGGATTGCAGGTTTGCTTATTCATAAAAAGGTTCACAATGGATTGATAGGGAATTTTCTGGCCGGAATTATTGGTGCCTGGCTTGGTACAGGTATTCTTGGTGAAATGGGTCCTGAAACAAGTGGTTTTTATTTATTTCCTGCATTTACTGGTGCACTTGTCCTTACCCTAATTGTGAGCTTTATTTTAATAAAAACGAATAAATGGTTATAATTTTTGCATCGTCACCTCAAAATTATATTTTGAGGCTTCTTTACTTTGTGTTATGTAGTTAAATGTATTTCATTAAATTTTCATCCTTCAATTAAGGAATACAGCTTTATTTAATGATAATGTTGTTTTTTTATATATTATACAAAATATAAAGACGGACAAAATAGTTAAGCAATCTTAAGGCATTTTATCAAAGTTTTCGTCCGTCCTGTGATTCCTGGAATTGAAATAGGAGACAACATGGTAAGGCCTATATTGACAATGAAGTCATGCCGCCATTTATGACAGTAACTGTCTTAGCCGCTCCAATGGCCGCAATCATGTTCACCGCTGGTACTCTTTTAACCTTGGTGAGTGCAACCGTAGTTAAAGATGTATATATCAATTACATAAAGAAGAATGCTACTGAGAAGCAGATTAAATAAAATCAGCTTCTGGGTCACAACAATGATTGGATTGGCAGTTGTCTTATTTTCGTTAAGTCCACCTGATTTAATCATGTGGATGAACTTATTTGCTTTTGGAGGCTTGGAATCGGTATTTCTATATGGCCAGTGAATATGGGGTATAAGGGCCGAGTGGTAATAAATATGGAGCTATTTCATCCATGATTACAGGGATGGGAGGTTTTATGGTCATCTCCGATTCTATCCTAATCCCTTTGGGATGCATACAGTCGTATTGCTGATTGTCATCCATTTATGGCGTATGTTTTAATGAGTAAACTGACGAATGCAAAATAACAGGTACCTATTGAATAAGTTGAATGTTAATCGGATTAATCAAGAGCGATTTAATAAGCCTGATAAGAAAGCAAATGAAGCAAAGAATGCATACTTAAGAGTATTCTGTGCTTTTTTTATGCGAATAAAAGTGTTAGTGCATATTTACTCTTCACTTTCTAATACTAAATGAGAGAAGGAGGGATCGTATGCCGAAAAGAAAGCATGATGCAGATCAAAAAAGTAAACAGGGGTTTGATTCCAGTAAAACGGATTCTGAATTCTCCAAGGAATTTGGAAGTACCAGTGCGAATCAGGCTCATAAGAATAAAGCTAAAAAGGCAAAGAAATCAAAAAATCAAGGAGAATAGGACGGTATGCATGAACTGCATATCACCCTTATGCTCCAAATAATTTGGAGGTAAATACATGTCTCATTCAAAAAAAGAAGAAGAAAGACAGTGGAAACAAAGAAAGAATGCTCAGCATCCACATGGAGAAGTAAGTAGTTATGAAAAGCTTGGTGAAGAAATAGCAAAAATAACGAAAAAATACGACGAATAATGGCATGAAACACATGGAAATCCATGTGTTTTTTAAGGCGAAAAATGAATTCTATCCTAATCGTTTTTTTGATATAGTAAAGGTATTAACTAGTATGAGGTGATTAACATGTTAAAGAAAATGGCTTCTGATGCATTAGGCTTGTCTGATGTAGGTAGTATTATTTCGCCAGAAGATTATAATAAAACAGATGCTGACGACTATGTTATGCATGAAGATAATGAGAAGATTTACTTCCTCATTAAAACAAAGGCAGACGAGTACTGCTTTACAAATCTGGCACTAATTCATGTGGATGGTGAGAATGCTATCTCATCTAAACGTTTGTTAAAAAGATACCCATATTCTCAGTATAAGATTTCAAATGTCATGCTTGAAACTGCTGGTAAATTGGACTTGGATACAGAAATTAAGTTTGATGTGGGAAATGTTCATTTTGATATTGATGTGAAGAAAAATCAAGTTGAACAATTAAAAGATTTATATAAAGCGTTGCTACGTATTGAGGAAATGACATATGAATACTCTATTCAAATGAATTATGCTAAAGAAGGGCTTGATCGAGCGGTCCAAACTTTACAAAATTCAAGATCTGAAGAAACTTCATTAACAAGCACCTATAAAGGGATAACTGAATTTACATTTGAATGGTTGAAATCCTCTTATGATCAGTACCACGTGAAGGATTTTGGAGCCATCTTTGAGAAATACATTAATAATTAATCTTGCCCAATATAGAGGGTGAAGCATAATTACTAAAAGGGGAGCACGTAAGAATACTTTATGGGCTCCTTTTTTATTTACCAATTTTTCCTGATACCTTCGATAATCATTACGAATATAAGACTTATAAAATAAATGAATGTGACCATACCTATATTGGATAATGACTCATCCAATAATTTTCCTTGAACGAACACACCGAATAAAGTGGTAACAACTACAACAATAAGATATGTCCTCAAAATCTCATATAGTTTCTCCCTCATTAAAATCCTCCTTTTTTTAGCTTAATTACATATTATCAGAAAATTAAGTTAAATAATCTCTTTATATAATTCAACTAGTTCAAACAGTAGAAATTTACTTTTTTCATAATAGTGAGGTATATCTAAATTATCAAATATTGGATTAAAATAAGAATATAAAACTTTTATACAAAAGGGGGATCTATAGTGGAGTTTGATACGATTGTTGTTGGAGCTGGTCTCGCCGGTTTGGTGGCAACAGCAGAAATTGCTGATGCAGGGAAAAAGGTATTACTTCTAGATCAAGAACCTGAAACGTCAATGGGCGGACAAGCCTGGTGGTCTTTTGGTGGGTTATTTTTAGTTAATTCTCCTGAACAGCGTCGTATGGGCATAAAGGATTCCAAGGAATTGGCTTGGCAGGACTGGAAGGGAACTGCAGGATTTGACCGTGATGAGGAAGATTACTGGGGGAAACAATGGGCAGAGGCTTATATTAACTTTGCTGCTGGTGAAAAACGTGCCTGGCTTCATAAACAAGGAGTTCGTTTTTTTCCTGTAGTTGGGTGGGCAGAAAGAGGAGGTTATTTAGCTGAGGGCCACGGCAACTCAGTCCCGAGATTTCATATCGTCTGGGGGACAGGACCAGGCATTGTGTCTCCTTTTGAAAAGAGGGTTAGAGAACATATTAAAAATGGGTTGGTGGATTATCGTCCTCGGCATCAAGTAGATGAACTTATCGGTCATAATGGAACCATACTAGGGGTAAAAGGATCTCTATTGGCACCTAGTTCAGCATTAAGAGGAGAGAAGAGCAATAGGGAAGTCATTGGTCATTTTGAATTTAACAGCAGTGCAGTGCTGGTATCGAGCGGCGGTATCGGTGCCAACCATGATTTAGTCCGTGCAAATTGGCCAGATAGACTCGGCATTCCACCAAAGAATATGATTTCAGGTGTACCGGCACATGTGGATGGAAGAATGCTGGCCATTTCTGAAGCGGTGGGAGGGCGTATTGTGAATCGCGATCGGATGTGGCATTACACGGAGGGAATCAAGAATTGGAATTCAGTTTGGGAAAACCATGGAATCAGAATATTGCCTGGACCATCTTCTATGTGGCTGGATGCAACAGGTAACCGTTTTCCTGCCCCCAACTTTCCCGGCTATGATACACTAGGCACTTTGGAGGCTATACAGAAAACAGGTTATGATTATTCCTGGTTTATTTTAACGCAAAAGATTATCGAGAAAGAGTTCGCCCTGTCCGGTTCTGAACAAAATCCGGATTTAACAAGTAAAAGTATCCGTAAGGTTTTAAGCAGAGTACTCCCTGGGCCCCCTGGTCCGGTGAAAGCATTTATGGATAATGGAGAGGATTTCATCGTAGCTGATAACATTGTGGAATTAGTAAAAGGCATGAATAAACTTACTCGCGACAATCTATTAAATCCTCATATAATTGAGAGACAAATTAAAGCGAGAGATCGTGAAATGGATAATAAATTCACCAAGGATTTACAGATAACAGCTTTACGGGGAGCGAGACATTATATAGGGGATAAATTGATCCGTGTTGCTAAACCACATAAAATTCTCGACCCTAAAAACGGCCCCTTGATTGCTGTTCGATTAAATATTGTGAGCCGAAAAACACTTGGCGGGTTACAAACGGATTTATCTGCACGAGTTCTTAACTCTAAAGGTGAAGCCATTCCTGGGTTTTACGCAGCTGGTGAGGTTTCCGGATTCGGCGGGGGAGGCGTTCATGGGTATCGTTCTCTCGAAGGAACATTTCTTGGCGGTTGTTTATTTACCGCGCTGATCGCAGGCAGGGCGATTGCTTCTTATGTATAGAGCCTTCTTAGAAAAATGCAAAAGAAAATAAATTAAAAAAGGATTAAACCGTATTTGGTTTAATCCTTTTAGCACCTATTAAATATAAGTGTCTTTTAATCCGCAGTATGCATCAACTGGGCTGTCACCCTTGAATGGTGATTTACCCATCATTTTTTCTACTAGTAATTCAATTGTTTCTTTATTACCATCATACGTGTTGATGTATGTTTTCACTTGCGGTACATCCGCTAAGTGGAATGGGTAGTTTACAGAAACAAAAATAGTTGGTACTTCATGTACGTAGAAAGGAATATCAGGTGTTCCTTTTAATGCATTCCAAGTCATACGTTGAACAACTTCACCCATTTTGATATTAGCGATATTAATGATTAAATCATATTTATCTGTTAATTCTTTAATAGGGCGTTTTGCTGCATATGCGTTCATGATGCTCTTCATTTGTTCTTCTGGTGGCAGGTCCGCGATTTTATCCATTGGAGATTCGTGGATTTCCACTTCAAAGCCTTGCGCTTCAAGCTCAGCTTTTAGAAGATCAATTGGTTTAGGTTTGTTTCCGCTAATTAATTTACTGAAGGCACCTTCAGCTGTTTTAACGTTAACCAATAATACGCGTTTGTATTTTTCAGGAGTAACAGGCCAGATATCTTGTTTGTCTTTTACTAATGTGATTGCAAGGTCTGCAACTTCTTTAAAAAGCTTAACGTTTTCAGGAAGACCGATTTGTTTAAGCGCTTCTTCTTTCGGCATCATGATTTCTGTTTTTGCTTTTTTGTGAAGACCTAAAGATGCTTTAAGACCAAGGATACGAGTAAGAGCAGCTTCTAAACGCTCTTCTGTAATAATACCGTTTTTGTAACCGTCCATCATATAGCCGAAATCTTCATCTGGATCGTTGAAGAATAAGAATAAGTCACAACCAGCAGCAATGGCAGTTGGAAGCATTTCACTGCGTTTCATTGCAGATGTCATCGCAACCATG
Source organism: Pradoshia sp. TA40_28 (assembly GCF_059694525.1). NCBI lineage: Bacteria > Bacillati > Bacillota > Bacilli > Caryophanales > Bacillaceae > Pradoshia > Pradoshia sp. TA40_28. Next base: position 21,111 of record NZ_JCATZO010000005.1, read on the forward strand.
TGGCTCGCATCTGTAACAACAACACCATTGAATTCTAATTTACCACGTAATAAGTCTGTGATAAGTTCTTTAGAAAGTGTTGCTGGCAGTAAATCTTCATCTGTAAGGCTTGGGTTGAAGTGCTTAGAATAAGCAGGCATATGGATATGACCAGCCATAATAGAAGGTAGGCCAGCATCGATTAAGCCTTTGTATACTTTTCCGAAAGTTTCATCCCACTCTTCCATAGATAAGCTATTAGGTGCGAAGGATAAATGTTGATCACGCTCATCTACACCGTCACCAGGGAAGTGTTTAGCAGCAGGAGCGATTCCGCTTTCCTGGATACCTTTCATGTACGCTAAGCTCATTTCTAGAACTTGATCTGGATCGGAACCGAAAGTACGGCTAGAAATGATTGGGTTACGCCAGTTCATGTGAATGTCAACGATTGGCGCAAAGCTCCAGTTACATCCAATAGCAGATGCTTCCACACCAGATACTCGACCCATTTCATAAGCCCATTTAGCATCCTTTGTTGCACCAATTTTAACTTCAAGACCAACTTCAGTACCATCTGTGCAAGCACCATTACCGCCAGCTTCTGTATTAGCTGCAATCAATAATGGAATTTTGCTGTTTTCTTGAAGAATTTTATTTTGATCGTAAACTTCTTCAGCTTTACCAGGGTTGTAACGAACAGCACCGATATGATAATTGTTAACCATGCTAGTTAGATATTCTTCAGTACGGCTAGCTCCCATATTTACGAATAATTGACCAATCTTTTCTTCGATTGTCATGGACTTGATCGTATCTTCTACCCATTTAATATCTTCGTCAGATAAATGGTAAGGTTTTGCTTTTAAATCCACTTTAGTCATCCTATGTAATACTCCCTTACTTTTAATTTGTGAAAGTTCTCTATCATCTTGTAGTTTGTACAGTTATCCTTAATTTATGACCTAAAATTAAAAAGAGAAAGCGCTGGCATTTTGAGTACCGAACACGAACCTTCATAATAGTCTTGGACATAAAAACCTACAAAATGAATAAGTCTTTACTGATACACAAGTATTCTAGCATACCAGTTAATAGATTTCTATATAAAGTTCAATATTTCACAAACTTTATTAGAATTTATTAGAATTTATTAGAATTTATTAGAATTTAGTAAGAGGCTTCTGTTTCAGAAATGGAAACGTACACACAACTGTCACTAGCTAGATCATTATCTATAAATATTCTGGGAATAAGAGTAATAAGATGAAGAAATGGGGGAGTAGACGATGATTTTAAAATTTTCGTTACTTGTCTTACTGGATATCTTTTTTGCCATTACTCTTTTTGAACAACAACTCATTCTAGCTGCTATCATTGCCCTTGCCTTTGTCCTTTATACTATAGAGCTGGCAGTAGAAATGGATTTCGAACAAGTAGAATTGGCTCTAGTGGTGAATGAATAAGCATAAAACCTTTGGAATCTAAAAGAAACAAACACAAAATTATTCAAGAACGAAAGAGACGGTTGATGCTCTTTCGTTCTTTTTGGTGGTTCTTCAAGATTGTATAAGTCATTAAATGCAGGCTGTTATTCATCAATTAGATTCAAGACAAATACAGTTTTTTTTATTCTACGTTTTCTACACTATGAGCCAGGCGACTGGATGCAGCGGCTGCGATGGCTCCAACAATATCATCTAAAAAGGTATGGCATTCACCGGAAGATTTATCATTCAACTTCTCCAGTATACCCGGCTTCTTCTTATCAATAAAACCATAATTGGTAAAACCGATGGAACCATATACGTTAACAATACTTAACGCTAATATCTCATCAACCCCGTATAATCCCTCATCGGTTTTAATGATGGATTGTAAAGGTTCCTCCAGCATTCCTTTTTCTGATAGCCTATCCAATTGAATGCCTGTTAAAATGGCATTTTGGACCTCTCGTTTTGACAGCACTCGTTCTACATTGTGAATGCAATCATCTAAAAGCAGATTATCATGATATTGATGCTGTAAATACAGTACTAATTCACCAATGTCTTGAACTGTCACCCCACGTTCATTTAGCCATTGTCTAGCCATTTGTTCTGTTTTCCCTACTGGTTTCCCTTTCATACCGTGACACCAACCTCCAATTTTTTAGTAAGTATAAATCTGATGTTAATCACATATAAGTGTTATCTTGCCCATATACTGATCATAGTAAGCAAAGAGAAAAAGGGGTGTTAAAGAAAACTGTGATGAACAAACAATTATTGTACGAACGATATGGTCTTACAGTAGATCAAGAAAAGACTAGTGGGGCCTTGAAATTATATACGGGTGGAGGAAACGACTTCATAAGCTTTGAGATCCATATGGAGGAGCAGGAGATTCAAGAACGAAACAATCTCGCCTATCATTTGCAGAACAAAGGTGAGAAGGGGGTATGGCTGCCCCTGTTAAATAATGAACAGAAATTACTAACCGAAATAGATCACAAAAACGTTGTGGTTTGTCTTAAAGGTTCAGATATGCCACATGTATACGAAGCAGGCAGAGAACTGGCCGTATTTCATTATCGCGGCAGGACGATTCCGCAACGGATAGAATTTTGCTCGAGAATTGGAAAATGGAAGGGAATGTGGGAGCAGCGTATCGATCAGCTTGAAAAAGTTTGGAGAGATAAGCTGACGGCTAAGCCGCAAAATGATTTTGAAAAAATATTTATTGATAGTTATCCCTATTATGCAGGCCTGGCGGAAAATGCGATTCAATATTTAGTAGATACCGAAATAGACGAAAATCCGGAAATGGTTGATGGAGGTACCGTATGTTATGATCGCTTTACATCTGAAACATGGGGATCTGGTTCTAACGGTAAGCTGTTTACTGAATGGGTTTTTGATCATGGTGCGAGGGATATTGCTGAATGGATTCGTGCTTATTATTTTAAACAGCCAAACACCTATCATCAGGGCGTGGAGTCGTTTTTACGCCAATATCAATCTATTACTCCTTTATCAACGTTTTCAGCTAGGATGTTATTTTCAAGAATGCTGCTGCCTGTCCATTTTTTTGAAACGATCGAACAGTATTATGGATCAAAATCAGAAGGAGAAAAAACACGATTGGAAGAAAAATTGTCATATGATATTAAACATTCTAGTTTATACGAGAGAATGCTAAGTGACATATATGAACTGGCTGGAATCCCGAAAGGAAATATCAGAATGGTTATTCCGGAATGGATTATAAAAAGGAAGTCAATTTAGACTAACGTAAGTTATTTTAGACATTCATTAGGGTGTCTTTTTTGTTTATCCCCCTTTATAAAAAACACCCCCGACTTGTATGGTCGAGAGTAGCAATAGGTCACAGTAAATCTTTAATAGCCAAGTGTAAACTGGAGAACGTTTTAGCTGTGAATCTTATTCCTAAACTAACCATTGTTTGGGCGATTTCTATGCGGATACCAGATAGACGGGTTTCTATACCGAGAAGTTGCAGTGCATCGATCACTTTGAAAATTTGCTGGGCTACCATTGTATCGATAATTGGGACACCTGATAAGTCTATGATTAAATAATCCAAATTAAATTCACTGCCTGCCTCTAAAGCTTTTTCCATCAAGTGGCTGGCTCTTTGAGTGTCCAAGACTCCGATGACAGGAATAATACCTAAATTGGATGTAATCCTAACGACAGGAATGGAAAGTTCAAAAGCTGTCGATTCTGCTAATGCGATCCTTTGCGAGTATTGTGAAGAATACGAAAGGCTAAGCCAATGAATCGCTTTGTCTACAACTAAATCAAATTTTGAAATGGTTTCATAGAAAACATCCAAGCTCATTGAGATTTCTATCGCTTTATCTTTGATGATTGTACCAATCTTATCGCGGTAAAATCTCACTTCTTCCACAGCTTCATCAAGATTTAAATTTAGATTTACAAGTAAATCAACCGTTTCTAAACCCCATTCTTTTAAGCTAGTAAAGGTCTCGGTCTGTTCTTCAATAATGGATAAACCATATATCTCGATAAGGTTTACTCTCCATTTATGTATCATTATATTGATTTCATCAGAATATGTATGGGTGTCATCATCAAATCGAATATTGGCTAAACGATCCTTTGAAGAAAGTATGTGATTTGAAACATCTTTCAAAAACAGATCTATGCTATTATCAATGCTATGCATATAACAACTCCTAAAATTTGAAGATTTATGGATTAAAGTGGTTTTTCACAAAGAAAAAAAACCCTTAGCAGGATAATTATTTAGATAATTCAGCTTTAACCCATATACTAGTAACCCCACATAAAAGAATATATTATTTTCTCTAACATAACAGTTGAAAAACATACTGTAAAGAAATACCTATATACAAAATATTACATAATCTACCAAATCAATTGATAGGTTGATGGTTATATATTGAGAAATCTATCATATTGGTGGTTTTAAAATGGAATCATGCAATCAAATAGTAAATTGAAAAGTAATAGAGCGTGATAGGAAGGTGGATGGATAGAAAGAACTAATATGTTCTCATACTATCTTAAACATAGAATGTTAGACAAACGGATAAAAAAGGAATAAAAAACCAATTATTACTATATTAAATAGGTGGTTCAATATTATAATGGAGAGAAAGAACTATTAATATGGAATAAATAGAGTGATTTTCATTGGTAGAAGAGGTGTTTTAATGATTATTTTACGGAATTTATATTTCAAACTAACACATATGTCATGGTTGTTATTGACCACATTGACCATATGCTTGATTGTCTTTAGTACAGTCATGTTAAGAGTGTTGGAGCCAGATACATTTACGACCTATATGGATTCCTTCTGGTTTACAATGACAACCATGTTAACGGTCGGCTATGGGGATATGTCACCTTCTACAACAGATGGTAGAATATTCACCATTATTTTTCTGTATGTGGTTGGAATTGGCTTATTTGCAACATTCATAGGAAAAGTTATGGAAGGTTTTACTGTTTATAGAAAACGCAAAGAGGGCGGCGAAATTATGTTTGAAGGAAAGAACCATATTGTGATCATAGATTGGTCACACAAGGCACAAAATGCGGTAAAAGAAATTCTGGATCAGAATAAAAGAGCTGAAATTGTTGTGATTGATGTGCTTGAAAAGCTTCCTTACGTGAATGGGAATATTCATTATATAAAAGGTGAGGCATCGAATGTAGACGTATTAAAGAAAGCCAATATCAAACATGCGAAATCTATTTTGATCTTTTCAGATGACAGAATTCAAAATCAAACTCTGTCTGATGGGAAATCACTTATGATTGCATGTGCGGTTGAACGAATTGCTTCACATGTAAATACTATAGTAGAAATCGAAAGAGAAGAGCATGTAGAAAATTTCTCACACATTAATATAGATAAATTTATTCTATCAAATGGAACAATTGCCAAAATGGTGGTTGACGCGATGTAATTAAGATACACATATGAATAAGAAGAGCTTTTGAAGAATACATATGTTTAAAAAGATGCTCAGAATTAGCTCTGAGCATCTTTAGTAGTATTCAATCTTATTTAGTATTGGTAAATCCACCATCAATCCGAATAACTTCACCATTAATATATTGCGCTTCAGAAGTTAATAAGAATGTAACAAGTTCAGCTACTTCTTCAGGTGTTCCCAATCGTTTTTGCGGAATTCCTTTAGTCGCATTTTCTTTCATGGCTGGATTAGCTTCATAGAAAGTTTTTACCATAGGTGTTTCGGTAGGTCCCGGAGCTATCGCATTTACACGTAAACCATCCTTTGCATATTCTGCAACCATACTCTTGGTTAAACCAACGATCCCATGTTTTGTTGCAGAATAAGTTACAACAGAATCTTGTCCAATCACACCAGCACTAGATGCTGTATTTACGATAGAACCTCCGCCGTTTTTCACCATAACTTCAGCAACATAATAAACACCGTATAAAGCTCCCATTAAGTTGATTCCAACAATTTGTTCAATTTCTTTAATTTTAGTATCCAAGAAATAAGATCCGCTGCCAGAAATGCCGGCATTATTAAAGAAATAATCAATTGAACCAAAGCGTTCAACCGTTTTATCGACATAATTTTTCACATCTTCAGCTTTTGAAACATCGGCTTTAACGAATATAGATTCTACACCTAATTCTTCCGCCATTTTGACTGTTTCATTTCCGCCTTTTTCATTAATATCAACGGCTACGATATTAATGCCTTGTTTTGCTAAACGAAGGGCTGTAGCTTGTCCTATTCCGCTTCCAGCACCTGTAATAATTGCAACTTTATTCATGTAAAAAGCCTCCCCGATGTAAGTATTAACCCGTTCATGTATGTATTAACCGATTCTAAGAGATTATAAACAACAGAAATTGGTAATGGAATAAATATGCTCAAAGAAGGAATGCTCGTTTTAATGTGATTTGTATAGATATGTATGGAGAATAAGGGAATATTATAGAACTTTCCCTTTAGATCTGACCAGTTTTCATGGGGAATATATAAAAGACTTTGTACGATATGTTAAATCGGTTTACATGGACATTTTGATAAGGTAAGGGTAGGTTTATATTCGAACGTTTCAATCAATGATTTATTCATTATTTGAATGACTCAGCTATTTTAATCATCTCTTCCTTGGTAGTTTAACGGCATCTTTCCCCGAAGCGGCAACTTGATATTCGAAAATATAGTGATAATTACCATCTGTCCAATGAACAGATGAGGCTAAAATCATCCTCTGAATAAAATCCATTATGACTTTTAATCGTGATTTCTTCATATCCATTCGGTGATCCATCGTATGTTACCTCTTTTGTATGTATCATAAGCATGAAATTTTCATCATTCTTCCCTGTAAACTGTACATCATATACAGAAGATTCAGCATGAGTCTGAGGATTTATCTCATATTCTATGATTTCTACAGGAAATGTAGTTGGTAATTTGGGTTCGCTTTTTTGTTCTTCCTTTAAATGTTCTCGTATTTTTGTCGGATCATAGGATATTCCCGCAGAAGGTTCCTTATCGTTACAACCCATAAGTAAAAGGGAAATACTGAGTAAGAGAATTTGAATCATTTTCATGGTTATATCCACCTCCAAAAATCATTTTATCGGGTATAAAGATGGTTATTCTATAAGAACAACAAAAAAACTTCTATCTCTAGAATGTTTTACAAAAAACAGTCTTTCTTTGCATTTTGTCTTTGAGTTGTAGGCCGTACTTGGCTATGCTGTTATCATCCTGGCAACTTTAATTTTGTATTTAAAAAGAAGACTCAGGACATCTAAATATTCTTTGATATCATAGATTAATAAAAATGAATATATTGTTAAACTTCATTGATTAGAATTAGCGCAGCATAGCCCTTGGACCAAGCTTATTTTTTACGAAGCCTGAATATATATTGATAAGATTGTGTTGATTATTTTAGTCGTGGATTCAATTGAGTGTTTTTGAATTACGCAGGGAGGGCTTTACAATATATTGATAGAATTAAATTGTAAATGGAGGTTAGGGATGAATAAATACGGAAAATTATCTTTATTAACAGTAGGCATCTGTATAGTTTTATCCTATTTTATAACGGATAATATGGCGTATCCTAGATTATTTTTATTGTTGGCAACAATCTTATCTATAGCAGGAATCGTCTTTGCTTTTTTATCTAAAAAAGTAGTGAGCATTACTTTCGGTGTCCTCTTAAATGGCTTTACATGGGTTTGCTTTGTCATATTGGTGTTAGTTGCAGGTATAGGTATAAACTAGAATATTTTTCTTGTCAGTAAAGTAACAAAAGTTTTCAATAGTGTATACCTCTATCTATTTGTAAAATGATTTAATAAGGTAGATATCCCTTTAATTACGTCTTTCCAATCGGAGCGGCGTTTTATTTTGCTTTCATAATCATATTTTTACTGAGTTCTTAATATAGGAAAATATCTGTACTTAGTGAAGTGACTGGAATTATATACATATAATAAAAATTTATTGTTTTGATATAATGAAATCCTCTGTTAATTTAAAAGGCGAAAGGAACACTTAAGATATAAAATGATTAGTTTTAAAAAGAATTTGATAAATAATCAGCGAGTTTTAAAGCAATTTGCATACTTTTCAATTATTTCGCTGGTGTTTATTACCACTGTTTTATTTGGTTATAACAGGATGTCGACTCTCTTTAGCAAAGAGGCATCTGAATTATTCCCAACTCATATTTGGCTAGAACATGCTTTATATGAAAAGAAACTAGATATAGAAGAATTAACTCACTTTTTGCAATCTATTCCAAAAGAAAACGAGTATATCTATGTTTATAATCAAGATACTCAGTCAAAGGCATTATATTATAAGGACACAACGGTACTGCATGATGACGTTGATGGCATCGATGGCCTTTTACTCCTATTGTTAAACAAATTATTAATGCATGTCGACCTAGGAGATGTCTATAATGTGTTTATTGATCAAAATTTGGATATGAAATTATTTAATGAAAGCAACTCTACTCTGATTAAAATTGGCCATGAAGTTAATACAGATACTTTTAAGGGTGAGATCTTTGCTTACCGTAATGTTAGTCAAGCTCTATTGCCGGAATTCAAAGTAGTCATCTATCAATGTTTGCTATTCATCAGTCTTTCAGTGCTTTTTATTTTCATTAACTATAAAATTATGAAAAATCTTTACTATACCCCTTTACTAAAAATGAGAGACCATTTTATGAAAATGTCACGATTTCACCTAGAGAGTTTCGTATACAAAAAGCCTGTTACACCAGAAGTAGAAAAAACGATTGACGCAGTGAATACAACGATGTTGGAGCTGCAGGATGGGATTAAAGAAACCAAATCTTTCCTTGATGAAATGGTTCATGAAATTAAAAATCCAGCTCATAATATAAAGAATGAACTAGAATTGATAGAGGATATGCTACCTGAAGCGGATGATGAATTGAAACATAGACTTCAATCGGTCATAAATGAAACAGAAAATATCACCTCGTTATTATCTAGTATTAAAATCATTTATGATATGTATTATTTAGGAGGATCTCCTCCGGATAGCTGGCTGAATCCCGTCAAGCAAATCAAACCGATTTTCGAAGAATATAAGGAAAAATATCCTGACCGACAATTTCATTTCAAATATCATATTCACCCTAAAATACATATATGGATTGACCCAGGTTCAATCGAGTTAATGATAAGGAACTTGCTTGATAATGCCATTAAATACTCTAAAGATGGCTCCTCAATCTTTATTGGTATTCGCGAATTACAGAAGGAGAAGGATAAACGGGTAATCATTGATGTTGTAAACTCTGATTCAAGCATTGAGTATAATAATATTGGAAAAATATTCGGTAAATATTATCGAACAAATCGTGCTAAAGAACAAACGGGTGGTGCCGGAATTGGGCTCTGGCTAGTTAATAGCATTACAGAAATATATGAGGCTTTTGTGAGCGTACAAAGTTCAACGAATACAACCGGCTTTGCGATTTCTTTTAAACATTATAAATATATGGAGCAAGAACCACTTGAGAATGAAGCGATCTCTTCGTAAAAGGGATCGCTTTTTTTACGTTTAAGAACCTAATTCTTAAGAGAATATGATTTAGTAAAAAAGGCAGTGAATTAGAAATTAAATCATTATTAAGATGAAAGTGGTAGGTATGAGATTTTCTTGGCAAGAAATAGACTAAAAAATGTAGTTTGCCTTCATTTTTCTGTTTAATTAGGAAAATGATGCTCATTATTATTTGCAGAGTGTTATTATCCGCTATTTGTATAGTAAAATAGACATATAATCAGGAAACGAGGGATTTACATGTTTGATAAACTGCTTTCATCTATAGGAATCGGCGCTGCCAAAGTGGATACGAGGCTAGCGAAAAAGAGTTTCATAGTAGGGGAAACGATTGAAGGAGAAGTTTATATCAAGGGTGGAAAAAGTGAGCAGGTTATTGATGCCATCTATTTAACGTTAATGACTGATTATGAAGTGGAAATTGACGATAAAAGAATAAGCCGCTCTGTCGCCTTGGATAAAATATTGTTAACTGAGTCATTTACCATTGCTGCGAATGAGGATAAAGTGGTGCCATTCCAAATGAAAATCCCATATGAAGCACCTGTCACAATGGGAAGGACGCGCATTTGGATTCAGACTGGTTTGGATATTAAAATGGCAATCGACCCTAAAGATAAAGATTTTCTGGAGATCAAACCTCATCCGCTTGTGTCAGGTTTCCTAGATGCTGTACAAAGGATAGGCTTCCGACTGCGTCAGGTAGATTGTGAGAAGACTCCCTCCTATTTCAAAAACGGTTTGCCATTTGTTCAGGAATTTGAATTCAAGCCTATATCCGGTGAATTTGCACGAAAACTGGATGAACTAGAAGCTGTGTTCCAGCTAACTGAAAACGAAGCAAGAGTATTACTTCAGGTAGATAGGAGAGCCCGGGGCTTCTCAAGCTTTTTGGCTGAATCATTAAACATGGATGAAACTTTTGTCAAATTCTCTTTCAACCAATCAGAACTGAGCACTCTTGATCGAACATTAGCTGATATCATTAGAAAATATTGCTGATATAGATGTAGCCGTAGAGATTTATTAAGAAGAACTAGTATTATTTTTATATAAGGAACTGCTCTTGAGCAGTTCCTTATTTTATATAGGAATCCGTAGATGTATTGGTAATGCGTGTTAAAGTAAGGAGTCGCATAAGAAAAAGGTTGAAGGCATTTTCATTCTTCTTCCTCGTCACCTTCCAGGGCAGAGTATGTTATGATGACTTTCTTATCTTCATGTAGCAAATCAACCGAAGTGCCCCATCCCATTTTATCAATCACTATCCCATCCCCATTTTCTGAAGGACGCATCCACACGATAGGATCTTTATCTTCATCGAAAACGACAAAATGATTATCATTTTTATCAATAATCACATTTAGGTTAGCTTTGCTTCTTGTTTCAATGTTCCATCCTTTAAACGTATACATATATATTCCTCCTATTTATGTACGTATTCTATTCATATTAATATTGGTTAATTATACCATATATCTCTTATATGTATTTTTAACAGGTGAACGTTATAAAAATAATCCTTTTATAATCTTTGAATTTATAATAGTCATCTCCTACTATATAAAGTTTCTACTATGGCAAGTTGGGTGTAAGAAATAAAAACTAAGATGCCATAGTTAAGAATGATTCCTTAGATTTCAATTAAGCATTATGGCAGAGTGAAATGTACAGAACCTTGTCATTTACCCATGAAATAATTGGCGCCGAGTTAAGGTAGACCGAAGATACGTAATAGAAGTAAGTATTTATGCTGGTGGAATAATTATATGATAACGGTATTTTCGAGTTAGAGGAAAACTAGAAAATATCCCCCAGAAATATCCTGCGAATTATGAGTAATATACATAAGTAAACAAGAATACATCTAAGGGAATTTATGGTATTATCTGTAAAGGTGGTAAACAGTTCAATTATGAAATATCAGGAACAAACATAAGTTTTCTGTTTCATTCCAATCTTGTGAAAATCTGAATATAGAAAAACGGTGTGAAAACTCACACGAAGCAAGTAAATTAAGTGCGTCAAATTGGTTGAATTATTTTCCGTTTTGTCCATTTAAGAGGATAGAAGAACGAAGATAAGGGCAAAATTCTGTCCCGCTTCCTAAGTATTTATTTTTACATAAGGGGTTAATTATATGAAAAAAGCATTATATTGGATTTTTGGAATCGTTATAGCTTGCGGGCTTGTCTTATATGGAACGTTTTGGGTAATGGGTAAAGTTACAAATTACAATGAAACTCAAAAACCTATTGAACAGTACGAAGAAGGAAGCGAAAAAGAAGCAGTTGCTATTGTTGAAACAAATGAAGTAGTCGAAGAATTTGCGAAGAAAAATCCTGATAAAATCGGTGATTCTGAATTTGCAGTTCAAGATGCCATACACCAAATGTCACATCAAAAAGTTCATGCGGAAGAAAAATGGGGAGCCATGCCTGCTACCGAAGCAAATGTCAAACAAGTTGACGAATTATTAAAAAATAACGATTACGAACACGAAAAAGAGTATCGTGTAATTATTGACTTATGGTTGAAAGGTGACTTTTCGAACGCCGTGGAAGCTCATAACACGATTTGGAAACTTCAAGGTGGAACACTCGGAGAAGCTACCGGATTACTTTCCCCTGCTGAAGAAGAAGCCTTTGTAAAAGAATACTTTAAATAATGAACGGAATAAATTCTCCGTTCATTTTTGTTTTTCCAAATTGAGTCAATTCTACGAATGAGTTACTAAAAATCAAAACATAACCAAAGTCGAAATCTCAAGACTTTAAATTTCCAAATTCCTAAGAATTGTCACGATGAAAGTTCCGCTTGATGTTACTTATGTAACGAAAAAAAGCATACCATACATAAGTAATCGTCCTACATCATAACTATCACATTACCGATATTACCATTCCATTAAGTTAAAAGAGTTAAATACTAAACTAAACAGGTTAAAAACAAAGATTATCCACCATACCACCTTTATAGGGCGATCTAAATGTTCCCAATGTTCTCCAACCTGGAAGTCTTTCAAATAGATCATGTAACAAGTGATAAGGCACGGTATACTCAAAACTACCCAATCCTGGTATTTACTTAATGAAGAATAGCTTTCAGATACCATGTTTAAAATAAACGCAGCCACAATGAGGAGAAAAACAGACACTGATACCGCAACCAAAGACTTGGCCCTCTTTTTGACTCCATTGTTGAAATCCTGGATTCTCTTAATCTCTGACTCTACATCAACACCTCGTGCCTCGTTCGTTTGAGCTGCTACTATTCGTTTACTTGTAAGGGAACGTATTGACATTAGTTCCTCATAATCATATTTATTCCATTTACCCTTCCTATCCAGATCGTTTTCCATCATTTCTACAATTGCTAGTAAGTGATTATACTCTTTTGGTGATAGGTATTCTTGGCAAAGATGTGCGTTAATTTTTATCCTTTCTAACTTTACTTCTATTGGTTGTTCTGACATTGAGGAAGCCTCCTAAAATATGGACATATGTATAGATTAACTATACCTCAAACTCTTTGATCCAAAAAGCTACGAACCCCTCTAAATTTTTATGGGACAATAATTATGTAACATGCGATCCTTATAAAAAAGGTATGATTCAAGAAAATAGTAAGACAGAACAAGGGGAGAGTTGCTCCAACACATTTTTAAAATAGGTAAGATTAGTATGAGAAATAAAATCCCTGAGAAATTAAGTAATGTATAAATGGTCTGTATGGAGGGGTTAAATAGATCAAATCTTTAAATGACTCACCAAAACTGCTATTGATACAGAAACGGAAATACATTAAGCCTTCAAATAGTACTATGAGCACTAATTAAAACTTTCTATGGGGTTCTGATGCTTTTCTGTGTTCGATAATATAGGTAACCCGACTTGTCATTAGGGTCATGTAAAACTTATCAAAAGGTATCCAATCAGGATGCCTTTTTATTTATTGCTTAAAAGTTTTTATTAATCAATAAATCATGCGATTAAGTTTATACTAATTAAAGATGTGTATGGTATATAGAGGATAATTTATATCCATAACGTGATAAGTGGACAGGTAAACTTATGTAAAATATTATTTTGATTTCGAAAGGAGCATGAACGATATGGATCAAAAATCTAAGCCAAACAGACTGATAAATGAGAAATCACCCTATCTTTTGCAGCATGCTTATAACCCTGTAGATTGGTATCCATGGGGTCCTGAGGCTTTTGAGAAAGCGAAACAGGAGAACAAACCTGTGTTTGTAAGTATAGGTTACTCGACTTGCCATTGGTGTCATGTGATGGAGAAGGAAAGTTTTGAAGATGAAGAAGTGGCTGCGATTATTAATGAGCGGTTTGTTTCGATAAAGGTAGATCGGGAAGAGCGGCCAGATTTGGATTCTATTTATATGTCCGTGTGCCAGGTGATGACGGGACAGGGTGGTTGGCCGCTCAATGTATTTTTGACGCCTGATCAGGTTCCCTTTTATGCAGGCACTTATTTTCCAAAGACCAGTCGATACGGACGTCCGGGCATCATCGATGTCGTAACTCAACTGTATGATACGTACCGTAATGATCCTCATAAAATAAAAATGACCGGCGAACGACTTAAAGATGCGATTATGCCGACGAAGCAGGAGTCATCCAATGAGAAATTAACGATGGCTGCTATAAATGCAGCTTTTCAACAATTTAAACGAGTATTTGATGAACAGTATGGTGGATTTGGCTCAGCTCCTAAATTTCCTACTCCGCATAATTTAATGTTCCTGCTGCGTTATTACCATATGACCAATGACCAGGAAGCGTTAAATATGGCATTGAAAACATTAGAAGGACTTTCAAGAGGTGGAATTTACGATCATATCGGATTCGGTTTTTCGCGTTACTCCACTGATGAACTATACTTGGTTCCACATTTTGAAAAGATGCTTTACGACAATGCGATGCTGTTAATTGCGTATACAGAAGCGTATCAAGTAACTGGGGACGCCTCATTGAAAGAAGTCTCAAAACAAATCATTAGCTATGTACTGCGGGACATGAGACATCCTGACGGCGGTTTTTATTCTGCGGAGGATGCTGATTCAGAAGGCGTTGAAGGGAAATTTTATATATGGGACTACTTTGAAATATTTGATCATTTAGACGAGGATTTAGCAGAATTATTCTGTGCTGTGTATGATATTACGCCTGAAGGAAACTTTGAAGGTGAGAATATTCCTAATCTGATCCGTGAACCGATTGATTCATTTGCTGCCCATAATGACTTAGATGCAAATGAAGTTCGTCAACAATTAGAAAAAGCACGAGAGATCCTATTTCAGGTTCGTGAGGAGCGGGTGCATCCTCATAAGGATGACAAAATCCTAACTGCCTGGAATGGATTGATGATTGCTTCTTTGGCGAAAGCGGCTAGAGTATATGATCATCAGGAAGCGCTTGATGCAGCTAAAAGTGCTATTCAGTTTATTGAACAGAACTTAATCAAGGACGGCAGAGTCATGGTTCGTTACAGAGAAGGCGAAGTTAAACAGGAAGGATTTATTGATGATTACGCTTATCTTCTTTGGTCCTATATTGAGCTGTACGAAACAACCTTTGATTTATCCTATCTCGAAAAAGCAAAAATGCTCACGAATCAAATGAATGATCTATTTTGGGATGAGGATCATGGCGGCTTCTTTTTCTATGGAGAGGATAATGAAGAGTTATTGATCCGTCCAAAGGATGTTTATGATGGAGCTTTACCGTCCGGAAATAGTGTAGCTACTTTACAAATGCTACGTTTGGCTCGTTTAACAGGGGAGTTTTCATTAGAAGAGAAAGTTCAAAAGGTTTTTGATGCATTCAGCGATGATGTGATTCATTATCCAATGGGCCATACCTATATGTTAATGGCTTATATTACGACCCAGATGAATATGAAAGAAGTAATCGTATTAGGTGATCAGGATCGAAAGAACAAATTCATCTCTCATCTGCAAAAAGAGTTTCACCCACATTTAACCTATTTAGTAAATAAAGATTCCGCTTCTTTCTCAGGAATAGCTGACTTTGCTGCAGATTATTCGATAGTAGATGAACAAACGACCTATTATATTTGTGAGAATTTTATTTGCCATCGTCCGGTTATAAGTGAAGAAGAAGCAATTGAGCTTTTAGGTACAAATAAAAGGGAATAAAATAAAGTAAAAGACTGAGATTACATTCTAGCTAGATAATTATTAGAGTCAGGAGTACATCACATATGGTGTACTCTTTTTATTGTCAGCAATCGATATTTACAGACAATTTGTATTATAATGAATATAAATATTCTAAATAAATGACGTATGGAGGATTTTATGAAAACAACTCAATGGGGTATTATTGGGCTTGGTTCAATTGCTGAACGATTTGCCACCACCGTGAAAAAGATGGATGGAGCAAATTTAAAAGCAGTGGCTTCCAGGACAAAAGAAAATGCTCTCGAATTTGGTCGCAGATACGAGGTTGATGAAAAATACTGCTATAGTACATATGATGAATTAATGCTAGATGAACAAATTGATGCCATTTATATTGCTGTCCCACATCCTTTTCACAAAGAGAACGCCATTCGTTGTCTAAAACATGGAAAAGCAGTGCTTTGTGAAAAGCCTGTTACGATGAATAAAGCCGAAATAGAAGAGATCGTTCTTGTTGCAAAAGAACAGAATGTTTTCTTTATGGAGGCAATGAAATCACGTTTCATGCCTGTTAATAAAGAAATAAGGAAAATCGTCCAAGAAGGCGTCATTGGAAAACCTACTTTCATGCGGGCAGAACTCGGATTTAATGCGGAATTTGATCCAGAAGGACGCCTTTTTAATCGTGAATTAGGCGGTGGAGGAGTTTTAGACATCGGGATCTATCCTATTTCATATTGTGCTTATTTACTAGGAACTAAACCAGCATTTATTCAAAGTTCCTTACAATATGGCGTAACCGACGTAGATGAAAATGGGACAATTCAATTAAGCTATGAAAATGGAACATTTGCTCAAATTTATTGTACGATTAGAGCGAATACTCGTAAGGATGCAAGTCTTTTAGGGACAGAAGGTAGTATTTACATACCCTATTTCTCAAATGCGCAATCTGCGACCATTACCACTCCTCAAAGAGAATGGACGATTGAAGAGCCGTTTGAATTTACTGGATTTGAATATCAAATACGCGAAGTAGGCCGCTGTCTTCAAGAGGGAATGTTAGAAAGTCCTATGATGACCTGGCAGGATTCGATAGAAGTTATGGACATAGTCGATCAGGTGTTTTTAAATAACGTATTGAAAGATTAAGAGAGCCAGGTTGGCTCTCTTTTTTTATAGAAGAAGACTGATTCGTATAGATAGATTAACTCCCCAAAGTTTAGGGATATTTTTAAATTTTCTTTTGCTGCTAGTTTGGACTTATTCTCCTCCATAAAAATGAATGATTGGATGTAATGATAGCTTTCTTCCCTTTAAAAAAGGGCTTTCAATAAAAAAATTTTTTTCATTGGAAAAAGAAAACCTTCCATATAAGCAACAAAAAGAAACGGGTCTAACAGGGTAACTGTTAAATCATTTCCTGTTTAGTGATTTCTACTACGGGTATATTTTAACTATGAAGCAACAATCATCCAATAAAAACTACTAGGAGGAATTAATAATGAATAAAACAGTATATGGAGTTTACACAGAGAGCGTAGAAGTTGTACAGGCTATTAATAGTTTGAAAGCTAAAGGGTATGATGGTTCTGATATTACAGTAATGGCTGACAAGGCAGATAAACTGGGCATGATGGATAATTACACTTTAGATAAAGATGTTAAAACAGTATCAAATAATGAAGATTCTTTCATGGATAAAGTAGCAAAATTCTTCACATTAGATACTAATAATCCAGTAGAAGAAACATTGAGAACGGATTATGGTTTTACACATGAAGAAAGTGCACGTTATGCAGAAGATGTGAATAATGGAAAAGTACTTGTTCTTATTGATCAAGATTCACTACTTGGAGATACGGTCGGAATGGATCGCACAGAAGATGTGAATTTCGGAGCAAATGCATCCACTGCACTTAATACGACTGACCGCATGACGAATGACCATGCACTAACTGATGAAGAGAGAAGAATTAAACTTCGTGAAGAAAGATTAGATGTTAATAAAAATGAAGTGAAAACTGGTGAAGTCGTCGTTAATAAAGAAGTAACTGAAACACAGAAAGAAATAGAAGTACCAGTAGACCATGAAGAAGTTTACATTGAACGACGTAAAGTAACAGATCGCGATTATGCAGATCAAATGGGCGCAATCACGGATAATGAAGAAATTCGTATTCCGGTAACAGAGGAAAGATTAGAAGTTACAAAAAAGGCAGTAGTAACGGATGAAATTGTGATTGGTAAAGAAAAAGTAACAGATACAAAAACTGTTCAAGATACTGTTAAAAAAGAAGATGTACGTGTCGATCGCGATGGCAATCCATTAGTACATGACGATAATGCGACTACTCCTTTAGATCGCACTACTATGCAGGATTCAACATTAGTAGAGGAAGAAGTAGATCCTTTAACTGCTAAACCTTATCAAAAAAATAAAATTGATACAGAAAACCTATAATAGTAGATTGATAAAAAGCTGTCTCATGTGAGGCAGCTTTTTTGTTTTAAAGATTTTTCAACTTTGTATTCAATTTGCTTACATACTCCATTAATACTTCATATTCGTCCATATCCAAACCACACTCTTCTATTTTGGCGGCTATAGTATGGATGATATCCTCTTTTTTCTTATGAGCTTTCTCTTGAAGGGAAATAAGGACAATTCGCTCGTCATTCCTAGAACGCTCTTTAATCAGCCATTCATTCTGCTGCATTCTGGAGATGATTGGATTTAACGTCCCAATCCCCATATTTAATTTTTTCCCGAGCTCCTTCATTGGGATACAATCTTTTCCCCATAAGCACACTAACACTAAGTATTGAGGATACGTTAAACCAAAAGACTTTAATACATGAGAATAAAGTCTTGTAAATTCATTTGCTGTCTCATATAGAGCAAAGCATAGCTGATTATTTAATGTATGAACATTTTCCATAACGAATCACTTTTCCAGTTCGGCTATAATATCTTTTTCTATTTTTTCGGGAGCGGTGGTTGGCGCGTACCGTTCTACAACCTGACCTTTTTTATTAATCAAAAACTTGGTGAAGTTCCATTTGATTTTTTTGCTTAGAAATCCTTTTTGCTGAGTCGTTAAATAGTGAAACAGTGGTTCAGCATTGTCTCCGTTTACATCTATTTTTGCATACATTGGGAATGTGACACCATAATTTATTTGGCAAAACTGCGTAGTTTCATTGATATCGTCATATTCCTGATTATTAAATTGATCACAAGGGAAGCCTAACACTTCAAAGCCTTTATTGTTAAATTTCTCGTATAATTCCTGAAGTCCTTTAAATTGTGGAGCCAGGCCACATTTACTGGCTGTATTGACGATGAGGAGAGGTTTACCTTCGTATTCTTTTAATGACTGTGTAGTACCGTTTGTTTTCTTTGCTTCAAAATCATAAACACTGTTCATATGAATCCTCCTTTTTATATCGCACACGATATAATTATACAATAATTGGTTAATTGAAATAAATTTAAAGGGTTCACGTATATAGGTAATAGAAGGAAATAGACAGTCTAAATCATAGCTGTTAAACTAATGTAAACTTAATAGAGGTGAACAAAATGGGTAGTAGATTGGCGTGTATGCATGTACATCATTCAAATATTCCTTATATTGATAAGGCCTTCTCATCCTATGATGTAGAGCTTATACACTTTGTTGATCCTGGTTTAATGATTCGGTTAAGCAAGGATTCATCCTTTCAAAACGGACAAGCCGGGAATAAAATTGCAGAACAAATAGAATGGATGGCAAGCTGCCAGGTAGATGCAATCTTACTTACATGTACAAATTATATTGCTTTGTTACAAGAAGAACTGCTAACAACCAGTGTTCCGATTATAAAAATAGATGAACCTTTTTTTGAGGAGATTTGTGAGATTGCGGATCCGCAGACTTTATTTTTTTCTAATCCTGGAACCGTTAATGGAACGATGGATCGTCTTCATCAATATGCTGCTAAAAAAGGGAAGTCATTAAATATAAAGCCTATGATCATGGAAGGGACTTTTGAGTTCATGATGAAAGGGCTGAATGAACAATATAATGAAAAAATAGCGGAGTACATCCAGTCGTACAGAAAGGACTCTAACGATGTCTTATCTGTCGGCCAGCTATCTATGTATGATGGAGCCAAACAAACGGGCTTGGAGATTATTAATCCGTTGGATTCACTAGTCAAACCAATTGTCCGTCAGCTGGAATTAAAGAAAATCTAATTTCTAAAAAAGAGGTATTCATATGTTGAAAAAACTATCAAAGAAATCAAAATTTGCTCTTGTCGCTGCAGGAGTCTATTTAGCATTGCCAACAGATTTGATCCCTGATTTTATTATCGGTTTTGGACAAGTGGACGATTTGGCAGTAGCAACCTTTGTTTTTAAGACAATCTATGAAGATTTGAAAAAATCAAAAAAGAAGTCAATCAGTAACCATTAAAAATAAATGATCAATTTTTGTTAGACATATAGAGGAACACACCTCGTAATTAGTGCTAAAGGACTATTTTTGTACCTTGTATATGACATCTTAGAAAGAAGAAAGAAGGATTTATTTTGCATGTGAGAAGGAAGTCATTTGGCATCGCGTTATTATTGTGGTTTTTCCTAGGCAGTATCGGTGCCCACAGAATGTATATTAGGGAAAAAGTGCATTATCTCTTTTGGTATTGGTTAGCGATAGCATGCACCTTTTCTATTATTCTGTGGGTTGACCTGTTTAGATTAAAAGGGATGATTGATCGACAGTATTTTGAAGATAGAGGTAGATACGGGGTTTAGGAAAATAGCATACTACTATTTAAAGAATGTGGGGTATTGAAAAGCCCCACTTTTTTTATGTTTAAAGGTAATTAAATAAATGTTGCCCATTCATCTAAATTTCGCAATGGCACTGTATATTTCACTAAGATTTTTAAAGCCGGCTTCCTGAGCTTTTTGTAGGTAATAGCTCCATACGTGAGCCGTCATCAAGGCATCGCCCAAGGCATGATGTCTATTTTTGATTTCAATATCGCAATCTTTACATAAATCTTCTAAGGCATGAGAACTATTAGCTGGATTAAACAGCTGTGTAAGGAATGAAGTATCCAGAATTCTGTGCTGGAATTTCGTCCGGGTCACATCCCAGGTAAGCTTTTGCATAAAGCTAAGCTCATGTTTGGAGTGATGGGCGACTAGACTTTGGGTTGAAACAAACTTAAAAAATTTTAATAGCACCTCTGAGCTTTCAGGAGCAGTTTGAAGGTCTTCATTCGTAATACTCGTTAAGGAAGAGATCTCAGGAGAAAGGGTAACATCCGACTGAACAAGTGAATAAAAGCGTTCTTCACTTAATAGGGTACTCCCGTGCATCTTTACAGCACCGATAGAAATCATTCGATCACCTTTGTCAGGAAAAAATCCTGTCGTTTCAATATCAAAGACCACAACTTTAAGCTGATCAAGCGGGCAGCTTAAATCGTTATTTTGGCGTGCTTCTTTTTCGAGCTGGCGAACAAAAGAAATATTTTGTGGGGACGCTTGTCCCTGTACACCGGCTAGTACATTTGAACCGATTTTGCCGCCCATTCCTCTGAAAAATTGAATAAACTCATTCATTCCCATCGTCATCATCCTTTGTTACAAGCTTTCTCACATAATCAGTAAGCTGGACGCCATCTTTAATGATTTCCTTTAAATTCTTTTTTTCTACGTTTGATAGTTTGCTGACGGCCAAGTAGTGACCGGATTCATAATCTGTATGAAGACTGTATGCTAATCGATAATTTTGCAGTTTAGTAAATTGATCGATATATTTTTTTCGAACCTGGAGCGGCATGACTGAATGGGTCAGATTTTCGAGTCTTTCAATGGTGGAGGTTTTATCTAATTTTTCATAGATGGCAAGAAGCCTTCCAGCATTCACATATGGATATAAAGCTGTTTCCTTTATATTTAAACAACCTGAAAAGGGGCCATGGGATTCAACAAGTAATTGTCCAAGGACACCGACAGCTTTTTTTCTGTGCTTAGTATTATCCATGATACGGCTCAGCATATTTTTTTGTTCGATGAATTGGCAGGCCTCCTGCTTTAATTGGTTTATAGTCGATTCCTCACCTAAAAAAGCCCTACTGTCCATAAAGGTGAGCAAATGCCGGATCGATTCCCATGAAGCATCCTCGAGCCAATCAGTTAATTGGATCTGCCACTGTTTATATGATCTGCACCAGAATGGGTTACTTGCCATTACTTTTCCTTCGCAAAGCTTATATCCCGTTTCTCTTAACCCTTCAGATATTTCTTTACCGAGTCTTAAGAAGTAATGTCTGGCATCCGGGTGATCCTTGCTATAAATCATTCCATGGTCCTGATCACTCCAAATACCCTGTTCTTTACGGCCGGCACTACCCATCACAAAAAAGCAGAACGGGGAGGGAGGAGGACCAGATATTTGAACGGTCTTGTTGAATGCCAGGGTGATGGTTTTCCTGATAATCTCATCATGAAGTAAATTCAGTTTCTCTGTACTTAAAATCACTGATTGGAATTGCTGCTTACGATAAGCCAGTATGGTGGAATAATGCTGATTGTCAATTGCCATGCAGACACTCCTTAGTAAAGGAAATGATCCCCTGAACAAGATGCTGTTCAGGGGAAAATGTGTAAAGATAGACTTCTTGTTTAAATGATCGATTTATCAGTAGAATTTGGATTATTTTTGAGCAATTCAGGGTATCCATATACACCATGTTCACTCAAATCAAGCCCCATAATTTCTTCTTCTTCCGTAACTCGAAGGCCGCCCATTACTTTTTTCATTCCTAGTAAAAGTATATAGGACACAATGAATGCGAATGCTCCACAAACAACGACACCCAATGCTTGAACACCTAATTGGTCGAAACCGCCTCCGTAAAATAGCCCTGGTTTTCCAACAGTAGCCAGTTCTTTTGTAGCAAAGAACCCTGTGGATAATGTTCCCCATATACCAGCAGCTCCATGAACGGAAAGGGCATAGATTGGATCATCAATTTTACGAGCTTCAAAGAAACGGATGCTATAAAACACAAGAATTCCAGCAATAAACCCAATAACCACGGATGCCCATGCTTCAACAAATGCACAGGATGCCGTTATGGCAACCAAACCGGCTAATGCTCCATTTAACATCATCGATACATCCGCTTTCCCCATGACAATCCAGGATATAATCAAGGCAGCAATTGTACCTGCAGCTGCTGCAAGATTGGTATTAAGAGCAACAAATCCAAAGAATCCATTATCAACTGCTACGGTACTGCCAGCGTTGAAACCAAACCAGCCGACCCAAAGCAATAAAACACTTAAAGCCGTGTATACTTGATTATGCCCATACAAGTTATTAGCTGAGCCGTCTTTATTAAATTTTCCGATTCGCGGTTTTAAGAGGATTGTAGCTGCCAAAGCTGCCATCGCTCCGGTCAAGTGAACAACAGTGGATCCTGCAAAGTCTTGTTTCCCATGATCAGCTAACCAGCCGCCGCCCCAAATCCAATGCGCTATGGGTGGATAAACAAGGGCAGAGAATAAAACGGCGAACAGAACGTAAACTCCCATTTTTGCTCTCTCTGCAAATCCTCCAAAAGCGATTGTAATCGATATCCCCGCAAAAGCTGTTTGGAATAAGAAAAATACCGCTCCAGATAAATTAATACCATCCAAATCATACCCAGAGTAGAAAAAGTCAGTTAAACCAATGAATTTACTTAATCCCTCACCATCCCCAAAAATAAAGCCAAAACCTATCGCCCAAAAGACAATCGAGGAAATTCCGAAAGTTAGAATGGTTTTACCTGCGATATGACCTGCATTCTTCATACGAGTCGAACCTGTCTCAAGCAGGATAAAGCCACCAATCATCAAAATGACTAAAACTGCCCCAATCATGACCCAAAGACTATTCATTAAAAAAACTGTATCCATAATTCCACACCTTCCTGATAATGTTTTCCTTTGCTGTCTGTATTGTCGCATCATCAGGGAGGTCAATTCTACAACCATGTAAGGAAACCTCACGTGGTTTTTCAGTAAGGGAATGGATTTATTGCAGCAGAAGGTAGAATAAGCTAATTAGTTGAATTTTTGAATACCAAATTGGGCATTTAATTGTCCTTGAATCATTTTTTTATGCATTTTTGCTTCCTTTTCTTGTTTCTTTTCTCTGATCATATCTTGCCTGATCTCATAGGTTTGGATACCGTCTTCGATTTTTTCGGCTATCTCCATTAATAATTCGATATCAGCAAAAGAATATTTCCGACTCCCGCCGTTGCTTCTGGCAGGGAAAATGAGTTTACGTTCTTCATAATAACGGATTTGCCTTTCTGACAAACCAGTTAATTCTTTAACAACGCCGATCGTTATGACTTTTTTATCTTTGTATGAAGACTCCTGGCTCATCCATTCTCCTCCCAAAATTAGTAAAATTATAGTTTGTCATATTATCTCACATAGTTGAAATTGAACAAACAGAAAATTCAAAATTAATTTCAAGAAAATCTCCCTAATCTATGTAATTACTAAAAAAATTATGTCAGAACATCTGCCAAACACCTTGAGATTACTACGAAACCAGTAATAATCAACCATATAGAACAATTTATACAGAATGGTTTTGGGAAGGAGGGAGCCATGTCTTCATATAAGGATAAGAAAGTTATCTCTATAGGTGTGGTCAGTGAACTAACAGGGATCTCTCAACGGAAAATTCGTTATTATGAAGAACGGGGATTAATTTTTCCGGAAAGATCAAATAAAGGAATTCGTAAATACTCATTTCAGGATGTGGAATCTTTAATGAAGATTGCTGAAAAGATGGAAGAAGGTGTACAAACAGCTGAAATCAGAAACGATATGCACCGTAGAAAAATGAGAGACGAAATGATAAAAGGGCAACTTAATGCTCATTTTCGGAAATTTCATAAATAGTCATGAGAGATCGAACATATCAAACGTTGAGTGTTGCGTTTATCTACTAGTTAATTTGTCTTTTAAGGAACTAATATAAGTAAACATAAGGAAGGGGCATAGAGGAAATTTCTATGCCCTTTTAACTAATATATGATTATCCCTTTTGCAAGCGTCTAAAAAGACATCCTTTTGAAAGGTTACCCAATTTGCTTTTTTTGCTTAGCCGTTATAAACATGATTTCTAACAAAGTAAGCGAAATCCCACGTCTATCTTCAACTGTATAATGCATCGATATATCATGCTGCAATTGACTGTTTTGTACAGTACGGAGGAAATCCTGGCCTCTTGATCCAAAATTGTTCTGTAATTCTTCATAGAGCTGATCACGTAATAAATCCAATTGGATAATCATTTCAGCCAGTTGCCTTTCATTCTCTATTCTCATACTGTATCATCCTTCCACCTTATTAATTACATAAGTTTTTATAAGTGTAGAGGATTCACGCCAATCTGTCTTTTATCTTGTAAAGGTTTCTAACGCACATTTTTCTTTAAAAGCGACATTTAAAGTTCTTTTACCGAAATTGCTTTAGAGTATGTGATCAGTTTGCAATTCTCAAAATCTTGTTCTTTAAGAAAGCCTAATTTAATGGCTGCATTCATTTTTTCTTCATCCGGTATTTTCACTGTTTTAATTAATTCTCTCATGTTCAATTCTTCTAATTTGTACACAGTAGGCACCGTACTGTATTTTTCATATTTACGGATCTGCCTTTGCAACTTCAATCCATTGTCGATTAGTTCACCTTTATGGTTTACACCAACATGACTATCAAAATACTGATGAAAAATCTCTTTCAAGTTCTCCATTTCCATTTCAATCTCTTTTTTCTTCTTGCTTAACTCGTTATATCTCGTAATCATATCAGCTGTAATAAGAGTGTTATTCATGTTATCCCTCCAAAATAGCTCGTTTACTATAGGTTATTTTGGTAGAGAGGAGATTATGACCTTTGGATAGAAGAGATTCTATCAAAATAAAAAAAAGCTACATCCGATATGGAAACGGATGTAGCAAATTATTACTCATCTTAACTATAAGAAGGGTTGTTCGATTTCTTAGGATCAACATTAGTTTTTTCAGGGAAAACACTGGCATCAAGGTACTTATGAAAGAACCATTCTCCAACAGCAATAATTAGAGTAGAGATAAAAGATGCAAGTAAAATATCATTATTATTTGGTACAAACAGTTCACTCATAATCCAAATGACTAAGAATGCAAGGATCCCATCAG
The DNA here is from genome assembly GCF_059694525.1 of Pradoshia sp. TA40_28. Classification (NCBI taxonomy): domain Bacteria; kingdom Bacillati; phylum Bacillota; class Bacilli; order Caryophanales; family Bacillaceae; genus Pradoshia; species Pradoshia sp. TA40_28. The sequence continues at coordinate 47,123 of NZ_JCATZO010000005.1, forward strand.
AGATTGTTGCGATCATATTTCTTTTCGTTTGTGCTGAAGAATAGCCAGATTTACGGAAAATAAACAAATCTCCCAATAAATAAGCAACCACTGTTAAAATAACACTGATTAACATTGTGTCGCCAAATGGATAATCAAACCCTAGAGTTAATACTAATCCCAATACGACAGCAATCATAAGAAATTTTACGATAAGAGCTTTTACATGATTCATGATCTATACCTCCCTAAGTTGTATTTATTAAGATAAATACCCTTTAGTTGAACGGGTAAACAAATACTGAAAATTATGCGAATCAAGCTTAAAAAGTGTGTTTTTGTAAGAGAAGAAGTAGATAAGAAGCGCTATAAACAAGCATATATAATAGGATAACTGGTAACCCTATACGTACATAAAATATAGGGAGGTATAAACATGAATAAGCGGACTAGCAAAGACCACATTGAAGGAAAGCAAAAGGAAGAAAAAGATTTCTTAGAGTCAACGCTGCAGGATTCCTCATTCGACCCGGAACTGGAATTCGAAGTACCACCAGAAGAACCGTATGATAAAAACCGGATTAATACAGAGCATTTGTGATTTTCTTCTTACATGACAAAAGATAACCTGATGAGACGTATAAAATTACGTCTTTTTTTGTTATCAAAATAAAGGCATTTGGAGCTTCATTCCTGTCATTTTATGTAGAAAGAAGGAATATACCAAAGTTATATTGAATAATTAAAGTGCATTTACTGATCATTAAGCTTGGGCCAAGTACATGAATAGGGGAAATGGAGTGGTTATCATCGAAAAAATACAGTCTTTATCTTTACCTGACGAGGCCAGAGTACTTGTTATTTCGGATATACATGGGGAAATTGATTTATTCATTAGTCTTTTGGAAAAAGTGAATTACAGTAAGGAAGATTATCTAATCATTAATGGAGATCTGTGCGAAAAAGGGTCTGATAGCTTGGCTGTTGTGCGATATATTATGCATTTGGCAGAAGAAAACACCAAGGTCCATGTACTAGAGGGTAACTGTGATTCATTAGTAGAATATTTAATAGACGAAGATCCTTGGATCCTTCATTACATATCTGAAAGAAAGTATACCTTGCTGAATGATTGTCTTATACAATTAGAAATTAACATAGATACCATTCAGAATGTATCTGAATTAAAAGAGATGATCATGGGGAATTTTTCATCTGAGTTCAATTGGCTTAATGAATTGCCGACAGCCATTGAAACAGACGATTTTATCTTTGTACATGCAGGTTTAGACGATGTACAGGATTGGAAAATGACAAGCAGAGAAAACGCTCTTAGCATGCCGTCTTTTATGGATAAGTCGCATTTGGCTAATAAAATGGTTGTTGTCGGACATTGGCCTGTGATCAACTATCCGGCAGACATACCAACACATAATCCTATTATAAATTTTGATAAGAAAATGATTGCGATTGATGGAGGAAATATCATTAAAGAAACTGGTCAATTAAACGCTTTCATTATCAATAAAAATCTACAAGGTAATGAGTTTTCTTATACATATGTAGACCAATTCACAAAATGCGAGATAAAGAAAGATTATATGGCTGATCCTCATATGACAGGTTCAATATCCTATCCTTTATTTGAGATATCTCCAATAGAAGAAGGGGAGCATTTCACCCTTTGCAGACAGCATCATACTGATGTATTGCTTTATGTTAAAAATGAATATATAAAGCAGCAAGAAGATAGAGGATTTAAAGTAAGAACCGATGTTTCATGCGCTCAATTAACTGTCAACAAAGGGGATATGGTCTCTATATTAGATACTAACTGTAGTGCCTATACATTAATAAAAAAAGATGGATTAGTAGGTTGGGTTTCTAATGTATGTTTAACAGTATGAACAGTACTGAATTACTTGAAGATCTCATTAGTAGACAATGAGATCTTATTTTTATGGCAGCAAATTTGTAAACTTTAAAGATAAAAGAAACTACGGATGACCGGTCATAGATTGAATTTTATTTAAGAAATCTGTATGATTGTTATGATTTTAGAAGTTAATAGATGAAAACAAGGTAAAGTAATCGATAATTACGTTATGTAAACTAAAATAAAAAGCCAGTGGAAATTTGGCAGCAAGACAATTAAATCTAAATGAATGATTTAAAACTTTAATTTACGTACAAGTTAAACATAAATTAATTTAGTTCATATTTTATTTACATAGAAAGAATATAATTCTAAAGATAATTTGTTCATGAAAACGTCAAACTCAAAAGCTAATTATCAAAAAACAAATTGTAAAAACAAGATTATACAGATTAAGAAACAAATTAATAAAAATTATATAACTAAGATCAATAATTGAAAATTTTTCTATTTTGTCTCAATTGCTAAAGTAATCTTGCTTAATGAGACCGATATTTAAATGGTTTAGTTAACTTCCTATAATATATATTATGTAAACTAGAATTAAATTTTATGATTATTGATAATTGCTATGTCTTCCCCCTTTGTTATAATGACTTAATTAATTGAATGGCTTCATTAACTGTGATAGTTCTTAAAACTACATCTAAAAATTATCGAAAGCTTCTTCTCTCTAACAGAATATTAGAGTTTATTTCAAATAAATAATTGGTCTAACTTGGCATGATAACCAGTCTCATAAATTTACTTTTTGAATTCCATTAATGTCTTTCTTGCAGTTTTACCTTCTTTAGACATTCTAATTTATCAAATTTTAAATTTAGATGAACAACTACTCATTAAACAAAACGTAATTTCATCTGAGAGCGTTTCTCCAACATCCTGAAAATGGATCTTTTTATATAAATAATCCTAAATTTATAAAACTACAAATCTAAAGTGAATTGAACTTTTAAACAGTCACAAACATTTTCTGTGGTTCGATAAATATTCTAAATGCTCCATTTGATTTTTGGAAAACTATATGTGTATACATAAGGTTTCGTAAAACTCGATCGGACAGTCCTGTAATTTGTGATATCTTTTTATTTGCTTTTTCACTTTTGTAAAGTTTAATATTCATACCATCCGAAATACCATATTTTATTGCAATCCCCCACCCTATTTGAATTTATTTATAAAACCCCTTTACATAGAAAAAAACAATCCAACTTTATTAGCTGATTAGGCCCTTGCATTTGTTGCAACACTTCTTTCTCTTGGTATACACATCTTCTTTTAAATATTACATGAGCCGGTTGAAACCGAATAGGACTCCTAAAGTTTCTCCCACTTGCGTTCTCTTGTCATCAATTCATTTACATTATTTCTTTTATTATGTTATATTTGGAACTCTCTCCATTGATATTCCCTTCTAGCTCTTCAAATTATCTAATCCTTTTTTATAAACAAATTGATATTTCTTAACTAGCTCTAACACATAATTCACTGATCGATGAACATCATTGTTTGATCTGAATTCCAGGAAGCCTAATGTATACAAAAACACACTAATATGAAGAAGTGTAAACTTAATACATAATGAAGTTCTTGGACAAATTCATAATGCATAATCTATAAAAATGGCAACATTTACATTTTGTTGTAAGCTGAGATATTGTTATTTAAAGTGATAGTCACCACTGACAGTCAAGGAAATGAGGATAACAAATGAGTAGCAGTAATAATTTTAGCAACAAGGATAAAATGCTGGTAGCAGCCATTGATCTAATCGCTGAAAAAGGCTATAAGGGTGTAACTACCCAAGAAATCGCTACTGCGGCCGGATTGAGTGAAAAAACTTTGTTTCGTCACTTCGGAAGCAAACAAAACCTTCTCGAAACAGCATTTGATCGTTTTCATTATACCGAAGAGATGACAAAACTTTTTAACGAGAAGGTCGTATGGGATTTGCAAACAGACTTGGACCTTTTTACCCGAACCTATCATGAAATTATGAATCGTAATCGGAAAATGATTAAAATCGGTCTTAAGGAAGAAGACAATTTACCTGGGTTTCGAGAAATGACTAAGAAGCATCCTCAACAGTTAATGGAAATTATAACAAATTATTTCACTGTAATGTTCGAGAAAGGAAGATTGATTCGAACAAATCCAGAGTTACAGGCGTTTTTGTTCATGGCGATGAATTATGGAGCATTTATAAACAACCTAGATAGCGGTGTTGACTTTCCTTCCGTTTCGTTGGAGGCATTTATAGAGGAGAGTGTGCAGACATTTACTAGGGCTTTAACCCCCTAGTTTTTTTATCTACATTATGACAGTGGGCACTGACAGTCTTTTTAAAGGGGGTGATTTGGCAGAATAAAAGGAAAATGACGCGATGATGAAGGAGTTAATTTAAATTAAGTAAGGCTGTTTGGCCGAATAACACCCATTAAACAAGGAGTGAACTTAACATGACATTGAAGAAAGACGAAGCCACCCGCCGCACCGCAGCCCAGAACACTTTGACCGAACACCTCCGTCTTACCGCTGCAGGTCATGTCGACGAATGGGTGAAGCTGTTCACCCCGGACGCAGTGCTTGAGTTTCCGTATGCGCCCGCTGGCATGCCCCGCATCTTAAAAGGGCGAGACGCACTATTTGCACACATGAGCAACTTTCCCAAGACCTTTGACGTAGAGTTCGTCGACCTAATGTTCCACGAGACAGTCGATCCAAATCTGGTTATAGCCGAATTCTGCTCTACAGGCACAGCTGTGTCGACTGGAAAACCGTACGAGCAAACGTGTATTTCCGTAGTACGGACCAATAACAAAGCACTCATCACCCACTACCTGGACTACTGGAACCCGCTTATAGCGATTGAGGCACTCAAACTTGACGACGTGCAGGAAGATCCGGATAACAGCGTGATTTTTGGGAGCTAAATGGTGGTTAAAGGCTTAGGGTTGAGCAGAAAAGCTTCGTTTAAACAGGCTTGGCACTATCCTCACTAGCCCAGTGATTGCATCGTCGAATGAGCTTCCGTCCCAACTAAAATTAAACGCGAAGAGCTGGCCATCAGCTCACACTGAGCTGGCTCTTTTTTTGACACCTCCCTCTTCTTCTTAGCCACGGTATAGGATTCTTCTTCCATAGTTATTCTTTCCCTAACGTACTTCTTTGTCTATAAGATTAATCCCGATGCCATTTATTATTACCACAATCAATAAAATAATTTTAATTTATCCGTTTAGGAAAAAATAATAGACATACTTACAGAGTTTATCTAATAGTCTGTCGAATGATATGTTCTTTAATCACTAATATATATTATGCTTCTCGTTAGATATTCTGCTTATTCACCAATTTTGTAGCTATTTTATTTAGTTAATTTTATTAAATGAAGTGGTTTGAATTCACTCTTAATAAGGTTCTATCTAATCTTGATAAACTAAATCCTATGAGCTAATCTGCGAGATGAGTCTACTATTTCTCAATCCTACTAAATAAAATATCACTCCTTATATCTGATTTATTTACAAAAGTATTTAACTATTACTAGTCAGATTCCCTAGTAAAACATTCATATATTCTATTGTAAAAGTAAAATCCTACCCTCTTTCCTTTACTTGTTAGCAAAAAATAGCTAAAATAAAAATTATTACCTAGTACTAAAAGTTATCTATGATAACAGGTATTACATATTTATTTCACATCTTGGGAGGAATTTTCATGAAAAGAGAAGAATTAATAGCTCCTTTTGAATATAATTTAACAACGGAAATCGAGCGTTTTGCCAAAGATCCGACAAGACTGGCTTTGAAATGGGAGAATCAAGAGGGTCTGACTAAGTCTATTACATATAAACAATTAATCGATGAAGCTAATAAAATAGGAAATGTGTTTGCTGAAGCAGGATTGCAAATGGGTGATAAAATATTGGTGATCGTCCCTCGTTTAATCGAAGCTTATGCGATCTATATCGCTGCATTAAAATCCGGTATCGTCATTATTCCATGCTCAGAAATGCTCCGTGCAAAAGATTTAGGATTTAGAATTGAACATGCTGAAGCTCGGGCCGTTGTTTGTTATGAAAAATTCACATCAGAAATTGATGCTGTGAATGGTTCTGATCAATTAATTAAATTCAGCGTTGGTGGCCATAAAGATCGTTGGGTTTCTTTAGATGATCAAGTAAAAACAGCCTCTACTCATTTTGAAGCTGCCAACACAACCAGGGAACATATTGCACTGTTATCCTATACTTCCGGTACAACAGGCAATCCTAAAGCGGTTGTACATACTCATGCTTGGGGCTTTGCCCATTTAAAAACAGCAGCAGAAAATTGGATGGCGATCCGTGAAGGTGATCTTGTATGGGCAACAGCCGCTCCAGGATGGCAAAAATGGGTTTGGAGCCCCTTCCTATCTGTACTTGGAACAGGCGCAACAGGATTTGCTTATAACGGTAGATTCAATCCAGATACCTTTTTAGAATTGCTTGATAAGTATAAGATAAATGTTTTCTGCAGTACGCCGACTGAATATCGCTTAATCGTTAAAAGCGATAAACTTCCATCTTACAAATTGCCTGAACTACATAGCGCAATTTCTGCAGGTGAAGCCTTAAATACAGAAGTGATTAATACCTTCTATAACCAATTTAACGTGACGATACGCAACGGTTACGGTCAAACAGAGAGTACATTATTAATTGGCCAATTAAAAGATACTCCAAATAAACCTGGCTCAATGGGTAAAGCGACACCAGGTAATATCGTGGAAGTTGTAGATGAAGACGGCCAGCCGTGCCAACCAGGCGAAATTGGCGATATTGGAGTGCATCTAAGTACACCTGCCCTTTTCAAGGAATATTATAAAGATCCTGAACGAACGCTAGCTCAAAAAAGAGGAGAATTCTACATTACAGGTGACCGTGCCAAGAAAGATGACGAAGGGTTCTTTTGGTTTGAAGGACGGAGTGACGATATCATTATCAGTTCCGGGTATACAATTGGGCCGTTCGAGGTTGAAGATGCGTTAATCAAACATCCAGCCGTTAAGGAATGTGCGGTAGTAGCAAGTCCTGATGCCATAAGAGGGAATATCGTTAAGGCCTTTATCGTCTTAACAGATTCATATAAGCAACATCCGGAAAATGAGCTTGTTGCTGAGCTGCAGAGCTTTGTGAAAAAATTAACCGCTCCGTATAAATATCCCCGGAGTATTGAGTTCACTGATGAGCTGCCAAAAACGACATCAGGAAAAATTCGTCATGTCCAATTAAGAGATGTGGAACTGGCAAAAAGATAAAATGGTACGAATGATGACCTGGCTTTTACAAAAGCCGGGTTTTTTTATGTATAAAAATTTTTAACCGCCACCTAAAAAAGTGACGGTTAAAAGATTATTTTGTTTGTGAAATCTTTACCCCTTTTGATAGAACGCGAGTTGGATTGATTAATGAGTCCAACGCTGGACAATGTGATTCAATATAGCGGATAAATTCGTCAATTTTTTCTTGAGGCTCATTAGATATCATATGAACAGTATAACGAATTTCTTCTAAGCCAACCTTTGCCCCAGGTTTTCCTTTGTAACCACTGGTATCTAAATCCCCTTCAAGCTCAATCTCTAATTGATCATATTGAACACCCATTTTATTAGCATAACTTTGGGCCATAATCGTTTGACACGCACCTAGAGAAGAAAGCAGCAGCTCCAATGGATTCATTCCAAGATCTGTCCCTCCCGCTCTTTCTGGTTCATCAATCGTAACTTTATGCCCTCTTGCTTCTACCTCGACTTGAACATTTTTAATTAAGGTAGCTTTGGATTTCAGTGTAATTTGGGCCATCATACTCTCCTTCTGTTCATAAATAGACTCATATGAAATCAATATTAACCTATTTCCTTGCTATAGTTTATAAAATTGACTTTATTTCTTTTTATGAGGATGTTCCGCTTCCTTACGAATTGTCCCTATTTTCTTGTCACTTCGAGTATCCCGACCATTGTGGTTTCTGATGGTTCCCGCTGGAAGCTCATATTCCTTTTCAAAACTTCCTACTCTGCATTCGTCGCTTGTATGTTGTGTCAATTCAATCACTCCTATATAAAATTTATAACTATATAGGTTATTACCACCGAGAATGCAATTCTATGCATAAGATTCCTTTGGAGTCCGACACACAAACATATGTTCCGTTTAGCTGAAAAGAGCATTTTAGCGAAAATACCATTTAAAGGGTTAGTTAAATAGCCTTTTAGCTAAAAAACAGCTAATGTTCGTGTTTTTTAGTAATCGACTTGTATCCGTCCGGTGAGCAACTCGCATTTACGCCTCTTAAATACGAACGAATAATAATAAAATATATTAATTGTTTGTTATTTTCATAAATCAAGACGTAAAAATTGGAGCGGGTGATGAGTCAGGTTTATCACCATTTTGTAGTTCTGTTTCTGCTTTGTCTTTATCATTTTTTAAGTTCGCTTCCTTTTGTGCATTCCAGGTTTTGATAAGACTCGGGACACCCGCCATCATACTGGCCATGAAACTCCACATTAAAAAGCGCCATTCTTTCGTCCATAATGATAGGATGAAAAAGATAACGAATTGACCCACCAAAGCGAACCATGTAGCAATCCACGCAAAACGTAAGCTCGCCCTCATGCTAAGTTATCCCTTTTAGAATGATAGTAGCGTCAAAATTAGAGAAATATAAATTTAGCATCTATCAAACCCTCGCTCGGTCTTTCAATGAATGCTTCAGGACTTTTCCGCTCGCATTCCGTGGCAATTCATGAACAAAGACGATTTCTGTCGGTATTTTATAGTTTGCTAATTGATCTTTACAATAATCGATTATCTCATCAGCAGATAAAGTAAAATTATCTTTCAATACTACGAACGCCTTTGGTACTTCGCCATATTTTTTATCCGGTATGCCAACTACAGCTGCTTCTAGAATCTGGTTTAATTGATATAAAACTTCTTCAACTTCAACTGGATAGACGTTTTCTCCACCACGAATCAGCATGTCTTTCTTTCGGTCTACGATATAAAGCAATCCTTCTTGATCAAACCGTCCCAAGTCACCACTGTATAGCCAACCGCTCTTAATCGCATGTTTTGTTGCATCTGGGTTCTTTAAGTACCCTTTCATAACTTGTGGTCCCTTTACAATTATTTCTCCTACTTGCCCAGTTGGAACTTCCTCACCTAATTCATTCACTACACGTACCTCAGTATGTGGAAGAGGCTCTCCGACAGAACCAATCTTTTCTAATGCATATTGATCTCGTAAAGTAGTGGCTCCAGGTGAATTTTCTGTTTGTCCATATAAATTTTGTACGCTTACATGAGGATATAAAACTTTTAATTTTTTCACCAGTTCATAGGGCATTGGGGCAGCACCATATGTAAATAAACGCAGATGTGATAAATGTAAACTTTTCATTTTAGAAGTATTCAGCAGAGTACTATAGATAGCTGGAACACCAAAAAAAATTGTGACTTTTTCTCTCTCCATTGTGTCCAGTGACTGTTCCGCTGAAAAAATCTCTTCAATAATAACAGTTCCGCCTCTCAAGATTGTTGGAATCGTGAAGCAGTGACTGGCTGCACAATGAAATAGAGGTGTAACAATTTGTGTTCGATCAACTGAAGTTATTTCAAGACACTCCGCCCATATGTTTGCGATTGCACAAACATTGCCAGCAGATAAAAGAACACCTTTAGGTTTTCCAGTCGTACCTGAAGTGTAAAATATCACTGCTGTATCTTCCTCTTTAATAACTGGCTTTTTAAATGCTAGCGATGTATTCATGATAATCGAGTTAAACGAAGCCTCTCTGCCAACCTCAAGGCATTCCTCAAATTGTTCTTGATCCGTTATGAGTTGTTCAACCGTATGTTTTAGGCGAACATCATAAATGAGTACTTTTGCTTCTGAGTGAGTGATAATATATTCGACTTCTGGTGGGGATAATTTTGTATTGATCGGCAGAATGGGAATTCCTGCTAATTGGCAGGCATAATAGGCAACGAGAAAATGGTCTGAGTTTTGAAGATAAAGAGCAATAATATAATCATTGGTATAACCCTTCAGTTGAAAATAACCGGCTAAGCGTTCGACTTTTTCATAAAATTCACCATACGTCGTCTCACTATTTTGAAAGGAAGTAATCACCTTGTTGGGGTGAGTCTTGGCATGTTCTGATAACTGGTCCGCAATAAACATGATTCATAACTCCTTTTGATTTAATTTTTAGCCTTTATTCCCCACTGACTTCAAACTTTAATGGGAAAATAATAGACCTTGTTGCTGGGTCAAAACGATATAGCTGGAACATATATTGCCTGAGATGGTGTTAATAAATAATATTGGGAGTTTGTGATATGGTCTAGATGGGAGAGTAATTCCTGGGTGAAGGTAAAATTCATCACTTGAGCATTTTAAACCTCTTGAAATTGAGGAAATTGAGGTGGATATTAAGCTTGTTCATTTAAAATCAATCGTTGGCGTTTTACTTATTGTGTAGGTATCTGAATAAATATGTTTCCGTTAAAGCAGTTATCCAATTCTAGCATTAAATAATAGAAAGTTGTTTACATGAAATATATATAATTTCTTCTTGTTTAGCAAAGTAGTTGCCGTATCTCCTAATACCAAAACCAAATCAGGTTTATCTCTATCAAGAATTTTGCCGATTTCAAGAATCATATTGGCGGTCAATTCCTCAAGATTCTGATTGGGCTTCATCAATTTTAGGTTGTAATCTGGCAGTAAACAAAACATGCCCAAGACTTGGTCGAGCATTTCTAATGCTGACCCGTATTAAGAGTAATCGAATTAATCCATTCTGTTTCCTGGAATCGTTTAATGATGGGAGTGAACTTGATACCTTCAGGCCTTGTTCCAAAGATCGATATAAGGTTCACTGTTTTTTTAGCCATCTGCTTAGTTCCTTATGATATTAATTTTGGTAATGTGACCATCTGTTTCTTCAAATTCCAACCTGGCCGGATTCCCCCAACGGTTCATAGCTTCCTATGCCACTTTCCTGAATTGGCGATTCAGCACTTCTTTCTTATAAACGGTATTCGATAAATAACCGATTATTCATAAATACATAAGCATTAAACCTCAAAAAAATAAGTGAGATTATCTATTTAGATAACCCCACTACATCCTACGTCGATTCGATATGATTAGCTTGTTGTGCCGTTGTGGCATTATACTTCTTCACGACGAGATAAACAGCCATTAATCCGACCAGTTCCCCTATTGAAGCAGCTATGGCACCCGCTCGTCCATTTAATGCCGGGTATTGAAGAACCAATGTCACTAAAACGATCACAACCGTAACCAGATTATAAATCTGTGGCTTTAACATAGCACCTGTTTTCTTGTTCAGCATTAAAATACCGCCTAGATAATCAACCCAAGGAAAAACAAATGTCTTCACGATGAAAAATTGAAGGACATACAATGTTTCTTTCGCCAACGTACCAGTTGTACCAAAAACCGTATCCATAAACCAAATACCCGCTGGTGTATAACATAATAAGAGCAACAAGGTGGATGGAACGATACTAAAAATGACAATACACTGAAAAACCGCTCTTTTATTTGTTTCATAAAACTGCAGGACGACCTGATGGGTGTACATAAAAAAGCTAATAATAAGATTCGTCACACTAAAGGCAAGAGCAAAAGAAGCGATTCCCAGGCTGACATTGTCTATATAGCTTAAACAAGCATAAATGATCGGTGTGACAAGTGTTTGAAAGGATACGTAAAAGGCCAATGGCGTATAAAACTTGCCGATTGCTTTTTGAGTTAACGGTTGTAGGTTTTCAACGACTTCCTCCCTGTTCATTAATAGGCGACCTCTCCAAACACTGATCACACATTCAATGAACATGCCGGTTAAGAAGATGATCGCTCCTGCAATGCTCGATAGCAAGTCCGCATAACGAATGAAGTACAGGGCAATCACAATCATGCCGACCAAGCGAATGATCACACCATAGCTCACCCACTTCGTTTCAAGATGATTAATCATAATTCCCTGATATAATGTGCGAATGCCTGAGAGTAAAATAACCACAGCCAACACCTTAAAAGTATTGAGTAAGGCTGGCAGGCTTTCTGGATCTGCATTAAATAAATGAATAAACATCCAATCTCCGAGCGGTGAAAATGCGATTAAAATACAAACCAGCATTAACGAAACCATAATTTTAATAAAAAAAGAACATAAGGATTGGAAATTTCCTTTCCCTTTTGCCAAAGCTGAGCTTGTTTGCCTGAATACTAAGGCCGGTCTCTCCATAATACTAAACAGAGAAAAGGCGATTGCATAATTGGATATGATGACTTCCGCTGATTCTGCACGGCTTAGCGTTCCATTAATAATCACATGAGAAACAGAAGTTAAACTTGCCGAAAGTGCCAACGGGATAAAAAACAATAAAATAGTTCCTAACGTATATTCCGATGCTGATTTTTGTTCTTTCATGACGTACCCTCACTTCTTTTCTCAACGATTACTCGTAAAAACCTACATCCTAAAGGCAATGTGTTTATTTTCACAAAGAACAACTTTTCGATTGCAATAATTTTTACCAATACATACCACCAATAGATTACTCCGGATAGCAGGTACCGTCTTTCCTTCCGCTCTATGCATACGTATAAATAGGTTATACAAAGAATAAAATACAGAATCCAAGATTATTTATCGGTAAAAAGGAGCCATATTTATGTCCTTTCCCTGGTTTAAAAAGAAAAAAACAACAGTTCCAGGAACATTAGTTAAAATGAAAAAGATTTTCGAACATAAAAAGAATGTGACTTACAAACTAACCTATGAGGATGAAGTGATTGTAAGTTCGATTCGTGAAAAAACACGTTTATTAAATCTAAATAATAGTACAAGAACAAAAGCCTACCTACTGTATTATAAAAATCACCCTGAAATCCATTGGTCATTCCTTGCCCATATGGTTTCTAGAAATGCTGGTTGGAATATGACAGATTTAAAAGGGACGTGTCTACCGAGGTTATTATCCATGAAGGAAGTGAAAAGTTTCTTTCTATTTTTGGAGCGGGGAAATTGGTTGATTTTCCATGATGCCTTTCCACAATTACTCCTGTATGAAGAATCTTTAAAACGCGGAAGCGACCTTGCCTATCTATTACCTCAATTTTCTGTTTCTACGTTCATGGAAACAATCTGGTCCTACTTTTGGGAGAATAGGGATTCGTCTCTTTTAACGATTGCCCTGATCATCAATGAGCAGAATCATTTAGAACAAACACTCATGAAACAACCGAATATCCATAGGGAAGTACTTGGAAAAATAGAATTTGCCCTTCAAGACCTCTTGTCGATGAATCAGATTCTATTTCCTTATTTTATAAATGAATCGAAAGTTACTTTTACAGGTAAAACCATCCATCAGTTTGAAGAAGTTGATAGTCGGATTTCTATTGGTAAAGATTTGTACGGTTTATTATTTAATCGTGGTCATTTAAAGAATGTAGAGCACTGGGCATTCTTGACTCCCCACACAGGCTCCAGGAAGGATTACTGGCCGCATCTTTTTAATGATGTGAATGAAGAAATACCTGGGAGAGTGTATAAGGTCCGCTTAAAAGAATGTAACTTACTTTCCGGAGCTCCTCGGTTCTATAGTCCATCCCTCTTAAATGTGTGGAAAGATGTCTCTCACGTAGCCCCTCTACCTACAGATTGGTATAAGGATTCAACCATCGTTGATTATATGCTGCCAAGTGAAAATCACGATATAGACCATGTGGAAGCTGATTATTGTCATACACTGGAGAAATTAGAAATCGCTTGTTTGGCAAAGACAGTTCTTCCTCATTTTAGAGAAGAATGATAGGACATAGACTCAATAGATATCTAATCGTAGGAGATCTCTGGTATTCTAAAACAGTTTTTAATTCTAACAAGTCATTTATAATAAAATCTGCTTGAGAAAGCTCATCAGGTTGAGCGAAATCAAAATGCAACCAATCGAAATTAAATTATTATCCTTGGCGGCTGTAATGTCTGATAATTGATCCCCAATGACCGCTCCAGACTCAATCGTATATTTCTTTTGTATTTTTTGTACTAATTCCGATTTATTTTGCGATTGGACCAGCTAAATACTAAATGTTTCTGTAATCCAATTATCTAATTGATAATATTGAATAATAGCATCTAAATACTTTATTTGGCCATTACTTGCTATGTATATGTTGCAATCATTTTCTTTTAGATAACTAAAAATTTCTTTTGTGTGCGGATACAAGGCCCCTTTGCCTGCCTGAATATTAGTAATTAAACGTTGATGGAATAAATCGTTTGCTTGCTGTCTAATTTCGTTTGTAAAGTCAGGTAATAATGTTCTCCAAACTACCGGGAGAGGCACTCCCATAATGTCTCGATATTTTTTTAGATGATTAAAAGTATCTTCGAGTGATATTTCAAATATTTTATCTGTTTGAAATAACGCTCCGTCCATATCAAAAATCAATGAAATCAAATCTTTCTCTCCTTATAAAACAAGAATCAGGTTATACAATAGTTTTTATCAAAGCAAAACATTCATAAAAGGGTATGTCCATCAACCAAAGCGAATTAAACCATTGAATAAACAAAGAAATTAATATACTTAAATATATTCGATATCCAGTAAGTTAAATCCTGTTTTAAACTAGCCTGTTGCCTAAATATCAAATGATTACCCTAAAATGAACTACCAAAGAGGATTCCGTGCTGCGGCTAAATAAAAGGTAAACTGGATAAAAAATAGACCACTATGAATAATTCACATCATAGTGATCTATCGGCAAACTCCTTAATTAGAATGTTCCTTTAATAAAGAAGGATCAGGATCTACAGAAACTTTTTGCAAAGGTACTGCTAAAGACATTCCCTCTTTTTCTAATAGCTGCATAATACTTAAGTTGACTTGATGTTTAATTTGGACATGTTCTTCCCAGGCAGTAGTGTTTGTAAAGAAATAGACTAATATTTTTATATAATGATCCTTAAATTGATCAAAGGCTACAACAATCGTATCTTGGTGAACCCCTTGGTGTAAACGAAGCATATGTTTAATATCTTCGATTAGATGTTCGAGCTGATCTGTATCACCCTGGTAGGCAACATCCAGATGGAAATCAATTTTCCGTTTCCCCATTCGGCTCCAGTTCGTAATCGCATCGTCGGCTAGTGTTGAATTTGGAACAGTTACCAACGCTTGGCTGAATGTACGAACCTTGGTGCTTCTAAAGTTTATATCCTCGACTGTTCCTTCAACTTTGGAAGTCAGAATCCAGTCTCCAATTGAAAATGGTTTCTCTGTAACAATCACAATTCCGCCAATCAAATTGCCAACAGCATCCTTTGCGGCTAACGCAAAAGCTAATCCACCTAATCCAAGCCCTGCTACCAATCCATTTACATCATAATCGAATTCTTGTCCAATAATACTGATGCTGATTGCTACGATGATTACCCTGATAGCCCTCGAAATAAATGGGATCAAAATTAAATCAATTCTTCGATTCATCTTTTCATTGATATTTAATAAAATCCCATTTGTGGGTGATGACAGATTAAATAATCCCCAGCTAATCAGGAAGATGATCATCGCACGTAAAAATTTAAGGAAAAATGGATTCTTTTGATCAATAAATGGGAAGTACTTCACAGCAATGTACAGACCAATAATGATAAAGAGCCAACTGATTGGTTTTTCAAAACTCTTAAAAACCTGTACAAACAGACCATTTGGTTTTTCATCTCTCAATTTCAACAGCAATTGCAAGACATATTTTGTAAACAAATTCCTGAACAGGATAAATAGCAAAATGATTCCCAATGCGATTCCAGTGTTCACTAAATTCTCATAGGCCCCAGTATATAAAGTGACCATTAACTTGTAATCTAACAAACGATCAAATCCCCTCTGTCTTGATTATAAAAGTCACTACCAAGTCAGAATTATTATCCATATTAGGCAACATCAAGTAAGTAATACGCATTATTTTAACCTGATTCTCCCTAAATTGAAAATAATGCGTCTTCTAAACGGTGTTTTAATTTGGATAGAATGCTTAGTTTGGAAGTTTTCGATAAAAATTAAAAATTTATCTTTAATATGATAGGATATTTCTTCATTTAATGTTAAAATGTTTAATAATTCTAAATATACAGATAAATTTACCTAATTGGAGATGATTGTCGTGGCCGAGATGCGTAGTAATATGATTAAAAAAGGAATCGATCGAGCACCACATCGGAGTTTGCTTAGAGCAGCAGGAGTAAGTGAAGAGGATTTTGGTAAACCGTTTATCGCGGTTTGCAATTCATATATTGATATTGTTCCGGGTCATGTCCATTTGCAAGAGTTTGGGAAAATCGTAAAAGAAGCCATCTGGGAAGCAGGTGGAGTGCCTTTTGAATTTAATACTATTGGAGTAGATGATGGAATTGCTATGGGCCATATCGGTATGCGCTATTCTCTGCCGAGTCGGGAAATCATTGCAGATTCCATCGAAACAGTCGTTTCAGCGCATTGGTTCGATGGAATGGTTTGTATTCCAAACTGCGACAAAATCACGCCTGGTATGATGATGGCTGCCTTGCGCGTCAATATCCCGACTATTTTTGTCAGTGGCGGACCCATGAAGGCTGGTAAAGATAAAGATGGGAACGCCCTCTCCCTCACCTCTGTTTTTGAAGGTGTCGGCGCCTTTCAATCCGGGCAAATTGATGCGGAACGGCTTCAAGAAATTGAACAGGTCGCCTGCCCCACATGCGGATCTTGTTCGGGTATGTTCACCGCCAATTCAATGAATTGCCTGGCTGAAGGGTTAGGATTAGCTTTACCTGGCAACGGGACCATCCTGGCAGTTGCGGAAGAACGAAAAGATTTTGTTAGACAATCAGCAAAACAGTTAATGCAGCTTATCAAACTAGACCTTAAACCACGTGATATCGTAACGATTGAGACCATTGATAATGCATTTGCGCTTGATATGGCCATGGGTGGTTCAACGAATACGGTTCTGCATACACTTGCATTGGCTCATGAAGCGGGCTTTGAGTATCCTATGGAACGGATTAACGAGATTGCCAGCCGGGTTCCCCATTTAGCAAAAATCGCACCAGCCTCTGATTATCATATTGAGGATGTACATAATGCAGGTGGTGTCAGTGCGATTATTAATGAATTACTGAAAAAGCCAGATGCTTTAAATGGAGATTGCATGACCGTCTCTGGCCAAACATTGCGGGAAAACGTAGCGGGGTGTGAAATTTTAGATTATGATGTGATTCGGCCTTTGCATAATCCACATTCCGAGCGCGGCGGGCTTGCAGTCCTATTTGGTAATCTCGCGCCTCATGGTTCTATTATTAAAGTTGGAGCGGTCGATCCGGAGGTTGGCGGATATCATAGAGGTCCCGCTATCTGTTTCGATTCTCAGGAAGATGCTTTGTCAGGAATCATTACAGGTAAGGTTAAAGAAGGCGATGTTGTGGTCATTCGGTATGAAGGTCCAAAAGGCGGGCCAGGGATGCCTGAGATGCTCGCTCCTACCTCACAAATTGTCGGAAGAGGATTGGGAGCAAAAGTTGGCTTAATAACAGACGGACGTTTTTCAGGAGCTTCAAGAGGAATCAGCATTGGCCACATCTCACCAGAAGCGGCTGAAGGCGGCCCCATCGCCTTTGTTGAAAATGGCGATATTATTGAACTTGATATGAATAAACGAACCATTCAATTAGAGATTTCTGATGAAGAATTTGAGCAACGCAGAGCAAATTGGAAGGGCTTTGAATCTAAGGTTAAAACAGGCTATCTCGCGCGTTATTCCAAACTGGTCACTTCCGCAAGTACAGGTGGCGTTATGAAAATCTAATCATTAAAGGGGATGTAATGACTGTTACATCCCCTTATATATATATGAATTAAGCCGCGTAAATTTAAGTACATATTTAAATTATAAATCTTTGATTTTTGAATAGGATTCCAGTATATTTTTATACTCCGATTCTTTATTAAACACTAAATCACTTTTACAAAAGTCAACAAACTCTTTGAAAGAGATTTTAATTCCTTCAATCCATTCATGTGAAGGAATAGATAGTAAAGAAAGACGATCCCATTCTTCTGAATGAGCAGAATCTAAAATAAGTTGATCATTTGCTCCATCTTTGAATACTTTTAATGTTGATGCGTTATCTAATAAAATAATTTCAAACTCGTCTTCTTTTTCATGTTTAATAACGAGCCGAGCCAGATCATCCCATGTTGAAAGTAAGTCACTAGTTTCCTCCAAGTCATTAAGAAACTTTTTATTATTATAGGTTATTTCTATATAACCATTAAGATAAATCTTATCCTCATAATCTAGGGACTTTTGAGCAGCTTTTTTCGCTAGTGGATGATGCATTGCTAAAAATTCTTTAGGTTCTATCGATGAGTAGCCAAACTCTGGGATATAGTTGCTGATGTATGTATTTATCGTAAGTGTTGTCATTTAAGACACCTCCGGCTAGTTACATTTAATTAAACTAAAACTTCCATATGTTTAAGTACATTTAATTCAACATGATATAATTTAACTATCCGTTAGTAACTCCTTCTCATACTTAGATCGTGCAGTTACTGGAATCTTATTAAATATATGAGAGGGGATTCCGACTTTATCTTTAATTTCAATTTCTATCCCAGAATTAAAGTGGGTAAGAAATTACCAATAAGAAATGAAAAAGTTATAAGTTGGCTCATAAATAAACTCCATCCATCCCTCGGCAATATGCTCTTCTTTTTCATTGAATATATTAATTCCTGAGAAGTTGTCCACTACCCCATCTAAATAATTTGCATCGTCACCCTCTATACAACTTTCAGACCAATCAAATTTAAACTCATTCTCCTTTATTCCATAAAAACTCAGATCATCACATAGTTGTTTTTCTACTAACTTTTTTAATTTAGACCCCATTTTATCTGCATATCCTAAGTCCGTATAATTTGGTTTCAAATTCCCTCTCCACCTTTTTATTTCATTCTATAATAAGGACTGCAGCGTCTACTCCATAGTAAAGGAATTAAACTGCCATTAAGTGAAATGTGAACACTTAGGAAAAGGAGCTAGTTAAGTCGCTCTACTTATATCGTCAATAATCCCCTTTGTTCACAGTTCTGATAAAAAGTACTAGTTTTACTATTAATTTAAACATCCAATAAAAGAAAAAGAAGTTAAATAAAAAGCCAAAGGAGGCTAAAGTTAATAGCATTCCATCATGATAAACTAGAATATCAGCAGGAAAACCAAAATAATGATTTCCTGAACTCTTGTCAAACCGATAACCTATAGTAGGAACTACAGCAACAATAATAGTTAATATAAGACTTACTATCGATATTTTTACTTTTTGGGTGTTAAATTTATTGATGCTTAAAAATGCAACTATGGCTAACCCATTAATTAATAATCCACTAATTAGATCAATCATGTAAAATCCCCTTGTTTACTTATTCCATAATTTTCAACTTTAGAAATATTATAACAAACACACCCATAGATAATGTTTTTATAGTGAAGTCCCATAAAAAAGAATAAAAAATAAGCGTATGTGCAAATTAAACACATACGCTTGAGTTTATATTTTATCATTTGTGACATTGCTATCAATCAGCTGCAACTGATACTGTTGGATAATATCAGTCAACATTTGGCTGTATATTTTTTCACCTTTTTCGTTCTCTGCTGTACTGTATCCCGCATCTTCCAAGGCTTGTGCCTGTTCTGTATAGGTCTTGGCATCAAAAAGGCCATGTTTTTCATATCGTTTATTTTCTTTAAGGAAAGCACCATGATCATCAATCGACTCATCAATCGAATTATAGGCTCTAAAATCACTTATTGTCTTTTGGTTATGGAATTCCTTCGTGTCCATGCTTGCGACAGCACCGTCCCAGTTATGACCTTTAATGCCAAATAGGTTATTATACTTCT
The DNA here is from genome assembly GCF_059694525.1 of Pradoshia sp. TA40_28. Classification (NCBI taxonomy): domain Bacteria; kingdom Bacillati; phylum Bacillota; class Bacilli; order Caryophanales; family Bacillaceae; genus Pradoshia; species Pradoshia sp. TA40_28. The sequence continues at coordinate 67,085 of NZ_JCATZO010000005.1, forward strand.
GAGAAAGGCCTGATTTTCCCCATTCAGATTCTAAAATTGCCTGTGCAATAGTAATGGAGGGCAAGATTCCATAATCCTTATAATTATCTACAGCGGCATTTTCTATTTCAGCGATAAATTCGTATTGTTTGCTTTTATCACCCTTGTTTAATGAATCCAAATAACTTAAATAGGATTTTACTTTTGATTTCTGTTCATCCGTATAATTCAACTCAGACATAACCTCTTCAATATTTTCAAGCTTATACTGATTACCTTCTTTTTGGATAAATAGATTAGCGGTTTGTTCAATATTATAAGGTTCCACTGTTTCTAAATTATATTCAATGGATGCTATAGCTGCGACGTTTTTCCAGTTAGCCTGCACTTTACCTTTGCTTGCATCATCAACAATTGATTGGATTTCCTCCATTCGATCATTCGTAATAAACGTCTTTTGCTCGTTCGGAAAGATATTCCATAGAACAACTATCATAATCGCAATCATTGCGAAGAATACTAATTTTATCGGTTTCATTTGATTTTCTCCTTTGTACAATTCGACATTTTAGAGGAAGAAAGTCAGGTGTTTGCAGTATAGATAACTACTATAAACTCTATCTAGTATGTTATCAAATATTATTGTATCAAATTACGAATAACTTTAAATGAAAATTACTTCTATAAAAGGATAGTACTGGGATTTAACTTTTTGTATGATTACTAAAAAAAGAACTGTTCGGAAACAGTTCTTCAGTAAAAGCGTCCTTCTAAAAGTACCGCTCCATGTATCATCTTATGTTCTAAACAAAGTATTATATATTACTCGATTAAATTGGTCGGCTGATTTTTGACTACCCGTTTTGCATCCTCCTGGATAAATGCGACGGAAGGTCTTATAAATCCTATTGGAATTGTTAATCCACTTCATAATCAAGATTTCAAATAACAAAATCAGCATTAACATTTAACCGTTGGCAATCTAACATCCGTCATAGCATCTTTTCAATAACAGCTTTTGCCGTTAATTCTTTATTATAGACCGCTTCCTTGTTCGTTCTTTTAAAATACTCAAAATAGAGCATATCTAAAAGGTAAAGCTGTGATATCTTTGCAGATAAACTTCCTCCCTGAAGCGGACCTTCATTTGCACCACACAGCAATGTAATATCTGAGAAACTAGTCAAAGGAGATTTTGCAAATCTCGTTATCGAAATAATCTTTGCACCGCTTTCTTTTGCTGCTTTTGCTACTTCAATCGTATCTTTCGTTGAACCTGAATAAGAAATGAGAATGGCTACGTCTTTCTCTGTCATTAAAGCTGCAGACATAACTTGGAGATGTGAATCGATCGAACACTCTGTTTTATTCGTAATTCTCATAAACTTATTCTTTGCTTCCATTGCTGTCATTAAGGAAGAACCTACTCCAAAAAAGTGGATTCTTTGGGCGTTTACCATACACTCAACAGCATGAGAAAGATCATTTTCTGAAAGAAGGTTATAGGTTTCTGTAAGTGCCTGTATGTTTGAGGATAAAACCTTTGACGACATTTCCTCAATTGAATCTTGAATCGTAATCACACTGGAAAGCTGCGGAGTTTCATTTTCAAGAGAAATACTATGGGCTAAAACAATTTTAAACTCCTGATATCCTTTAAGATCCATCGTTTTACAAAATCGAAAAACACTTGATTCACCTACGTTACATGCATCAGCCAAATCAGTTATCGACATGTAAATGACATCTTTGGTATTTTCGAGAATATAATCAGCAACTTTTCTTTCTGTGTTAGTAAATGAATTGTATCTTGAGTGAATGAGAGAAAATAGATCCTGAACTGTCATTGTGACACTCCTTCTAGTAATCATCCCTTAAATGAAGTGATACTGCACCAAGAACTCCGGCTTTATTTCCAAGAGAGGCTTTCATAATCTTAACATCTGAAAAGCTATCCATTGTTAACTCTTTAACTTTATTAGAAATCATATTTACCAGATTTTCTTGCTCCATCACTCCACCACCAATAATAATAGCTGGCGGGTTAAAAATGTGGATAAGGGAAGTTAGCCCCAGAGCCACCTCCGATACCCAATCTTGAAGGAGCATATCTAAACCCTTATAACCTAGGTTCATTCTTTGAAAAATGACTCTACCATTTATAAAATCGGAATTTACGGCCTGCGCTCTTTTTATTAAAGCCGTGGTAGAAGCATATACTTCATAACAGCCAGCTTTGCCACAGTTACACCTATTGCCTAAGGGATGGGTAATGATGTGACCAAATTCTCCAGCCAATCCATTATGTCCCTTATAAATTTTAGAATCGATTACAATGGCCCCACCAATGCCTGTCCCATATGTTAAACAAAGAAAATCATTAAAATCCTTTGCAGCTCCAAAGAACTTTTCCCCTAAAGCAGCTGCATTCACATCGTTTTCCACTTTAACAGGAACCTTAAACTGATTCTCTAGAATATCTTTTAATTTAGTACCTGTATAGTTTGGAATATTTTCATTGGCATAAATGATTGAACCCTCTGTACTATTAACCTGTCCTGCAGTGCTTATACCGATAACATCAAAGTCCTGAAATTCACTTATTATTTTAATTAGTTTTTCAACTAAATACTTTCCACCTTTTTTACTTTCCGTATCATATTCTTTAAATTCTTCTATTTTTCCATCCCGATCAGAGATGCCAACTTTTATAGAGGTTCCACCAATATCGGCTGCTAATATTTTCACTTCCATCATCCTTTAAATCTATCTATTATGCATAATAAACCCCTTGAAAAATGGACTGACACTTAAAAAAGCTTATCTCTTACTTGGACCAATTATTTAATTGCTTCAATAAATCTCTTGGTAATTTCCATTGGCCTCGTAATCGCGGTACCCACTACTGCTGTATGAACGCCTAAATCAAAAACACTTTTCAGTTCCTCTGGAGTCCAAATCCCACCTTCAGCAATGATAGGAATATGAAAATCCTGAACCAATCGTTCTATCAATTCTAAATCTGGAAGATGATTACCCTTTGTATATTCCGTATAGCCACTCAACGTTGTACCTAAGCAATCAAACCCTAATTCATAAGCCTCTTTTGCCTCTTCATAGGTAGAGCAGTCCGCCATGAAAATTTGTTCTTTATATGTCTCTCTGATTTTAGGAAAGACTTCACTTATCGTCTTGCCATCAGGTCTGATCCTTTTCGTTGCATCCAACGCAATAATATCTACCCCCTCCTGATAAAGAAGGTCGATTTCTTTAAAAGTAGGGGTGATAAATACTTCTGATCCTTCATAAACTTTTTTAATAATTCCGATGATAGGTAATTGAACAGTTTCTTTTATTTTCCTAATATCTTCAACACTATTTGCTCTAATCCCCTTTGCTCCTCCAACCATAGCAGCATAAGCCATTTTACTCATAATAAAAGAGCTATGAAGAGGTTCCTCTGGAAGAGCCTGGCATGAAACAATCAGTTGTCTATTAATAAGATCAAATATCTTCTGTTTTTTATTCATCTGCAAACATCTCCAAATATAAAAATATTACTTATCTGCTCCAATCGTAATTCCTTTTGTAAAATACTTTTGGAAGAAAATAAATATGAGTAGCATAGGAATGGCTGCTACAGTAGCTCCAGCCATCTTATAGGCAAAGTTTGGATTTAGATCTTGCATCAAAGTTGCGATCCCTACCATTAACGTTTTCGAACCTTCATCTTGACCGACTACAAGCTGCCATAAATAATCATTCCAAACTTGAACAAAGTTAAGAATAAATAATGCACCAATACCTGGTTTAACTAAGGGCAGCATGATTTTATAAAAGATTTTAAATTCACTGGCTCCATCGATTTTGGCAGCTTCTCTTAAGGAATCTGGGATTGTATCAAAGAATCCCTTTAGTAAAAATACCCCAAAAGCTGTTGCAACGTTTGGCAAAATCATACCACTTAAGGTATTAACCATATTAAAGTCCTGAATAATTCTAAACAAAGGGACGATCATGACTTCTTTTGGAATCATAAGACTTGAAATAAAAATAATGAAAATAATATTTTTCCCTTTAAATTGGAGCTTTGAAAATGCATAGGCTGCAAGCGCACTGACAATAATTAAGGCCAAGGTAGAAACCAAAGCTACAAATAAGCTATTATATGTCCATGTAAAAGCAGGTTGATTGTTGAAAACATCCACATAGTTGCTCAACGTAAAGGTTTTAGGAAACCAATCTGGCGGCATTTTAACAACATCGGCACTGTTCTTAAAAGAGCTCGTCACAAGCCAGTAAAGAGGGAAAAGACTTAGAATAGCAAAAAATAGTACAATTATATTTGTTACGATATCAATTTTTTCTTTCTTTTTCTTGTTCTTATTCCTCAACATATTCTCTCACCTCTAATTCTTCTTAAACATAGCTCTTAGCTGTGGAATCGATAGAGCTAATGTAATTAAGAACATAATTACACCTACAGCAGAAGCCAGACCAAGCTGATTATACTTAAATGCATTATTATATAAGTAGTACATAAGAGTTGTAGATGCATTGTTTGGTCCTCCACCAGTTAAAAGCTGAATAACAACAAAGATCTTTAGGACGGCAATAATATTCATAATAATGATGTATATTGTTGTAGGTTTAACCATCGGAATGATAATTTTAAAGATAATTTTCATTCTACTTGCCCCATCCACTTCAGCCGCTTCAAATAGTTCCTTTGGAACCCCAATCATAGAAGCAATATATAGAATGATTGCCTGCCCAACATTCGTAGCAAATGTCACGAAAATAATAACGGGCAGTACCCAATCCGTATCACCTAAGAAATTGACTGTTGACAGTTCCATTTTTCTTGCCACAAAAGGGATTAAACCATTGGCAGGGTTTAATAAGAAACTCCAAATCATGCTCATGACCACCATGGAAACCATTACAGGAATATAGTATGCACCTCTAATGAAAGATACATATTTAGCATTTTTATCAAAAATAGCAGCGGAAACAAACATTGCAAAAATAACGGTTAATGCCACAATGAATAGGACAAAAATAACTGTGTTAATAGTGGATTGAATGAATACAGAATCACTGAATAATCTTTTATAGTTATCAAGCCCAATAAATACTTCATCTTGATAGCTTATTTTAAATAGACTTAATCTTATTCCTTCAATGATCGGATAAACTAAAAATACCAAAAAAAGTAACATTTGAGGTGCGATAAACAAGTAGCCTGTAATATTTTCTCTGAAAAAATCTTTTTTGATTTTCATTAATATCATTTACCTTTCTACAATTTAAGCCCCAATAAGAAGGGGCTTAAATGTTGTAAAGTCGTATATTCTAGAGCTAATTAGTAATAACTGAATTTGCTTTTGAATCTTCAATTATTTTATTTCCGCTTGATTGGTAGCTCTTTACAACTTCTTTCGCGGTTTTTTCACCAGTATATAAAGCCTGTAATTCTGGATAAAGAACTTGTCTTAACTGGCTGTAACCTGGTACATTTCCAGTAAAATTAAACATGTATTGATCGTTAGCAGAATAGGCATCAAAGTAAGGCTTTTCTGCCTTAAACTCCTCAGTAACAGATGTTCTAACAGGCACTCCATTCTTAGATGCCTTCACAAGTTCAGAATCAGTAGAGACAAATTTCACGAAATCCTTACTAACTTTAATTCTAGTTTCGTCTTTTGTGTCAAAAACAGCAGCACCTGTCACATAAGTGAAAGTTAAAGGATCTCCACTTTCAGACGGAATATTAGCGAGCCTCATATCAAATTTAGGAGCTTTACCACTTTCCATATCAGCCTTTGCATTGTTGAGTAGTATTGAGTTAGTAAAACTAATCGCAAGCTGTTGATTTTGGAACATCGCATTAACATCGTTTGAAGAAACAGATTCTACACCAGGGTTAGTTAAACCATCATCGTAGATTTTCTTTAACCAATTTGCGGCTTTAGCACCCTTTGCATCATCAATGATTAAATTACCATCTTTATCAAAGAACTCATTACCAAACATTCTTAAATAAGCAAGATTCCAGGTATCTGCCTGATTATTTAAAGCAAACAATCCCATTGGATACGCATTTGAATATTTATCCTTAGGCAACTTCTCTTTTAAATTTTTAAGTATTTTTTCATAGTCAGCCAAGGTCCAAGTCTTGATTTCATGCTCTCCACCAATATATTCTTCAAGCCCTGCAGCTTTAAACATATCAGCATTATAAGTTAAAGTACCTGGGTTATGTGAGAATGGATAGAAGTATACATCATCACCAAACGTCACACTCTCCCAATGGCTTTCGGCAATATCTTTTTTAGATTCATCGTCAACGATATCGTTTAGAGGTACTAAAGCCCCTCTATGAGCATAGTCTCCCATAGCAAAAACGCTTTCAAAGAAAACATCTGGAGGAGTTCCCCCATTAAGATTTACGTTTAAAAGCTCATCGCGTTGGTCACCTGCAATGACCTCAACATTTACTTTGACCTTATGTTCCTTGTATTCAGCAGCGAATTTCTCTGCTGCATGTTTGAAAAAGCTATCATAGTCAGCTCCCTCTTCAGAAGCATCTAAAACACCCTTCCACTGCGGAGTTAACCAAACTGTTATTTCTACCTCACCATTTGAACCAGAACTACCATTAGATTTACTGGTTTCTTTCCCCAAGCATCCCGCAAGTACTGACAGTACAAGCATGATTGCCATTCCGGCTTTAAGAAAACGCTTTCTAAACATAAATGACCCCTCCTTATCATCCTATTAAAATAGTAAAATGCTTTTGATTTTACGAAAGACAAGCTGTGATAATTGCTTGTGACCTTCCTCATCAAGATGCATAAAATCAACCTTATTCATTCCTACCAATCCCTTTGTATCAAGAAATTCTGTACCCTGAAGCTCTAATAGTTCCATTAAATGCTTCGATATTTCCTCTGATTTGAGGTCGCATTCACTTCCCATTGATTTACTGACTTCAGTATCCAGATACCTTTTATCAATAGGGGGAGGTGCAATAACTAAGACTTTTGGACATGTTCCGTTTAAACCGGCGGGAGTAAGTTTGGCCTTAAGTGAAAGTCTGGCTATTCCTTGTGCAATATTATAAGAAGTTAAATGAAACCTTTCTTTCGTATCATTCGTTCCAAGCATAATAATGACAAGTTCTATTGGCATATGACTCATCAAGCAAGGATGGATATAGGTATACCCATTCAATCCTTCAAATAAAGGATCATCTATGACACTCGTTCTACCGGACAATCCTTCTTCCACTACTTGAAACTCATCACCAAGTAATTCGGCTAAAAGACTAGTCCATCTAACGCCTTCTGGATATCTATCCGCAGTTTTAGCGTTAAATCCCCAAGTATTAGAGTCCCCAAAGCATACGATTCTTCTTTTCATCTGGTTACCCTCTATACTTTACTATCGCTTTGTCGATCAACTCTTTAATACTTTCGATTTTATTTAAATCCTCACCTGTTACTGGCTCTAACGGACCTCTTACATTTCCTATGTTAACGTCTCTTAATTTTAAGACCTCTTTAATAGCCGAATACATAGAGCCGTTTAAGGAACATAAAGCGATAATAATGTCATTTATATCACTTTGTATTCTCCTGGCATTAGCAAAATCTCCTGTTGATACAAATTCTTCTGCCAGTAAATAAAGTTCTGGCATAGCTCCATAGGTTCCGCCTATACCACTGTCTGCACCAATTAATCTCCCAGAAACATATTGTTCATCAGGACCATTAAAAACAATAAAATCTTCACCAGCCGCTGTCTTAAATCTTTCAATATCCATAACTGGCATGGAAGAATTTTTAACTCCTATAACCTTCTTATTCTCCAATAATTTATTAAACAGATTCAAAGAAAGATTATAGCCTGTTGTTTGTGGGATATTGTAAATGATAAATGGCAGATTAGTTGCATTAATAATCTCTGTCCAATACTTATAAATAGAACTTTCAGGGAGATTAAAGTAAATTGGCGGAATGGCAGATAAAGCATCATATCCCAATTCTTCAGCATATTTTGCCAATATAACACTATCTCTTGTTGACGGTGCACCAACATGTGCGATTACAGTCAGTTTTCCATTAACATGATCTGCAACATATCGTAATGTAGCTTTTCTTTCTTCAAGACTCTGATAGATACATTCCCCAGAACTTCCCCCAACGTACAGGCCTTTAACCCCTTTGTTGTATAAATAATCACATAAATCTTTAGTTCTACTCTCAGATATTTCTCCTAAATCATCATAACAAGCATAGAAAGCTGGAAATATTCCTTTATACTTTTCTAAATTCAATTCTGCCACCACCTATATAGACTTTAAACAAAATCTTTTGTTGACTTCATATTTGGTAAACGCTTACAAGGATAAATATAGCATTGATATAAATATATGTAAATATTTTTCTTTATTACCTATTTTTCTGGAGAAAATTTTCTCTATATTTTCGAATCCATCGAAAAAAATTTCCCTAAATTTATGTTTGAGATATTTTGTTAAATTTTTATAATCGCAAGAATTATATTCTTGGAGCAAAGAATGAAGTCTTTTACATCTTTAGCAGTGAATGATTAGTAGAAATAAATTGGATGATGAACTGAGAATAAAAAAGAGACCAGTTTATATCCAACTGATCTCCCAACAATGTGTAGCTTATTTAATTAACGTTTTCTGGGTTCTAAAAAATTCAGTAAACGCTGCATTGATTTCTTTTGATACTCTAAATTTGGATTTGCAGCCAGTGCAGCTATAACGAAAGCCTCCTTTTTTCACATCAAGAAAGCCTATAAACATGAAGATCGGAATTAAATACCAACCTGGCATTGGAATACAGCATGCAATTAAAATGGCCAAAAACATCATATCAGAGACAGTAATTAGTTTTTTCACTTGATTCCCACTGCATTTTTCACATTTGATGATTTGCTGGTCATTCACAAAAATTCCTCCCTTTCAGAATGATGAAAACGCTTTAATAAATAATTGAATAAAGAATTACGACTTTAAGAATAAGTACTTTTGATAAAACGTATTCATATCGTTCACAATTTAGACACATATTATAGTATTCGTCACAAATTTATGATGTCCTTCATTATTTCCAATTTATATAAAAATGGTCATTTATTAATATGACCTTGGATGGCTATATGGAACAAAAAGACTACGGATCATATTTATTATTGGAGTTTATTTAAAGAGGACAATAAAAAAAAGGAGAGCGATTTCAGTCGCCCTCCCTTAGATTCTTTGGCTACATTTATCCACAAACATAATAAGCAAGCAATTTTTGAACGTCTTCAATACTGTTTCCTTTTTTAAACGTCTTGATTATTGGCATATCTGCTCCGGATAACCAAATTTTAAGCTCAGCATCCATATCAAATGTGCCTGCTGTTTCCGTACTGAAATGCGTAATACTTTTGTATGGGATGGAATGATACTCGACTTTTTTACCTGTCATGCCCTGTTTATCTACAAGAATAAGTCGGTTACCCGTGAATACAATCAAATCCCTGATTAACTTGTACGCTTGTTGAACTTCTTCACCTGGAAACAATACTTCTTTTAATGATTTAGAAACTTCATCCTTACTTATAGTTGAAGAATTACCCATTAACCCATCTAAAATGCCCATTGCTTTAACCTCCTTATTAAAATAACCCATATCCTAAAGTATACCGTATAAAGTGGATCATATCATATAAATTGGGTATATCTGGATTTTTATGACTTTTTGTAATCAGGACGATATTATTTTCCCCAACTTTATAATCTCCCACATTATCCTCATTCCCTTCGTACGGTGGATATAACCATGATCAACCCAAAGGTAATGTAAAGGGATAGGAAAACACCTATGGTACTGCTATTTTCAGCCTACCTCTACTCTTGATATTTTTTCACTTTTAGAAAAATTAAGCTCTGGTATAATAAATTAAATACCTTTTGTTTGTTTAGGTTTAAAAAAGGAGGCTATGGTCGTGCCAACTTGTCAAAACTGTGGGGTAAAGTGGTCTTGGACCGAATCAATAAAAAAATTATTTGCATCTCGCAGACAGATGAAATGTAATCATTGCGGAGAAATTCAATATCAAAGCAATACTTCCAGAAAGGCAACTTCTGCATTTGTTTTATTTCCACTCATAACAATCCCTTTTACTGTCATCTTTGATTTATCATTATCTTCTACACTGCTTTTGGAATTATGTTTAATGCTTGTAGTCATGCTCTTTATGCCTCTATTTCTCAGGTTAACGAATAAAGATGAGCCACTATGGTAAAAAAGGAGACTGCAATTAAACATGCAGTCTCCTTTTACTTTACTAACAGTCCTCAACAGAGTTCTCTATATCCATCCATACGTAAATAAATCAATTAATTCTATTGTAAAACTTCTTCTTCCTGATAAATCCGATAAGCCGGTACAACGGTGTCTGTCACAATCTCTTTTCCATTTTCACGAACAAAATCTAGTTTGTAATAGGAGTCAAAGCGCTGACTGATCTCAGTTTTCACCAATTCAGGCGGTGTCACAACGATTAACTGGAACTTCAACTTCTCAGCAACCGCAAAAATCGGATCCAGAACATGTGCTGATGCTGCTTGGCCAAACGGATTATCACAAACGAGTGATACCCAGCTGTTATCCGCTTCACTCTTAACGGATAAGAGCATCATCATCATAACCATCCGGGCAGATAATTTTTGGCCGCCACTGCCATCTGACTTCGTCTTAGACCCTTGGTTTATCGTTTTCCAAGTTGAATAGTGTTCTTTTTGCGGTCTACCGTACATGAAGGCATTATCAGTCCGCATATTATAGACCAGCAGCTCAGGGAAACGATTGCGTAGGGATACAAACAGAATCTGTTCATCACTGATTAATTGCTTGATTTCTGTCTCAAGAGCTTTATTATGGTCATCGATTGTCTCGAATTGCTTCGTAATCTTATCTATAGCCATAACGAAATGCTGTTTTAAGAGCGGTTCTACCTCTTCGGCATTCTTAGGTAAGATGTCTTCCTTCAATTGGACAAGCGGAAATGCTCCACGTTCATTTTTAATTTTCATCTTGGCAATCATGGACCGGATCGCGTCGGACATACTCATGATTTTCATGCTGGCACGGCTTGCCCAGAAATCCTGTGCCTTTTCCGCTCGTTCTTTATCACGATCCAATTGCTCCAAACCGCTCCTCGAGAAGCGTTTCATATTGGCAATAATCGATTCGATATGGGCATAATGGCGAGTATCCATATGATCCAAAGAAGAGAGAACTTCATTTTTAAACCGCAGCTCCCAATCTTTATCTTCAATCGTAAGCTTCAGCTTACGGAGTGATTGCTCAAGCTTGGCATGTTTAACCTGTTTTTCTTCAAGGAAATTTTGGTGCGCTTCACACCAAGCTAAGATACATGATTTACCTTGATTTTTAATTTTGGCTACAACCTCTTCTGTATAAGGGAGCGGATTTTCTTTTAAAATAACGGATAAGGTTAACTGATCTCCCTCGTAACCATTGATACGATCATTTGTCTCTTTCAGTTTCTTTTCAGCCTGACTCAGCTCTTTTTTAGTCAGTTTAGTCCGGTCTTTAATCTCAACCTCTTTAACTTCCAGATCCTGATCTTCCCACTTTTCCGGCTCCTGTTCATGCTTGCTAAGCTTTTTCTCCGCTTTTTTAGCTTGTTCGTTCGCCATCTTTAAGGATGTTTCCGCAACGGTGACTTCCTTGTCCTGCTTACGCTCCTCTTTATCAGCGTCTTTTGCCTCTTTATTAGCGGTCTGCTGCAAACCTTCGAGAATGCTGATCGGTTCGTCCGGTACCGATTTCTCTTTCCAATCTTCATGAAGCTTTGTTAACTTTTTCTCCAATTTAGATTTCTGTGATGCTTCCGCTTCTTTTTGTGCTTTTAACGTAAGCAATTCCTGTGCTTGTTCTTCCTTGGAGCGCTGCAATTGATTTAATTCAATCAAATGCCCTTTAATCTTATCCAGTAGATGCAGAGATAAACTTGGTACTTCCTCATTGCTTTCGACTTTTCCAACTGAAGGGAAAGCAGCTGAACTTACATATTGCACGATTTGCTTAATACTTTGCTCCATGGACAATTTCCATTCCAAATAGGTTTGGTTCCACTGCGAACTCCTGTCATTAAGCTCTTCTAGTTCCTTACTGATCTCTTCTTGTTGGGCGATCAGAGTAGCTTTATGAGATTCCTTTGCATCGTTCAATTGTTTATGCTGTTCGAATTTTTCTTTTTCCTGTTCAAATCCCTCGACTACTTCTATATGCTTTTCACATTCATCAATTCTGACTTGCTTCTTATTGATTTGTTCACGCAACTGCGCGTGCAGCTCTTTTTCTTTATTGAGGATTTGAATGGTTCGTTTTAATTCGCTATCTACCCGGGATATTTCCTTTTCTTCCTGCTCAATCAATTTGGCAATATCCACACAAAGCTCAGTATCTGTCATTCTATTTAATTCATTATATAAGCGGCGAAGAGATCGTTCAGATTTTCCAAGTTCATCTAATATATCTTTTTTCTCTTCAATTTGTTTGGAAATGGATAGTTTCCATTTCAGATAGGAGTCTCTGTTTGTAATTAACTCCTGTTCTTCACCATGTAAAACAACAAATGAAGAAACAGGTTGATCCTTCATTTCTTCTCTTAAATAAATAGGAACCGGGCTTTTAAAGAGCCTTCCTTGTAAAAGATGATGATTGATTTTCTCCCATTGTGGTTTGCTGACGACCAAACCAAATGGCAGAAGTGGATAGGCTTCCAAGTGGTGAAGGCGTTCTTCCTCGTCCAATGATTGCAAGTATTGTGTACCGTAGAATACATCAATACCTGTCTTTTCATCAATCCACTCTTTAAACTCTTTCACGTCCTGATTGGCTATCCAGAAATTCTCATCATTTAAATAATGGTCAAGCTGACTTTCCCAGAGTTCTTTTTTGACCTGTTCACTCTCTTCCTGGTTTTGGTTCAGATGACTTTCAATACCTGAGGCATATTTTGATAAGAGAGCATGCGTTAAAGGTGTCGATACATCATCTAAAATAAGTTTCAGACGTTCCAGAATAGACGTTTCTTTTAATTCCTGCTTTTGGTAAGCCTCATTCCAGCTATCACGTTTAACGGTCATATGTTTCAATGATTCCCGTAACGTACCTAAAGATCCGGATAGTTCATTTTGTAATTCCTGCGTTTGTTTATCCTGATCTTGAAGCTGTTTAAGATCTTCCTGAAGTTGGAGTAGATTTTGTTTAAAATGGGCAATTAACCCAGACAAATCATACGTAATCCGGTCTCCAAATTGTGCAGCCATTTCCTTTGCTTTTTTATCAAACGTTTGAAGCTCATCCTGTAAGGCATGTATTTCTGTGCTTAATTTAGCAATTTCAATGGTCTTTTGTTTATCATGACCGCTTACTTCTTTACTTCTTTTAGTAAGATATTTTTTGTAAGCATGGTACTGGTTATGAGCCTCTGTAATATCGAGATTCACCTTGTCCCACTCAGCAGTCATCTCGGCCTTGATTTCATCCATTCGTTGATTAACTTGTTCTAACCCGCTGTTTTGTTCAAGTTTTTTCATTTGTTCAGTTAAATTAAGAATGGTATTTTCGTATTCACTCCATTCTTTTAACAACAGGGAGAAAGTAAATTCATCTTTAATCGCTTGTTTTTCTGCAACAATGGCTTTTAGTTGTTCATGCTTCTCTTTATCTTTCTCGAGCTGCTTTTCCCAATGGCGTACATCTTGATGAGCTTTGGCATACTCCAAATTATCTTTTTCAAAACGCAAGACAGACAATTGCTTCGTTAATTGTTCAATCTCTTCTTCTAGCGTATTAAAATCTTCCTTTTCTTGTTTGATCACATGCTCCAATGCACCGAGAAGCTGCTGGCCTTCCTTTGTACTTGCCTGCACAATCTCTTCGTGCTCGACACCAACTCTGACATGTTCTTCAAAAGGTACAATATCCTCTAAAAATTCTTTGTGAGCTTGTTCTCTTTTTAGCAGCACTGGTAAATCTTTAGCAATACTTGCCTGGCTTTTAAAGATCTCCATCAGGTCATTTTTTTGCGCTTCCGCTTTATTTAACACTTGAGTGATGGTCGGAATAATTCTTTTTTGGAAGAGAGAATGATCATCCTCTGCTCCTTCAAAAAATTTGCCTACCCCGCCTTCATCCCTATTAATTTCTTTCATAATGTCCCAATCTTTTCGATTGATGCCATATGTATCAAGAATGCGATAATGTTTTTTTATGTCGCGGTATACATCGAATCCATTCCATTTGAAATAATCCTTCAACTCTTCCGGATCCGCTACCTTGCCATTTTCATAGAGAGGAATATGTTCCAATGCAACATCCTCTTTACGATCAAACTCTCTTGCATAAAACGTAATATTCGGGACAATTTTAGCCTCACGTTCAGTTGCTTCATTCTCGAGGCCGCTTTCCTCATCCAGCAATTTCTTTTGTTCAGCAGAGAACATACCACCTGTCACTAAATGACGTCCTTCAGAACCATCCAGTTCCCATTCAATCAAGATGTGGAAGGTATACGGTGCAAACTGTTCCTTTTTATTAAAGAAAAATTGCTGGTAGAAACGATTGTTTTGTTTGCCCCATGCAGTTCCCGGCTTAAGTACCTGAAAGATGGATTGCAGGAAAACACCTTTTCCACCGCCGTTCATCATAGCGATTAATCCATTCGTAGATGTTTGTTCATTGTGAAAATCAAAGGTTGTATCCTTATATTGCTTTTGCATCCCGTCATATTTCAGTCCGACGATTCTAATGCGATGGATTTTCGGCATTCTCCTTCTCCTCCGTCTTCATAAGTTCCTTCATTTGTTCATATCGGTCATAATCATGATAAAGGAATTCGATCCGCTCGAATAATTCCATTTTCGGGACGGCTTTTGGTATATCGTCTTTATCTAAAATCACGATTAATCCTTCTGTTTCCAAGAGTCTCATAGCCCCGGTAATCAGCCCGATACGCGTCCGCCTGTTCCCTTTTCTAGTACCGAAATCATCCGCTTCAACAACCATATTGACCCAAGTGGTCACGATATCCGGCATATCAATGGCTTGTTCTTCTCCAAATGAAGGATTTTCTTTTAACATGCGATTCCAATTTGTAATCAACTCATTCACGTGGCGTTCTAAAGCGTAAAACGTAATTCCTTCACGCTTCGTCCGAATTCTGGCTGCCTGGTTCTTATCCACCATTGCCAGAAAAGCCATAAGAATGATACTCATTAAATTGAAATACTTCTTATTTTCTATTTGCTTATGCTTATCCTTCATATGGGTAAAGTTGGTTGCGAAAACAGACCCTGCAGGCTGCACAACTAAATGGATTCGCTTTGGTGATTCGATAATATAGGTTCCGGATTCGTCTGCCAGTAATAAAACAGTCTGTCTGACTTCCGGTTCATAGTAGGTTTGGAAATGCTCACTCGTTTCATCAATTACTTTATCTTTTAGTAATGTAAAATAAACGTGTGATGCTTTTTTTATGATTTCTGTATTCATTTAGCCTTACTCCTCCCGGAGACAAATTTTAAATGGTGTCATTTTAGTCCCATACCAGATGACAGGAGCTGAACGATGGTCAAATTCAGTATAAATTTGGCTTCCTTCTAATGATAAAAATTGTGGATACTCATTCATGATTCGATGCAGAAGGATTTCACGTTCATCCGTTAGCGTCTCTAATTTTCGCATCGGTGATAGGATTCTGAGAGGTTTCTTATCAAATAACATCCATAAATCAAGTGTTTCACTTTCTTCAAACCATTGGTCCTGTACGTCCATTGGCATATCCGCTAAATCAGCCAGTGAAAATTCCCCAAATTGCTGTAAATGTTCAAATACATGTTTCCATGCTTTTATGATGGAAGACCAGTCTGTCACACGCTTTGTAAACTCTTCTTCCTCTTCCTCATCCGCAGTTGTATCTTCTATTGGCATAACATTTGCCTGCTCTTGTTCCATCCAAATCCAATCGAGCGGGAGAACGAATTCATTTTTCGGGGAAAATAAAGGTCCAATAATGTTTTCGACTATGTCAAAATCCTTGATTCCCTCTTTCATGATCCAATTTTCATAAATATGCTCCCTGAATGAAACAAGGCTGTTTTCCCAGAACAATGATGGGTTTTCAGCTTTTAACTTCATTTCATATGAAATGTTTTGGATGACTAATTTGGCAAATCGGTCATGCAGCTGTCTGGTATGTTCAATTTTCTCATGCAGAACGATTAATTCCTTTTGAACCAAGCCATTCTCTTCTGTCCGTTTTGCTTTTTCAATCATAGAGGAAATTGTACGGAAATGATTTTTCTCTTCTTCAAATTGCTCCTCAATCTCCCAGCGATTCTCCTCCCTTTGGTGCTCTTGCTCCAAAAGTAGAATCTTAGGGTTGTTGACCATCTCTTTTTGAAAGGTATATTCCTTCGTCATCAAACGATTCACTCTGGAAATCAAATGATCAAGATTACGTGTCGCTTTTTTGAAATTCCCATTTTTAATCAGCTGCATACTATAAAGCTGTTCGATCGTAATCGAGAACTCTTCTGCCATCTCCCGGCTCATAAAAATCATTTCCTGTGCGACATCGGTTAATTTATAGACAATCGATCCACCCATTTCCAGGTTTGTATACAGTTCGTCCATGGTTACATAACGAAAGGTTTGAGTATCCCAAACCTGTCTAATTTCATCATAATAGTACGATTCAAAAGGTTTGCTGTATTCTTCCTTCCCCTGAAAGAGGAGACCGTTCGTAATCCGTTCTACTTGTTTTTCATCAGCTGTTAGCTTCATTTGTTTAATGCAATCCTCGACCATATGTAAAATATCCATTTTTCGTCGACCGTCGTCATCATTTAATTCACGATAAAAAATGGTCAATAGAACTTGCATTAATATAGTCTGGATATAGGGCTTCAATTCGCCGATTTCCATTCCTTTCCCCAGTTCGAACAAAGGATTTAATCGCTTCATCCTTTGGGCAAAGCCCTCCCACGATTCATTCACGTCCATCGCCTCCAAGTTTCAATCGTTAATACCTCCTGCGGAATTCGCTTTTTGGCAGTCCACAACTCGATTAAGCTGTCCTGTTCCTCTTCCGTAAACCAGGCAAAGAATCGGTCTCTGTGCGCTTCATTACGCACCTGTCCTGTTTCCAGATTTGCCTGTTCCCTGCACTCTAGCATTTTTCGATAGATTTTTAAGGCCGGCTGAATCGTGCATTCATGATATTTATCTATTAATCTCATACAAATGCTATAGCCCTCTGCATCCAGGTCACCAGCATAATAAAATAAATAGGAATCCTCTGGGAAAAGTTTAAAGAAAAAGGAGAAGCTTCTTTCAATCTTTTTGCCTTCACCATAAATAATCAGATCCGGTTCATAATCCAAAATGTCTTCTTCTAGCAGCTGAACGCATGTATGGAAGAATGATAGATTTTCTAAAATCAACACACGTTTAATATCTGCCATCTGAACACCTGTTTTCATCCAAAAAACAAAAGGTTCTCCCATCTTTGTGCTTTTTAAGTCGTCCATGGACACACCGATTCTTTGTAAAAATCCTTTTCCTTCTGGAAACAGTTCATTGTCAGTTAGGAATTTTTCGTGACCGAAAAGCTCAAGACTACGTTCTTCCAAGGAAACCGTTTGCCTGGATTGGCTGCTTTTCAAGAAAGTGTAGAGGTTTTTAATTCTTGTCCATTCCTCTTCTGTTTGCCATTCCGGATGTCTTTCGTAATAAGAAAAATCAAATTGGTCATTTAGCTTAAGCATTTCAAGCCGATCCCATTTGGTGATTTCCTTTTTGATATTAACCCAATAAAATAATGGCAACGCTGGATAACGGCCATTTGTTTGTTTATTTAAAATAGGGGTAAGTACATTCTCTTCTACGAGCCTCTCGATAACACCGTGAAACAATGTATACCCATCCATATCAAAATAGTCTTCTATATGTATTCTTAACTGACTCTCCAAGTCATTTACATTTATCTTTTTCTTTTGGTTAGGATGCTGTATATCTTCAATAAACTGCCTTACTCTCACTTCAACCTTATTAATAACTGCCACCTTCTTCATACATCATCTTACTTTTAGGATTATAACAAACGGATCGTTATATGAATATCATAATTTCTTAATGGAGAATTTTGTCGATAGTACTCCTATTATACACAAAAATGCGTGCATTCCGGCTCAAAATAACGGAAAACAGAAATTAAAAAAGCATCAGTTCCCCCATTTTTGGAGGGTAACTGATGCTTTTCGGTTATGGTTAGACCATCACTTTGCAAATATTATTTGTAAACTCTACAGGGTCATTAATTGGCAGACCTTCTATTAATAAGGCTTGGTTATAAAGTAATTCGGTATACAAATCCAATTTAGCCTTATCTTGTTCAAAAGCAGCTTTTAAAGAGTCGAAAACTTCATGATTAGTGTTGATTTCCAGCACTTTATCTGCCTTCACATTTTGATTATCCGGCATGGCGTTTAAGATCTTTTCCATCTCAATTGTGATTTCCCCATCAGCGGATAAGCATACAGGGTGTGTTTTCAAACGCTTGGAAGCTCTAACATCTTTCACTTTGTTTGCAAGCAAATCCTTCATATAATTGAATAGCTCAGTGTTTTCTTCTTTTGTATCTTCCTTGCTTTCAGAAGAATCAGTATCAATTCCAAGGTCTCCGCTGGAAACAGATTTAAATTCTTTCTCTTTATAATTCATGATCATTTTAACCGCGAATTCGTCGATATCATCGGTAAAGTAAAGAATTTCATATCCTTTATCTAAAACGACCTCTGTTTGCGGAAGCTTTTCAATTCTTTCATATGAATCACCAGTTGCATAATAAATGTACTTTTGATCCTCTGGCATTCTGGAAACATACTCATCAAGGGTCACTAATTTATTCTCTTTGGAAGAGTGGAACATCAGCAGATCCTGCAAAGCATCTTTATTGGCTCCAAAATCACTGTACACACCAAATTTAATTTGACGGCCAAAGGATTTATAGAATGTTTCATATTTATCACGGTCATTTTTCAACAAGGATTGAAGCTCACTTTTGATTTTTTTCGAAATATTTTTCGCGATAAGCTTCAGTTGTCGATCATGCTGCAGCATTTCTCTGGAGATGTTCAGAGATAGGTCTTCTGAATCGACCATCCCTTTCACAAAGCTGAAGTGATCCGGCAATAAATCAGCACATTTCTCCATAATGAGAACACCATTTGAATACAATTCAAGACCCTTTTCAAATTCTTTTGAATAATAATCAAACGGCATATTTTCAGGAATGAACAGAATCGCATTATAGCGAATCGTTCCATCTACATTGATATGCAAATGTTTGAGCGGTTTATCAAAGCCATAATGTTTCTCATGGTAGAAGCTTTCATAATCCTCTTCCTTCAATTCACTTTTATTCTTTTTCCAAATCGGAACCATGCTGTTGATTGTCTGTTCTTCGATGACATTTTCAAATTCGTCTTCGCTGCCTTCGATTGGGCGTTTCTCTACGCTATCCATTTTGATTGGATAACGGATAAAATCGGAGTATTTTTTGATAATAGATTTGAGTTTGTATTCATCTAAATATTGATCGAAATCTTCTTCTTCGGAATTCTCTTTAATAGTAAGAATGATTTCAGTACCAACTGATTCTTTTTCACATGGAACGATTGTATAACCTTCAGTACCTTCTGATTCCCATTTATAAGCGGTATCAGAACCAAGAGCTTTACTGATTACGGTTACTTTATCCGCTACCATAAAGGCTGCATAAAATCCGACACCGAATTGTCCGATAATATCGTGGCCATCTTTTGATTCATTTTCATTTTTAAAAGCTAAAGAACCACTTTTGGCAATCGTACCAAGGTTATTTTCAAGTTCCTCTTTTGTCATCCCAATTCCTGTATCCAAAATAGTTAGGGTTCTTTGATCCTTGTCTGCACTTACTTTTATGTAATAACTATCCTTATTAAATGTTAAGGACTCATCTGTTAATGCCTTATAGTAAAGTTTATCAATTGCATCGCTGGCATTTGAAATGAGCTCACGCAAAAAGACCTCGCGCTGCGAATAGATTGAGTTAATCATCATTTCCAGTAATCGTTTGGATTCCGCTTTAAATTGCTGTTTTTCCATCTTCGTCTTTTCCCCTCCATCGTGTTCTGTAAAGAAAAATTATCCGGCAATTAGCACTCATTGATGCTGAGTGCTAATTGCTATCTATTTTTAATTATTCACAATTTTAATATGGTGTCAATATTTGTAGGATAACTTATTAAGGTAAAAATAATTTTATGAAGGAATTTACTCAGAAGATCAATAGGTTTTTTGGAATGCATATTTTATGTCATTTTAGCAGATAGTAGGAGTGAATTTTATTGGAGGAGTGATAACATGCCAAACTTAAATGAATTAGAACTTCAGAACCTGCGTCATATGATCGGTTCACATGGCACACTAGCCACGAAGCTTGATTATTATGCACAGCAATGTACAGATCCAGAAATCATACAACAGCTGCAAAAAGATGCTCAAGACGCACGAAAACATAAAGAAGATTTAATGAAATTTTTATAAGCGGGAGGTTTAATCATGCAGGAAAAAGAAATGATTAATGATTATTTATCAGGATTAAACAGCAGTCTCACAGGTTATGCGTCTATTATTGCACAAACGGAGAATCAAGAACTAAGACAAAAGGTTCAAGATATGCGAAACCAAGATGAACAAAGACAATATGATGTCTATTTACTAGCTAAGCAAAGAGGCTATTATAAACCAGCACAACCAGCAACCGAGGACGAAATCATGACCGTTAAGAACGAGTTATCACAGGGATAACAAACAGGACTGTATCATAATTTGATACAGTCTTTTTCAACCCTCTTCTTGACAGGGTGGGGGTCGCTGGTTCGAACCCAGTCGGGATCATACTTTTTAGGAAGGCTTAAGCCCAGGTGTATCAAGGGTTTGAGCCTTTTTTCTTTTTTTCAGTAAAAGCCCGATTTCGCCTGTATTTTTATACATTGCACAAATACTGCACAGAAGCTGCACACACCACTTCACGAACCCAGTCTTTCCAAGAGGTTCAGCTATCTCCATTATTTCCGTTAAATCCAAAATGTTCTCCAAACCGATTCGCTGTCCGCTTCTGCATTTCCTCATTTGTATGAGAATAGATATCCAATGTAATGCCGACTCTGGCATGTCCAAGCCGCTCACTAACCACTTTCGGATTCTCTCCCATCCGCATAAGAATCGTTGCATGAGTATGCCTGAGATTATGAAATGGCATATAAGGAACACCTGCTAGCTTGATTAACCGCCGATATTTTCTCAGCAGATTGCGTGGCTCCATATATGTTCCGACAGAAGAAGCAATCACAATTCCCAATTCATTCGGTTTCTGTCTTTTCTTATACTCTATTAAAGCATCTCTGACATCAGGAGAAAGGAAAACTTCACGTACAGAATGAGCTGTTTTCACTTCTTTCACATATAAGCCCTTCGCTTTCGTCCTCACCAATGATTCGACCACATGAATCACACCATTCTCCAAATCGATGTTATTCCACCTAAGTGCCAATAGTTCTCCACGCCTCATACCAGTGAAGATGGCCAGCAAGAAGGGAATTAATTCACCCTCCCGCTCACAGACTTCCAAAAAGGTTTTGGCTTCTCCCACCGTCCATATTTGCTTACGCTGTTTATGAACCGTTGGCGGTGTTGCATCACGAGCAGGATTACTCTTAATCAATCCCCATTTCACTGCTTTCTGCAAAGCTTTGGAGAGAAGATTATGCATCTTCCTTACGGTTGCATTTGCTAAGCCTTCCTGCAGCTTGGCAGCATAGAATTGATCAATATCGTAGGTCGTAATCTTAGAAAGTGGTGTTGATTTAAAATACGGAACCAAATGATACCGAACTATCGGTTCAGCTTTCTCATATGTCGGCAACTGGACTTCATGCTTGTATGTTTTATGAAGCCAGGACCCGATATACTCATTAAATAGCGTCTTCTCAGGCTCTGTGTATTCTCCAGTACTAATTTGGAATTGAAGCTTAGCCATCTCTTCCAATGCTTCACGTTTTGTTTTAAAGCCACTTCGATACACCTGTTTTCTCTTACCGGTACGTTGATCTATACCTGCATCTATCCGAAGAGACCATACCTTACCAACCTTTTTTACTGACATTAAAAGACCTCCATTTTTGTGGATGGAGGTAGGGTTGGTAATAGTATGGGCAAAATTCTAACATTATAACATTTTTGAGATTATAATCCTTTCTAATTTGATAATTATAAAAAGGCATATTAATCAGCCTCATACTTTAAGCCATATAATTATTCATTTCGATAATAAATTTATACCATTTACTGTCTCATATTTATTTATCTTATTATCAAGCAACCGTTTAGCAGTTTCTGATAGATTAATAGTTCTTGCCATTGATCTAGCCTTTGAAAATGAACCGGTCGCAGCCGTATAAACTACTAAACATTTTAAATAATCACGATGATACTTACTGCTTGGATTACCATGAAGATTTTTTATAGACTCTAATGTTATACTTAATTTTTCAATTTTATTTAACTTTTCATACACATCAAACATAGCTAGCAACACAAATATATCTTTCGGGTATAAATTAGCGTTTTCCTCAATTAAATACTCAGCTGATTCTAAATCATCATTAAAATAAATGTTATACTGTATATTCATTACTAACGACATACTTTTTGCTTTTTCAGAGTCTATCTTCGTTATATCCTCTAGTAATAATTTGGCTCGTTCTCTTCTTTCTTCAAAACTTAAAGACTCGCTTTTTCCATATGATAAACATTGAAAATACGCTTGAATGTGGTACTCATTATTTCGATTTGATTCGTAATTTTCTTGTGCTAAATTAAGTGCTTTATCATATTCTTCATTATTATTGTAAACAAGCACTAACTCCCTTTTTGCTCTACCAAATTGCGGCCTATCTTTAAGAGCTTTCAATAAACTTTCAATAGCTTTTGTATCCATTCCCACATGTCTATAATAAAAACCAAATAAAAAATTATGCTCAGGACCATTAATTTTTTGAACTTCTTCCTTAAATCTATCTTCCTTTAATCTAGCCAATGATGAACATAGGAAATATCTAATTTCTCTTGCAATGTGCTTATCCATAAATTCTTCATTCACCAAGATTCTATCAGCTAATTTTATCACTGTTTGATCCCTGTCTCGTCTATCATACAATTCTTTCATTGATTTCAAATAGTGTGAGGGGATTAAAAATACACTATCTATCTCACTGTATTCACTAATAGCTTCCCTCAATGAATAAAATACATCTGATACATCTCTATCATTTACTTTATCAGAATCATTTACAAATTTTCTAACATGGTTTCTTAAAGCATCTTGAACATTTTTCTCCATTTTAAACTTTTGCCTTTGTACATAATTTTTAATAGCAGAGTTAAGACAAAGATACTCCCCATTAATCCCTAAACTTTCACAGATACCATTGGTTATATATTCTTCAATGAGCATTTTATATGTATCTGACTCATCAATAATTTCAGAAAGCATACTATAGCTAATAAAATCAAAAGTTGCTATTAATGCTAATAAACTATATGCTTTTTCATTATTCTCATAACGAAATAATAGTCTAGATACTTTTCTGTCTGAAAAATCTGTTATAATTGATACATTGTTTTTTAACTCCAAAATACTATGATGCTTAATATAGTCACCGGTATATATTATTTCCTTTGGTAGACCGGAGAATAAAGAAGATATATATTTTATATTACTTTCTGATATATTCAAGTCTAAAATACGAAGATATCTAGTAAATAAGCGACCTCTTTCATTCACAGGTAATTCAGGAACATGAATAGCGTGGATAGATTCTGCTTTAGCTAAATCTTGATATCTTGTTCTGTGTTTACTTACGATACATAAAGTCATCCCATTAGATGCTTCACTAAGTTTAATATTTAACTTTATAAACCATTCACTTATAGTTCTTATTGGAGATACTATTGCTCCTTCATCTACAATTAATAAAACATCTTTTGCACTTTTCATCTCTCTTAACATTTTGAAAACAATATCTACTTTCTCATCTTGAGATAATGTCAACAGAGATTCCTCTATATTGAAATTTGATTTAAATCCTAGGTCGTTTAATAAGAATATCAAATCTTCTATACTTTGATGTGCATCTAAAACAATTGTAGGCATTAAATAACTTTCGCTAATGATACTTGATTTTATAAGACTTCTCCTCAATAGTGATCTTCGACCAAATTCACTTAGTCCTGATGCAATTAAAGCTGTTGGAAAAGGTTTATCAAATGTATCTATCCTTTCCTCAATATTATCAATGAGGTCATTTCTACCTGCAAAAAATGTATTCTTTTCTTTTATTTTCGGGTTCTTCTCCCATAATACCTCAATAAATCTATTATGGATTTTTCTTGCAGCTACAGATGGTTGAGAAATGTATCTTATATTGTATGTTTCTTTCATCCACTTCGGTATTCGCTTATCCTCATGAGTTATATTTTCATCAATAATGATAGGATAAATTTTACTCAGATCATGCTTATCAAATAAATCTTTAGCTTGCAAAATTTCTTTTATAACCCATGGAGATTCTAATGCATCGTTCGATATAAATAGTACAAAAATATCGGTCCTTTCTAACCATTCTGAAATCTCTTGTGCTGTATTTTGACCTTCTTCAAAAGTTATTGCGTCATATACAAATTTATCAGGACCAATTAATTTAGTTAGGTTTTTTACCACAATATCAATATAAAATGCCTTATCCCTACTACTATGAGAAAGAAAAACCCTTTTCACTTAAAACTCCCCCTATAAGTTATATTCCCCCTCTATTTTACCATACATTACCATTATTTCGTTTTGTCGATTAATTAATATTAATATTCGTATTCAATAATCACTTAATTAATTCTAGATATATAAAACATAAAAGCAGCAACTATTCCCCTATTCTTAATTCAATACGCCTTCCAATTTAATAGTAGTCTCTTTTTGTAAACTTATATCCATGTGCGAATATATATCCAATGTAATTCCGACATTCGCATGCCCCAACCTCTCACTTACAATCTTAGGATTCACCCCTTCCTTCATGAGTATTGTTGCATTCGTATGCCTCATTCCATGTAATGAAATCCGTTTAACTCCCGCCTTTTTGATCAGATTTTCAAAGGTTCTGGCCAAGTTCCTTGGATGAAGAGGTTTACCATCCACTGTACTCACCACTAAATCATACGAATGATATGCAGGACCCATGCGCAACTTCATTTTCTTTTGTTCTCTATTTAATATTTTCATTAACTGTATCAAACTTTTTGGAAGAAGAATTTCACGGAAAGAATTGGAGGTTTTAGGAGTGGAGAAGAAGAGTCCTTCTGCCTTTGTATATGCCAGTGATTCTTGTACTTTAATCACTGCATTCTCAAAATCTACGTTTTCCCATTTGAGTCCAAGTATTTCTCCTCGCCTCATTCCTGTGTGAAGTGCCAAAGAAAAAGCCACCTTCCATCTTAATTCATCACAGGATTCCAGAAATCTTTTTGCCTCTTCTGCTGTCCAAATTTCTTTTTCACTCTTTACAATAGAAGGTAGTTTTACTTTTTCGATTGGGTTTTTGTTTATTAACTCCCAATCAATAGCCGTTTGAAATGCTTTGCTTAATACATTTTTGATAATCTTAATCATTGCCGGTGACAGACCGCTCTTTGTTTTATTTGAGAAAAACTGTTGGATATCATAGGGTTTAAGTGTATCCACTTCCTTTTGACCAAACGCTGGGATAATATGAACACGCACTACAGATTCCGCTTTCTCAAAGGTAGTTGATTTTACTTCATGTTTATAAACTGTCTCCATCCACTTTTTTAAAAAGACTTCCATCGTTTCTTTCTTCGACTGAAAATATCCTTCTGTTTTAATCCGTGTCATAAAATCTGCCTGCGCCTGTTCAGCTTCTTTCTTGGTCCGGAAACCACTTTGATATTTCTGCCGGCGTTTTCCTGTTTGAGGATCTCTGCCAACATCGATTCTAAATGACCAACCGCTTCCTACCTTTTTAACTGACATTCTTATTTCCCCCTTATAGTGCTATCTTGTTCGTATTATTTTTAAGCCATTCCATAAATTCATGTGCCATTACCCTTTTGTTCCTACCAATTCGAATAGTAGGAAAATCAGTTCTTTCCATTAATTCATATGCGGAAGCACGTGATATTTTTAAGAAAGCTGCAATCTCAACTGCTGTTAAAACTTCAAAGTTATTCATGTATATTTCTCCTCTTTTTTATGGTTTAAAATTTCGGTTATCTGTCCAAACTAATAGATATAGTTCGGTTATTTATCTGTAATGGGATACCAGTACGGATAAAGTATCGAAATACTCATTCTAAAATCCCTTGATATTAAGCTTTTTTTGATAACTACGTTTTTATCTTGTGGGCATAGAATTTATAGTTCGATACTTTGTCCATTGATTACATCTGTTTTTCGTACTCTATCCGTCATCTTGGCTAAACACGTTTTTTAACATGTCCCAATTAGTAATGAAACGTGGCTCCATCGTTTTAGATACAACCATTTTGTCGACGAAATATAAACACAACAATCTTAATTCATGGTTATACAAGGTATGGTTAGATACTAGCTCAAATCGTTTGAAGAATGACCCATCCTGGATATCTTGGATTAGTGAATTGGCTATAATCTCTTTGTTCTGTAACACAGAACGAGATTTCAATAAATCACCTAAACGGCTAGATAATCGGTTTTGAAATTCATGATCGTTATATTTCTTCGCATGATTGGATTTCATTTTTAAAAGTAATAACTGTTCATCGATTGATTCTATTTCAGATTCAATGGATTGTAGCGTATCAGTCGTACATGATAGAACTTGAGATTTCAAATCATCAGATGATAAAAGCTGTTGTAGCGTGCTTTTTATTTGTTCAATAGCTACTTCATGAACATCCTCTGCCTTCAACTTATAGGAACAGGAAGGACAGATGTAATACCGGTAATGATAAGTTTTATTGTTTCGATTGGTCGAATTATTTTTCGCTTGTAGATAATGGGCGCATTCCTGGCATTGCATTTTATTTAACATAAGAAACGGTGTATCCAACCGCCCAAATTGTTTTTGGAGCTGCTGGTTTAATTGGATTAAGTCAATTATTTCTTTCGGAATAATGGCGGGATGCGAATTAGAGAATATATAATTTTCTGATTGTTCTCCTTTATGAATGTTCCATTTCAGGTTGCCGGTATAGATTGGATTTTTTAATATCGTCTCTATAGTGCTGACTTTCCAGTCCCCTCCTAGTGGAGCTGGAATGCCAGCGCTGGTCAAGGTATCTGCTATCTTTTTCATGGAAACACCCCATGTTTGAAGATAATAGATGAAGGAGACGATTTCAGCTTTCTCGTTTGGAATTAAATGATGGTTCTCCTGGTTATAGCCAAAGGGCACTTTCGATCCAGGTCTCTTCCCCTGATTGTTTTAGATATACATCTAAGGCGCCAATTGCCCGTTCTGATTTGAATTCTGATTCTTGTCTAGATAAAAGAAAGGCAAGTTTTGACTTTTCATCATCTGGACTCCATACGTTTCTCGATTCTGTTGTGTAGACGTTTACTTGACCAAAATGATCTAGTAGAGGCCTATAGAAGTCCAAGACAAAGGTATAACCGGTCCGATCCATTCGGGATTCTTCTGTAAAGATAACGTAATTAATACCTGTTTCCTTCATTCGATCCCGAAGAGCCATTAACTTTTTTCGTTTAGCTGCTTGCTTAGAATAAGCACTGGTGGCATCTTCAATAAAAAAGAAATCTTCTGGAACGGATAACTGTATCCTACTCGCAAATTCCTGTATGCGTGATTTCTGTATTTCTACACTATTATTATCCTGCTGTTTATAGGAAGAACGCCTAATATATCCGAAAGCTACTTGCATGATGACTCTTCCTCTCTATAAATCAATTGTTTGTCCATATCCTTTAGATAATTGAAGGTATATACTTCTATTCCGATGTGGTCATCAAACAACCATACTTCTCGGATCCATAAATCCTTTAATAAATCTATATTTATAGCAGCTTGTTTATGAATTGCCTGTTTAATTTGAGAGATCATGCTTTTATTTTTAATCAACAAATGTTCCTTCTCTTCTATTTTTCTTTCTAATGAACTTTTTTCTTCTTCTAAAGAAGTAAGATTTTTTACGGATGCAATCTGGCTCCAATCCTGATGATACTCATTAGAAGAAAAGAAGATTTCATCCTCAATCGCTTTGATTTTCATTCGTAACTTATTGATTTCTTTTCCCACTTCTTCTTTTATATATTTCATCTGTTTTCTCGAATGGCTTATGAGTCGATCTGCATCTAAGTGTTCAATCATTTGATAGACTGTCCATTCAATGGCCTCATTTAGCTCAGTGGACGTATACTCTACTGGATGTTTGGCGTGTTTAGTACATTTATAATAAGAATCTGATCGATCCTTTTTTAATTTCAGACTCAGCGGTTTTTGGCAGTGCCCACAATGAGGTTGTACTGGTAAAACAGATTTTTTTATTTGATTTAATCGTTCTACATATTGCATAAAGTGTTCATAAATCTGACCTTGTATAGCCAGGTAATCTTCCTTGGATAGATATGGATTCACATGTGGTAAAACATTATTACCTTGTTCAGTATCCAAACCTGCATAGAATGGATCAATAACTAATCTAAGGATTTGATCTTCTGAACGTTTGGAAACTTCCTTGAAAGATAAAATCTGATTTTTCAGTTCGTTATAGGAATGAACACCCTTAAGTTCACGAAAGAAATTTTCCAATAAGGATTGCTTGCTTTCATCTTTTTGATAGGTCTTATCTTCCTTGTTTTTGATATAACCAAATTTCTTTGGAGGATACCGGCGGTGTGCTTCCTTTGTTCTTCTAGCAATATTTTTCCCTTCAATATCGCCAAAGATATACAAGATACTTTCTAATAAATTGTTATTTGTATATGCCATATGACCGTTTTCAGTAGATGTATAAACAATGTTGATCTTATGTCTCTGACATATATCATTAAATTGCATGGCATCATACATATTACGAGCGATGCGCGTTCGGTCAAAAGCATACAATGTATGAACTTTATTCGCTTCAATAAGGGAGATTAGTTCAAGCATCTTTGGCCTTTCTGATATAGAAAGTTTATTAGCTGATACACCATCTTCATCGATAACATAAATTTCACCTTCCTGAAGAAGTTCACGATAGGGTCGATCTAATTCTATTTGCATGGATAAATCCTGACTGGCGGTACTAACACGTCTAAAAAATACATGTAATTTCTGCTTATTCATCTGTATAATCCTCTCTTTGTTTCATTATCTTCTTTTGAACGGCATGGGTAATCTTGGCCTGTAACAGAATCGGAAAGTCCAATTCATCCATAAGTAAGCGATGTATGAGATAACCGAACCATTGATCTACGGCTCCATTCTTCTGATTGGATGTTTTCATCTTGATGACTTTTCTCATCAGTATCACCTCACCTAGCATCATTGACATGAGGTTCGGATGAATATACATCAGTTCTTCTTTTCCTGACCTTCTTCATCAAATAAATCGAATTGTATCTGAATGGTTTCTTCCCGGTCATTTTCCTTAAAATAGATGGATATAATCCCGGTTTCTTGTCCAGGAAACAGAGAATCAAGAGGATTGATTTGATTCATGTTGTTTCCTATCTTTCTCATAGTCTAGGAAGCTATGGACGATAAACGGAGATAGCATTCCCTGTTCCTGAATGGAATCAATCGACTGCATGAACGGAGTCTTATGTGTACTATTCATGAGAGAATCCCTCTCTTCTTTAAAGAATCTAGTTTTCTATAGATAGTTGTTTTCTTTCTATTATGCTGTGATGTTGTATAACTTAATCTCATGATGTCACTCTCCTATTCTTAGTTTCGGCAGTTCATCTGACTGCCAACCTATCGAACCCATTTCGTCTAGAAAGCACAATAGGTATTTTGATTCATTTTCATTTCTTTTAAAACGGATATCATGACATGTTCTTTGATTCGGAAGTTCTTAGATATTAGGGGATGTTTGAGAAGATGTTTGTGGATATGAAATTGAATGAGTGAAGAGCAGACTTATCTAAAATTATAGTAATTGACAGTTAATATATCGCATTAAACCATCTACAAACGAATTCTATTAATGTATAATTGGAAATAAAACGAAATTGATTTTTGAACTAATAATAAATAGCAGCGGAGGGTAATATGAGTTTATCAATTGAAAAAGTAAATGTATTACTCAATCAAAAAAAAGAAAATAAAAATATTGATTATAAAGAAATGTTTAATTGGAAGACTAGTACCAAGGAATTAAAAGTCGGTATTATTAAAGATATTTTAGCAATGATGAATACGGAAGGCGGAGGAAAATTAATCTTTGGAGTTTCAGATGATACATATGCACTTTTAGGATTAAGTTTAAGTGATTATCAATCATTTGACTCTACTAACATTAATGATTTATTAATTTCATATTGTGATCCGCAGTACACATGCGAAGTATATAAATACGAGATAGAAGGCAAAAAAGTGGCTGTGATCGATGTTCCTGAATTTTCGGATGTACCTGTTATTTGCGCCAAAGATTTTCACACTCCCCAAAACAAACATGTTTTAAAAAAGGGTTCTATCTACATTAGAACAAACAAAGGATCAAGCGAAATTATAAATTCCTCAAGGGATATGAGAGATTTACTTGACAGAGCAATAAATTGGAGAAGTGAAAATTTTATTTTAAAGATAGAAAATCTTCTACAATATATGCAACCATTCAATAACGTAGATAGTAATGAGCTTATGGAAAAATTGGCTCAAATAATTAGAAGTGAATATACCACTAATAAAAATGAAGAAGCCGTCTTTGATATAGATAAGTTAGATTATTATATAGATACTTTTATTGCTGAGAAAGAGAGAATTGGTTTAGCACAGAGGACTATCGATGGATATAAAATGGAATTAGCAATATTCAAGAAATATTGTTCTCTAAAAAAAGATGAGAAAATTGATGCAATATTTATCCGACAATTTCTTATGTATAGAGAGACTTCCTTTAATATAAATAAAAAAGGAACTCTGGAAAAAATAAGAGGTATTTTACGAGTATTTTTTGATTGGCTAGAAGAAGAAAAAATTATTGATAGAAATCCAGTCCGAAAAGTAAAAGCTTATAGAATACCAGAAATTCAAAGAGAAGAATTAGAACCTGAAGAAATAATCGAACTTCTAAATGCTTGCAAATTACCTAGAGAACGGGCGATCATAGAGGTATTTCTCTCTACTGGATGTAAGCTAGGTGAATTAAAGAAGATGAAATTAAATAATATAAACTGGAATATCAAGACAATTACAATAATAGGACATAACCAAGAGAATAGAGTTGTACCTCTTACAAATAACGCTAAATACTATTTAAAAAAATATATAGAGAATAGAAATGATAATAATGATTTATTATTTGTAACCGAAAGAAGACCTTATAGAGAAATGAGTGAACGGGCCATTCAAGATCTCGTTACAAAAGTTGTAGTTAGAACAACAATAACTAAAAATGTGACTCCTAAAACATTACGTAATACATTTGCAAAAAAAATGAAAAAAAAGGGATATCCATTAAATGTCCTACAAGCTTTATTAGGTCACAAAATGTACACTAATTCTACAGAGGCACAAGTGAAAATTACTAATGATAATATTCATAATATATTAAATCATTGATCCTGATTTTTCATTTATATGAAAGATAATTAACATGTATCCCTACCCCACCCACCAGTATTCATTCATATACAGACTGCACAAAAATTGCACAGAATTTCTAGAAACAATGGAATTAAGAGATTCAGCTTGTATAATTAATCACTGGCACTCTGAATTAATGGACTATCTGGACTCTATTTATACATATATTGTGTATAAGATTCGGAATAGTAAATTGACAGGGTGGGGGTCGCTGGTTCTATCCAAGTGAGGATCATACTTTTTGAGAAGGCTTAAACCTAAGTTTATCAAGGGTTTTAGCCTTTTTTATTATCCAACACACCATTTGTATAATTATACCACTTCTAATTTTACATTTTTCCATTTACTACATCACATGACTTTTTAGTTTTGTTATATTTTGGGTTCTTAATATTCAGCGTAAGATAGTAATAGTTCGTACAGCCATATTCAATAAATCTTTTTAAACTTTTAATCAATTACTGATTTCAGCTTCATATCAGGTTTATAAGAGTTCAATCAGAAGCACTAGTTCTTTAGGATTTTTCTCAAGCTCTTCATAATAGAAATCCTTTTAAATATTCTTACACATAATAGGCCTCTGCATATATTTTTAATCTTGAAATACAAAACCCTGGATAGGGACCCTTTTTTTATCAGTGTCCGCTATTCGAGGTATAGTTCATGCTTATCACGAAAAAGAGAATAAGTATAGCACATTTAGAAAAAGAAGAAAGAAGTTCTTATGAGCTTAATATTTTACAAACTGACTAGAGCGGGGTAAAATCATTCCCTACTATCAAATGTCAGTTTATTTTTAAGAATAAAAGATAATATCAAAACCATCATCTAATTGGTGCATTAATTGAAGAAACTTAGGAATTTTGCTGTAGCCAGATTT
Source organism: Pradoshia sp. TA40_28 (assembly GCF_059694525.1). Classification (NCBI taxonomy): domain Bacteria; kingdom Bacillati; phylum Bacillota; class Bacilli; order Caryophanales; family Bacillaceae; genus Pradoshia; species Pradoshia sp. TA40_28. Next base: position 99,979 of record NZ_JCATZO010000005.1, read on the forward strand.
ATGATGAAGTTTTAGTAAATAAGGACATACGTTGTGTATCCTTATTAGATATTAGTTTTATTTTTAGCATTGTTTATAAAAGGGAGTTTTTTTAATGAGAGAAGTTCATACAGACGTGATAACCTTTCGGGGGAGTCATTACGACTTTGGATATAAGCAAGGAAAACTTCTTTTAGATTCTCCGGTGCTCATAAATCGAGAAAAACTTTGGAAGAAAAAACGAGAACGCCGTACTGTTATTGACATAGATCAATCCATCAAGCTTTTAAATAGATTTATTCCTTTGATGACAGATGAAATACAAGGGTTAGCGGATGCACTCCAATGGGATTTTAAAGATGCCTTAAGAGAATTCGGTGGGCTCTATGTTGATTATAACAAAAGCGGATGTTCAATTTTCTCAAGTGACAGTTACATGGTACGAAATTATGATAGCCATCCTTCAGGCTATGAAGGTAGATTTTTAGTATACCATCCAACCGAAAAGGGTTATGCAACCATTGGTCCTTCCATGCAAATTACAGGAAGAACCGACGGGATGAATGAAAAAGGACTTGTGATTGGGTATAACTTTGTCAATCGAATACGTTCAGGACATGGATTTATTTGTCAAATGATTAGTCGGATGATTTTAGAGACATGTGAAAATATTGATGATGCCATTCAATTATTAAAAGAAATCCCCCACTCCATGTCATTTAATTATGCCCTAATGGACGCAAGTGGAAGGTCTGTAATAGTAGAAGCTTCGCCAAGAAACGTATCCGTTAGAGAGGGAAATGTCAGTACCAATCACTTTGAAATCTTAACAGAAGAGAACCGGTACCGAACAAGTGAATCTCAATACCGGGAGAGAATTTTGTTAGAAAAAGACATTACCTTAAATCAAAAAAAGGGTTTCCTTTTGATGAATGATCCAAAGGAAAACGTATTTTCTTCCAAATACGATGCTTGGTCTGGAACACTTCATACCACGTTGTACGATCCAATAAATAAAACTGCTTGGTATGCTATTGGCGGAAAATCGCTTCCTGTTATTTTCAACTTCCAACAATTTTTAGATGGGAAAAAAATATATATAAAAAAGATTAAAGGCGAAATTGATTATACTATGCCTTTTTTAAATGAAGTTGTTTTTTAACACAACAACTACGATGTTTTTAAAATAAAAAGCCTTTTTTAATGACTAGATGTACCCTATCAGAATAGACACTTTGAAAGTTGTCCATCTGATAGGGTACTTTTATTTATAATGAGAAAAAGATGTTGAAGAGGATTAAAATACCCAAAAGATTATTGAGCAAAAAAGAATAAGAACTTCTAGCTTCATCAACTTTTATTGTTAACACCCTACCTCCACCCACCAGTTATTCATTCTATTACAGACTGCACAAAAATTGCACTAATTTTTCAGAAACAATGGAATTAAGAGACTCAGCTAGTATGAATACTCAACGTCATCCTGAATTAATGAACTATGTGGACTCTATTTATGCATATGTTGTGTATAAGATTCAGAATAGTATATCGACAGGGTGGGGGCGCTGGTTCGAACCCAGTCGGGATGCGTATTTCCCACCAGGAAATTTACCAACATGAGCTGGTTTTACCACATTAAAATCCTTATTTTTAACAACGCTAACTTCATAACGACATTCCTCTTTAGAAGTAATCTCTGGGTTTTCTTGCGGAATACCTAAAATTGTAGAATTATCAAATACTCCATTCAATTTTGCCCACTTTTTAAAAGAATTTAATTAGAGTATGCTTTAATTAATCAGTTTCTTTGTCAACTGCCCGTTGATAAGCCCTTTTTTATTCTGCTACATTTTGTTTTAAAACTGGATTTCTTGTTGCTTCAAACATTTCCCAACCTATTTGTTCATTTACAAAAATAAAAGGAGAAACAGCAACTTTAGCCATTTTTCTTTTTATCATTTCATTGCTTGCATTTCTACTTCCGAATAAAGGGAAAGAGCCGAGGATTTGTGAATTTCCCACAAGTTCGTTGGCTCAGCATCAAATAAGTCGTTTGGCTCATATCATTTTATTAAATTTCTTGCTAATCAAAACATATTCACGGTATACACAAGCCTTTCCACCTGTATCTTGTTTAGCTCTTTTGCAATTGCTAATAATCTTAATCAGAAAAGGACTTTGTATACTTAGGTAGCAAGTATCGGAAGATGATCAACGAATGAATAAGCCCAATTCCCGCAAAGAGAGCTCTCACATTCCATTCCTGCCAAAGCAGTAAGATACCATTCATATCGCCCCCACCAAAAAATCCACAAAGTACGCTCAAATATAGCGGATCAAGCAGTAGCATAACTAGTGAGGTATACCATGCGATGGTCCGGAAAACCTTTGATTTTACTGAACAGATTGGTTTACAAAATATAATAAAAAGCCAACTGCAAACAAGAGTTGCAATCGCACCAGCCAGACAAAAAATTCCCATCTGAATATCTGTCATCAGGGTATTATATACATCCACCTGAACCCCAAGCCCCATGAAATTGATTTGCTTAAAAACCCCGTAATAAAAAGCTACTAGGAGGTGCGCTCCCTCATGGATGATATAGTAAATGATAATAGCCGCAATAATTCCAATATATTGTCTTACACTTCTGTTCATAATAGTCACCTATCTTACTTACCGTTATACTTTTATGAATGACAAATCTTTAAGCAAAACAATGCCTATTCAACAAACTCTTATCCAATCATCAGCCTGTGATTGGATAGTGATCATATGCATTGTTTTTTTCATTTGTATGTTAATTCACAAAGGTAGTATATAGCATACTGGCACCTAGAACAATACATTTTTCAATCTACACCCTATTTTGCCGTAACCCTATTAAAGCTATGGCAATCATAAATCTAACAAATTAGAAGAGGTATAGGTAATAAAAATCACTGCTAACGAACAAATGATAATAAAGAAAAAACTTCCTATTCCATGTTTAAAGGTGATTTAATAGTATCAGTATTCTAGAGCAAAATAAGCTGAAATATTGTTAAAAGAATCTTTTCTAAAAAAGCCCAATAAGGACAGCCCTTCTACTCCTTTAGGTCTCTCTTACTTTTCCCATACTCTAAACCTCTCAGACCAATTAATATCTTCAATCAAAAGCCTATATAACTCACTCGAACACCGGTTGAATATAGAACTTCAATCATAGCTCTTTGTAAAACTTGACCTGCTACAAGCTACCTTAGTTCAGCTAGTTGACGGGGTCAAACCCCAGGGGCAGGTACGTTCTACCCCAGCTACCTGTAGTATTCTAGACCTCAATGAAAAAGGTCAACCAATAACTTGGTCAACCTTATAATACGAACGGGCAGATTAGTTGAACAACAATAATAATTGTAAAATAATTAAAATCTAGATTAAGGTGTTAATAAAAGGTGTTAATAAATAGAATATTAATAAGTTTACTAATGCCAAATAAACTAAATCCTCGTAAGCTGTCTATAATCTCGATGCGTTGCTTCAAAATTTTTGTTTTAAAACCGCTTCGATATATCTTTTTCCTCTTGCTTTTATGATAGTTAGCACCACCATCTAGCCTAAAAACCATACTTCACCAACTTTTTAACTTTCATTAAAAAACCTTCAATTTTGTTTAATGGAGGAAGTGTTGAAATTAGTATGTTTTTATCAAATAGAAGTCTAATTTTCTACTACAACGTCATCTTTCTCTATAGCTTCATGTATAGGATTGATGGATGCGTGATTAGTAGAGGGCCAACTAACGTCTCCCATCAGTTCAACTCCTACATATTCGGATCAATATTTTCCAAACCCATCTTCACATGTAATGTCCATTTCAAGTACGTCGTAAAGTTTTCTTTTTGAATCATCTAACTTTTTTTGAGCCAACTCGATTTCAGATATTTTCTCCTTAATGATATGTGTTTGTTCATCTCTTGATATTCCATTTCTAGAGATCATGGCCTTAATATCGTTAATTGAAAATCCCATGGATAAACTTTTTTTTACGACTTCTAGATAAGCGGTAATATCAGAAGCATAATCCCGGTAATTATTCTGTTCTCTTCTAATGTAATCATTGGTAATAATTCCTATTTTCTCATAGTACCGAATCGTTGATATAGGAAGGTCAACTATTTTTGCAACTTCACTAATCTTCATTTAATCACCCCAATACGTCTTGCTATAAAGTATACTTCATAGTTTACAATCCAGATAGTGAGGTTAAACGATTGAAATCTCACACCTAATATATATGAGGGAGAGAACACTACATGAATAAAATCATTGGGAAATTCCAGAAAACTAATAATTTCAATGCAATTGTCTTAGAACGCCGTTCGGTAAAAGTTTACGATTCAAAAGTGAAAATTAGCCGAGAGGAAATGACCGAAATATTAACGAAAGCTACCCGTGCCCCTTCTGCCATTAACATGCAGCCTTGGCGTTTCCTTGTCATAGACAGCGCTGCAGGCAAAGAAAAACTTATCCCACTAGCATCCTTCAACCAAACACAAACTCTAACTTCCTCTGCTGTCATCGCGGTATTTTACGATGCTGATAACATTGAATATATTGACGAGATTTTTGGCAAAGCTGTAGAACATGGTTACATGCCACAGGAAATTATGGATATGCAGGTTCAACAAACAAAATCCTACTATGCCAACTTATCCGAATCAGAACTGCGAGACGTAAACTTGATTGATTCGGGTATTGTATCGATGCAACTCATGCTTGTTGCACGTGCCCATGGATATAACACTAACCCGATGGCAGGATATGATAAGGAACGAATTGCGGAAGTTTTTGGTCTTAATAAAGACAGGTTTAAACCGGTCATGTTAATCTCAATCGGAAAAGCAGCCAAAGAAGGTTATCCTTCTTACCGGCTCCCAGTTGAAACCACTACTACTTGGGCATAATCGAACATAAGCTATATCTAATACTTTATTTTCATTGATACTAATAAACATCAGACTATTACGGCCATGTCAGCGGATCTACCCTAAAGGCTTCCGCCATTTACTAAGCTGGGTGAGCTTTTGATAAAGTTCTAGATATTGTCCTCCTTGAGGGGATTACAATACTCAATATGATATTCAGTTTCTTCTGGCATGCGCTCGATAATCGTTTTCATTATCGGTAGATTCGTTTCAAGCGCATGCTCTTCTCTCTTTCATATAGCGGGCTTATAAGCAGACTTAATCTGCTTAAGCTTACATTTCTTCCCTTGACTCTTTCATATAATCCCCTCTGCCTTTATAGCTGAGTATGGGATGTACTATCCAAGTTTATATGAGGGATAAATAGATAACTTCTAATCTATTTTACATCCGTACCACTACTGATTAACCCGCATGATTTTTCTCTTCTACCCACTATTCTAAATTTATTTAATTATTGTTGATTCTTTACTAGGACTCTCTTCTTTCAAAAGCATTCATTTGATTGGTTGGCTTGATTACAGTTCAACAATCGTGTACTCATACCCAATTGAAGTTATAAATTTGTACATATCCTCTATAGAAATAAAGATAGTTTTCGTATTGTCATTAGGGTGAAAACTTATTAATCGTTCTGAGAGCATCTCTTTATCGAGATAAACTTTTATATCGCGTTCCTCATTATTTAGCAATCCAAAAATAGAAACACTACCAGGAGATAAAGACATTTTTGTCATTAATCTTTGAGGCGAAGCAAAGCTTATACGTTTTTCATTAAGAATTTCTGCAAGATGTTCCATATCAAGACGCTTTGCACCATCCATAATGACTAAATAATACGCATTCTTTTTTTGGTTGGTAAGAAAAAGTGTTTTAGTCCGTACACCTTCTTTCCCAACTATATAGGCGTCTGCTTCTTCTGTTGTCAAAACAGGAGGGTGTTCTACAATTTCAAAGGAAATCTTCATTTTATTTAAGGAGTTATATACTGTTTGATATTGTTCCATCGAGATAAAACCTCCAACTATTCATAGATATCTCTGAAAATTATTATTTTACAAAAATATTTTATCATAAAATACAATATCGACAGTACCTATCCCATATGAAAGTAAAACAAAGTCCATCCTCCATTAGTTAAAATGCGTTCCTTTACAAAGATGTCGGCCCCTGCATTTCAAAAGAAATTTCACGATACGTTCCAAATAACACAAACAGCACATTCTCTATTTTAATACTTCTTATGTTGGAAGAGCAGAGTTCAAAAAAAGCCACCTGTGCAGGGCAGCCACTTCTTCTCTTATTTTCCATATGCAATTTACGAGTAACCGAAATGATTCTTTCTTTAGGTATATCCGGATATTTTTCTTTGATTAACTTAACACAATCAACCCAATGCATTTCTGTTTTTAACAGTGATTCGATTTCACTTTTGACCACTAGATCTATTTGATACAGTTCATTATCACTTTCATCTACGTTATCCTCGCCTTTATCAAACTTATCAAACAGTAAAGAAGAAGCAAAATGTATAAATGCAATAAGGATTGTTACAGTCATTGATAGGTCAATCACTGTTAAAAAGGAATCGAGTCCAATAATAACTATGTACGTACCAACAAAAGTTATGGTACTCGCAATTAGTTTATTCACAAAGATATCTTTATAAATGTCCGTTACGGCATGAAGAAAGCTATCAATAAAAGTCCCCACTCCCATATCTATAAGACACAATAGAAAAAGAAACAGAATCAAATGGAAAAAATTCCCGTAATGCTGACCCGTAAAGTGAATAATCAAAGCATAAATAGTCATAAGAGGTAGAAACATTAACAGTACTATTGTTAAAAATAAAGGTATAGCAAGAAAAAGATTCTTCACGAGTCTGTTCTCCATTCTCCATTCTCCATAGCTATTTCTTCCCTGTATATAATGATTTGTTTTTAAATTATAGTTGTAATTAGATCAATTCTACAAAAGGGTGTTGGTAAATTCTAAATTTTCAAACATGGGCTTATATTTTGCATCGAGAAATGATTTCGTGGGTAAGGTTACGTTTCGATGCAAAATACGAGCAGCTTAATATGGTTGCAAATTAATGAAATCACTGATTTTTATTTAAAGGATGGGTATGAGTTTGATACTCCAGCCATTCCAATATCTCCTTCTTTAAAAAGCGATGCTCACCAGCAATCATTGCATAAGGAATAAATTGATAGGTATCAAAACTGTCTTCCCCAATACCAGCTCTTTCCACATCATCTTTTTCTATGATTTCCTCTAATTTTTCTTTATCAATAGATAGGTAGTCCGCTAATTCGTCTATTGTAAAAACTTCACCTGTAGTTACAGTAGCAGCTGTAGGACTATTACCAGTAGCAGCCGATGGGGCAACTGACAAATATGACCCAATAATAATCGCTATTGCGATGATAGCCCCTCCAATTATGAAGGAATATTTACCGTTGTTATTCATTATTTTCCCCTTTCTCCTTTCTCCAGTCATCATCCACTCTAACCAACTTAAATGTTAACTAGAGAATACTTTTCAAACAGTAAGTGAATCTAAAATTCGTTTGCCTTACTTGATCTACTTCTTCAGTGGACTTGATGTTAAACAATTACTTTAGGTAAAGTTCTAATAGGAATCCAAGTTAGACCAAATAGCCCCACAACAAAAGAACAATAATCACATTTTACTGATGGCTAAATTACTTAGATTGGTCATTGTTTCTTCAAAAGTTCTAATAGGTTTGTATCCTAAGGCTTTAATTTTATCGTTTGAATAGATGGGACATTCTGCTTGACGATTTGGAACTTGATATTCTTTTCCTAAGGTCCTTATCAATTTTAATCTAAAATTTTGTTCTGGAAAGTTTCCATCAATTGCATGATATACTTCACCAGATGTCCCTATTGAACAAACTAAATGAATCATCTCAGCCAAGTTATCTGCGTGTATCCAAGGTACGTAATCATTAGGATGTACCCAAGTCACTTTTTGCGTATTTAACATCCTCATAATTTGTCGATCTCCCCAATACGAGTTTTCCTCTGCGCAAATAGCACCTGGTCTTAGAATTAATAAATCGAGTCCCATTTCCTTGTAACGATTTAATATCCTTTCAGATTGGACCTTCGTTTCTATGTAGATGTTTTCGTGATTTTCAACCATTGTACTAGTTTCATCATAAAATCCGTCTTTAGGTTCACCATAAACAGACAATGTTGAAATATGGATAAATTTTTTAATCCCTAACTCGTAGGAAATGCTTGCTATGTTTTCTACGCCTATAACATTTGAGTTTATGGCTTCCTCGTAGTCATCTCCTAAATAGGCTGCACAATGGATTACTATATCAACATCTTGTAGTGCGCTATAAAGAGAGCTTCTATTTAATAAATCACCTTGAATGATTTGTAATCCTAATCCTTGTAGTGCATGTGAATCTTTTTCATTCCTTACTAATCCCATAATCGATGCATTCTCATTCAAAAACTTTCTCGCTACCCGTCCTCCTAATGTTCCAGTTATCCCTGTAATTAAAATTGTGGTACCTAACTCTCCCATAATGATCACTCCTAATATAGTTAAATAACTCCTTATACTTGCTCCACACACAAAGGCCAATTATATTTTTCTAATGGCATTGGACGCATTACTTTATTGAGCTTCTTGTATCCACCTGCATCTCCCACTAAATAGAAATTCAACATAACAAGACATTAATCCTTCATAGATCAATTGCCTTCGATAGTACATTTAACAGCATAAGAGTAAATAACTTTTAATAGAAAATCGGACTAATTCATTTTCGATTCTGTGTAATCCTATTAAGTGACAATCATGTATATATCCTCTTCACGAATTAATCCCAGTACAATTTATGCTATTTGAAGAGTTTAGGATATAAGCTTTACTAAAATGAAGATCAATCCATTGCAAATAAGATCTAAAAAACTGTATAGATAATAAAAAGCTAATTCATAGTATTTTTATAGAAATTATTATATATTTAATTAATCACCTTTTATAGGAGGATTGACATGCAAACTATACCTATTATTGTTTCTACCGATTGGTTATCAAGCAGACTTAATGATCCCAAATTGAGATTAATAGACGCTACCACACTGATGAAACCGCTAGATGATGGCAGTACCACGCTTTCATCAGGTAAGGAATCCTATGAACATGGACATATTCCTGGAGCGGTTTATGCAGATTTAATAAATGAATTGTCGGATCCCGCTTCTGATTTACCGTTCACTGTTCCTGATCGAGATTATTTTATTGAGAAGATTTCAGAATTAGGAATTGGAAATGAGGATACATACACCGTAATTTATGATCGAGGAGCGGTTGTTGGAGCTCCATTCTTCGCTCCGTACTGGGCTTCCCGATTAAGATGGCAGCTTAAATATGAAGGGCTGGATAATATCGCGGTTTTAGATGGTGGGTTGCCAAAATGGATCGAAGAAGGCCGAACAATTTCAACCGAAAAAGCATCCTATCCGAGAGCTTCGTTTACAGGTAACAGAAGAGATGATTTATTGGTAACGATGGAAGAAGTTTTGAAATCAATGAATGATGATTCCGTCATACTAATCAACAGTCTGTCTCCTGAAGATTTTCGCGGCGAAACCAACAGCTATCCGAGAAAAGGCCATATACCAGGCAGTGCTAATGTATTCTTTGGCTGCCATACGGATTCAGCATCCAAAAATATTCTCACAGATGAAGAATTGAAGGGAAACTTTGCAGATACTGGCGTCTTCGATTCCGATAAAAAAGTAATCACCTATTGCGGAGGCGGAATAGCAGCTACTTGGAATGCATTGATACTTGAAAAGCTAGGTGTGCAAAATGTTGCAGTATATGACGGTTCCATGAACGAATGGGCATCTAAACCTGATTTACCTTTAATCACAGGGAGCAAATGATGATTACTAAAAAAGAGTAGAGACCTGTAGTGCCAAGATACGGTCTTTACTCTTTTTTATTTAAACGATTGATAACAAGAACTCTTACTGCCTTACTGGTTTTCTTTGACTCATTTTCTGTATTTATAAGAACAAGTTAAGATATAGGAACGGTTATTCTATCATTCTTTCAATAATAGTAGCGTTCGCCATCCCTGCTCCCTCACAAATAGCCTGCAAACCATACCTACCTTCTATCCGTTCTAATTCATGCATTAACGTGATCATAACTCGAGCTCCGCTGGCTCCTAATGGATGGCCAAGTGCAATGGCTCCTCCATTAACATTTAATTTTTCCGGATCAGCCTCCAGTTCCTCCATCCAGCATAAAGGAACAGGTGCAAAGGCCTCATTAACTTCATATAAGTCCATATCATCAATGTTTAATCCCGCTTTTTTTAATACCATTCGTGATGCTTCAATCGGGCCTGTAAGCATTAAGGTAGGATCAGAACCTACAACCGTTCTCGAAATTATTTTAAAGCGTGGTTTTAACCCCAACTCGGTTGCTTTTTCTTTTGACATAATAAGGATCGCTGCAGCACCATCGCTCATTTGGCTGGCGTTACCCGCATGAATGACTCCATTTTCTTTAAATACAGTTGGAAGAACTGCCAATTTCTCCATTGAAGATTCATGACGAGGACCCTCATCTTGGGTAACTGTTATTTTGGTGCCATCTTCCCTAACTACTTCTACTGGCATAATTTCACGATTAAACCGACCTTCATTCTGTGCTCGGATTGCCTTTTGATGACTTTTAATTGAAAATTCATCCAACTGTGTTCGACTGAATCCCCATTTTTCTGCTATTCTCTCTGCAGATACTCCCTGATTAATTAGTTCATAGCGGGATGATAGTTCTTCGCTTGGACCTGATTGTAATTGATTGGAACCCATTGGAACTCGTGACATACTTTCAACTCCACCTGCTATAACAATATCCATATCGCCACTTAATATGGCCTGCGCTGCAAAATGGACCGCCTGCTGACTTGAACCGCATTGACGATCAATTGTTGTCGCTGGTACATGAATTGGGAAATCTGCCATTAACACAGCTGACCGGCCTATATTAACCGCTTGTTCTTCAACCTGAGAAACGCAGCCAATAATAACGTCTTCTACTAAACTACTTGAAATGCCAGCTTTCTGAACAAGATTACGCAAAACATCTGCAAGTAAATCATCCGGTCGTACTGTGCTAAACACTCCTTTTCTTTTCCCAACAGGAGTTCTGACTGCTTCTACAATAACTGCTTCTCTCATTTGAAGTTCCCCCTTGAATTCCGAAATTTCAATTCTTCTTTATGGATGGTTATATAAGTAAATTAATAAATATTGCTAACTACTTTTTTGCTATGTAATAAAATACACCTGCTTCTTCATTCATGATAGGTGTATTAACGCCTTCTACTGTATTTATAGTAATAGATTGATCATTTGGGATCCCTGCATAAATAATATATGTATCGTTAGCTTTACTTTCAAATTCCCAAGAAACTAAGGAAACTTTATTTAAATAGGTAAAAGCACTGGATCGAAACCAAGTATACATATGATCTTTCTTTGCGAGATTTGCGACACTGATTGTGTTCGAACCAGATAAAAATACAATGAAGCTTTCATCATCTACAACTAATTCGTCAATAATATCAATATCCCTTTCTATTATTTCCTCTTCTTTTATCCCTGCCTCTACTGCTTCGTTTTTAGTGTTATACCATTTTACACTGTCATGACTGTTACAAGCTGATAGGATAATCGTATTCAGAATCAATAGTAGTATAAGTTTTTTCATCGGATTTGCCTTTTCCTTTAAATTACTTCTTTTCGATACGAAGCTGCCATCTAATCTTTTATAATTAAATGTATTTGGTTTAAGATACCTGTTATGTTTAGCAAAAGTGAAGAGCACTTAAATACTCGTCTTGCAATACTTTTAGAGTTTTCATCTATGTACTAAATGTCTTATGAAATCACTCCTCTTGTACTTTTCAACAACAGGCTTCGTAATTCCTTTAAATTTCCTCATATCCTAAAGTAAATTGTTTTTTGGGTTATTTAGTAAGTATTCAGTTAACAAATGGTGTTACCTTATCAATAAATGAAAAGAGGACTCCATCAAGTAACCTTGATAAAGCCCTCTATATTTACTTAACAGCAGACCTTCATTTACAAATGATTAAAGCCAAGTCCTAGTGTTTCCTGTTCTATCCCTTTTTCAGTGGAGTCTGATCGTCCATAAATACAGACACCAATCCAATCGTTACCCTCTTTTATTTTTTTATTTTTACCTCTTACTACGCTGAAGGTCAAATTGACTTTTTCGAGAAAATCACCAACCTGAATAGTCCCTCTGCCAACCCCCTGTATGGCCTCTAAAATAGTATGATAAAGCGTATTCCGTTCACTGTAAGATTCCGAATCAATAATCCCATTTGTCTTGGCACTTTCTTCAATAACAGAGGTCACTTTATTTAAATCGATTGATCCTACACTTCCAACCAGATACCTGCAATTCTCCTTGCTTAATTGGTTTTTTATCATTTCTCCCGCTTCATTATTATGTAAGAGGACCAGTAATGAAGTTAACTTGCCTATAGTGAAATCATGCTCCTGAATAATCATTGTTAGCACCCCTTAAATTATTTACAAAAGCTTAATTAGAGTTCGAAATTCCAAATAACGTTTTTACCGTTAGGGTTTGGGTATAGTGGGATATCCGCTTTTGATCTATCTATGCCCCGATATGGGCTCAGCAATAGATGGGCATAGCCGCATTACCTTGGCTTTCACCCGCCTTGGACACAGCTATGACCCGGTATAGGCCGACCATAGCCAAGGTATAGCCTCTTTTCCTGGACTTTGACCTGCCTTTGACCCAGCTAGGCCCAGGTATAGGCCGACCATAGCCAGGGCATAGCCTCTTTCACCGGGCTTTCACCTGCCTTTGACACAGCAATGACCCGGTATAGGCCGACCATAGCCAGGGCATAGTCTCTTTTCCCGGGCTTTCACCCGGCTTTGACCTAGCTATGACCCGGTATAGGCCGACCATAGCCAGGGTATAGCCTCTTTCACCGGGCTTTCACCTGCCTTTGACACACCTTTGACCTAGCTATGCACTGGGTATAGATGGGTCATAGCTGCTTATTAAATAGATTCCCTATCTCCTTATAATTTGTTAGAATCCCTGCAATGGACTTATTCTATCCAATATTTATATATTTATTTTGATATTTCCTCATTTATGATTACAAAATTAGTTTAGGAAAAGCTTTCTTACGATCATTAATTTCATATGAGAAGATAAAATAAAATGCTTGCTTGCCTTTTAATAATATCAAATCTAAAACAAAAAAAGCTTGGATATCCAAGCTTTCATCTGATGATTTTACGTTCATTTTCTATAGCAAAACAGACCAATTCGCTATGCAAATCAGTCTGCCATCATCTATAACCTAGTTTTGTTCGTTTTTCTTCTGTTATATTTTCTTAACAGGGCCAAAATGGTCTTCTAATGCTACCTGTAAGATTCCAATGGAACGTTCCAATTCCGTTTTCATTAACTTGCGGTAAATTTCTAATTCTTCTTTCCCTTTGTCCGTTAAATAATATATAAAAACTTCTTGAACATTTGCTTGCGGATCACCAAGGATTTCGGTTCTCTTTTTAACAAATCCTGCTTTGTATAATTCTTTATAGGTTTTATATATTTCCGTATGTGTCGGTGAATAACCATATGGTTTAAATTTTTCTCTCAAATCATTTAGAACCATTGATCCATAGTCTCTTGGATGAGAAGCAATCTCCAGTAGATATAGCTTTAAAAATGCTTTTTGTTTTAATAAGAACCCTCTGTTCATTCCACTCACCTCTTACATGACATCTCTTTTATTCTTATAGTATCAAATTTTTTCCTTCTTGGATGGTTTTGTGACTTTTTCTTGGTGGCTGGGGGTTTTAAAAATCACCATGAAGATTTGGAACATAGTTTGAATAATTCTTATCTGAGGTTTGTAGGCAGTTTAAGGTTGAAATTCCTTCGGTTTTTTTGGGGTTATTTACAAAAAAAGCGCGAATCTTTGATGATTCGCGCTTTTTAGCTAAACTATATTAAAGTCTTGTATCCCATTTATTGCACCAAACGTTTTCATTTGGTGTGCCGTGGAATTCAGATTCACCCATGATTTTGTCAATTACGGCTTTGATGGTGATTTCAGTATCTTTGTATGCATTAATATAACATTTTACCATTGGTACATCAGTTAAATGTGTTGTGAAGTTCAATGACACGAATACGGTTGGTACTTCATGTACGTACCAAGGAATCTCGTTTGCCATAGCTGTTTTCCATCTAATGCGGTAGTTGTTTTCCGCACCATAACCAATGACATTAGCAAATACTAGTGCTGCATCTACTTCTTCACGGTATTTTAATGTAGGGCCTTTAACACGAGTGTCACCTTCATTAACTGTTACTTCAAAGCCTCTGCTTTCAAGCTCTTTCACAATATAGTTAAGAGTTTTATCATCGCCTTCATAAATGCCGCCTTTTTCACCTTCTAAGAAATATAGGCGAATGCGTTTATGTGTTTCTGGGCGAATTGGCAGTTGATCCAATGTGTTTTTAACAAGCGTAATCCCTTTATCAGCAGCTTGTTTAGCACGCTCGATATGATCTTCACAGCCAATTATTTTTAAATCTTCTTCATTGCGGAAGATGGAACCGTCTTTTTGCGCTTTGTGCAAGCCAAGTGTCGCTTTAAAGCCTAAGATTCTTTCTAAAGCGTCCTGTAGACGTTCTTCTGTAATGATTCCGTTTTTGTAGCCATTTAACATGAAGTTGTAATCTTCATCAATATCGTTGAAGAATAAGAACATATCACAGCCAGCCGCAATAGATTGCGGTACATACTCTTCACGTCTCATCGCTGCTGTCATTCCAAGCATATGAGAGGCATCAGTCAAGACTAGACCGTTGAAGCCTAATTTACCTTTTAGGAGACCATTAATTAATTCTGGAGCTAAAGTAGCTGGCAGGATATCACGGTCTTCTAATTCCGGTACTAATGCTTTTTGGTATTCTGGCAAAGCAATATGACCGGCCATGATGGAATGAACACCATTTTCAATATGGTTACGGTAAACCTCACCGAAGGATTTTTCCCATTCATCAACAGATAATTCATTTACACCCATGACTAGGTGCTGATCACGTTCTTCTGTTCCATCACCAGGCCAGTGCTTAATACATACACCGACATTGCTTTCGGTTAACCCTTTAATGTAGGAGTTTGTGTGCTTAATAACGGGTTCAGCAGTTGTACCGTAAGCACGAGTATTTACGATTGTATTTCTCCAGTTTTTCAGGATATCAACACATGGGTCGAAGTTCCAGTTAACCCCAACCGCATGTGCTTCACGACCGCTTACATAACCTGCATCAAAGGATACTTGTTCATCACCGGAAGCTTCACACATAGCAGCTGATGCCACATATGTACCGTCGTTCACTGCACCATTACCGCCTGCATCACAGTTCGCTGCCACTAGTAATGGTATTTTGGAATCCTTTTGAAGTTCGTTAATCAGTGCTTGTACCTTATCTGAAGTTGCGCCCATATAACGAGCTCCACCAATATGGTATTTTTCAAGCAGCTCTTTATTTGTGAAACTATTTCCGCTGAATTTATCATCACCAAAGAAGAATAGGTTAATAAATAACTGGCCAATCTTCTCTTCAACCGTCATTTCAGAGATTGTGTCTTTAACCCATTTGATATCTTCATCAGAAAGATTATATGGCTTTGCTTTTAAATCAACCTTAGGCATTGGGATGTTTTTAGCAATTTTTTGGATCATCAGTAGTTCCTCCAAATCTTATTTCAAGTTATCGTTGAATTCCTTGATCAATTGTTCTTGGTATTCACCTGCAAAGCTGCCGTCTAGGAATTTCGCTAATGCTTCATCTCTAAAACGGTCCCAAGAGAATTTCTCTTTGCCAACCAGGATTGGGTAATAAAGAACACCATTTACCTCTGCAGCAGATAAATCTCCAGGAGCATCCCCGATCATCAATACATGAGTATTGTCATAACCAAATTTCTTCAATTGCTCAATGCAATATGCTTTCGTACCAGCTTCTTGACCAAGCATGACATCAACATGTACGTTTAGTTCATGTCTTGTCCATTCATCAAGTACAGCCGCACCATTCGCTGAAGAAACAATTGCTACATCAGCTACATTATTAGCAGCTTCCAGTCCAGCTTTCGCGCCTTCAACCGGCTTATCGTTACCCGCTAATTCTTCTTCAATCGTACGGTTAACGGCATGGCTCCACTCTAAAGCCTTCTTTAATTGCTCATCATTTGTTTCAGCGATTGCTCTTTCAAGTGATGGATTGGAAAGTTCGTTTGTTGTTTCTGCCCATTTTTTGAAGGAAGAGATATCTGGCATTTTAATGCCTTCTTTTTCTAATGCTTCAAAAGTAGCGACAACCCCTTTAAAACGGTTAATTCCTCTTGTTCTAGTGTAAAGATTGATATCATTCCATACTTTAAGGAAACGATCTTTAATGTGATGAAGCTCCCATACATCCACTGCACGCGGTCCAAATGCTTCTTCGTGTTTTACACCCATAGTATCCATTGCGCAACCATCGGAATCAACGCATACTAAAAAGTCTTTTGATTTAACAAATTCATTAATGTTGTCCTTCATTCCTGTACTCTCCTTCTATATTAATAAGCCGATACGAATTCTTAACGAGAAGATCCGCATCGACTTATTTTAATCATTAGCGATTATTTTTATTTACTGCTTCCCATAATCCAATTAGGTAAGTAGCACCTAATGCACGGTCATATAAACCGTAACCAGGCTTACCAGTTTCGCCCCAGATCATACGACCATGGTCAGGACGGATTGGTCCTTCGTAGTTGAAGTCTTTCATTGCTTTAATCACTTCATACATATCAACGGAACCATACTCGGATGGGTGAGCACTTTCTTCAAATGACATTCCGCCAGTTAATTTAACGTTGCGGGCATGTACAAAGTTTACGCGGTCTTTCTTACCAAAGTAACGAAGCATTTCAGGGAAATCGTTATTTGGGTGAGAACCAAGTGAACCGCTGCACATTGTTAAACCGTTATATGGGCTGTCATATAGGTTAACGAATCTTTCTAGGTTTTCTTTGTTTGTGATGATACGTGGTAATCCAAAGATATCAAACGGAGGATCATCTGGGTGGATTGCCATTTTTACGCCAGCTTCTTCTGCAACTGGAATGATTTCTTTAATGAAATACTCAAGGTTTTCCCAAAGTTTTTCATGATCAACATTTTTATAGTGATCAAATAATTGTTGAAGGTCTTCTTTTTTATAGCTGGAATCCCAACCTGGTAAAGAAAGTTCACCAGTTAATGGATCCATTTTCTTAGCTACTTCTTCTTCGAAGATAAGTGCTGTAGAACCATCTGGAAGACGGTATTCTAAATCTGTACGTGTCCAGTCAAAGATTGGCATGAAGTTGTAGCAAACAACAGGGATGCCAGCTTTACCAAGGTTACGTATAGTTGTTTTGTAGTTCTCGATATATTTGTCACGAGTTGGCAAACCAATTTTGATATCTTCATGAACCGGTACACTCTCGATAACAGAGATGTGCATACCAGCATCTTCTACAGTTTTCTTTAATTCTTCGATTTTATCCATCGGCCAAGCTTCACCAACCGGGATATCATAAATAGCTGTTACAATTCCTTTCATACCTGGAATTTGACGGATGTATTCTAAAGGAATACTATCAGTTTTTCCATACCAACGAAAACTCATTTCCATAATTAAATTGCCTCCCTTTATTATTGAACTTCAATAGTGAAGTAGTTTTTAGCGTTGTTATAACAAATGTTTTCAATTAAGTTTTGCAGCAATGCTGGATCATTCGGAACCTCGCCAGATTCTACCCATGTACCAATTAAGTTACATAGAATGCGGCGGAAGTATTCATGTCTGCTATAGGAGATAAAGCTGCGTGAATCTGTCAGCATCCCTACAAAGTGACTTAATAATCCTTGATCAGCTAGAGCTGTCATTTGACGAATCATGCCTGGTTTAGTGTCATTGAACCACCAGCCAGAACCAAATTGGATTTTACCTGCGATTCCTTCTTCATTTGTTTGGAAGTTTTGAATCGTTGTACCAATCAGTTCGTTATAAACAGGATTCAAATTATACACAATTGTTCTAGGCAGAGAATCTCTGATTTCTAACGCATTTAGCAGCGCATTTAATGGTGCGGCTACTTCGCCTTGATCGCTGATGGAGTCAAAGCCTGCATCAGGTCCTAATTTTTTGAACATTTTAGTGTTGTTATTGCGTATTGCACCAAAGTGAAGCTGCATTGCCCAGCCTCTTTCTGTGTAGGCCTTAGAAAGAGCAATTAAGATGGCTGTCTTGAATTTATTTTCATCCTCTAGGCTTACAGCTTTACCACTGCGCCCAGATTGATAAATTCCATCCAATTCGGTTTCATCGAATTCAGCAAATGGAACCTCAGATAGACCATGGTCAGAAATTCTGCAGCCTTTTTCGTGGAAATATTGAACTCGATCTAATAGAGCCGCAATATAATCCTCATAAGTTGCTAATGATTTATCAGCTACCTTTTCAAGTGTCTCCACGAATGGAACGAATGTAGCTTTATTGATTTCCAAGCCTTTGTCAGGTCGGAATGAAGGAAGAACCTTCACTGGGAAATCAGACAATTCAGCGATTTGCGCATGATACTGAAGATCATCCGTCGGATCATCTGTCGTGCCAATTACTTTTACATTTGAGCGTTTGATAAGTTCGCGAACAGAAAAATCATCTTGCTGCAACAATTCATTGCAACGGTTCCAAATGCTTTCCCATGTATGTTCGTTTAATAATTCTTCAATACCGAAGTAGTTTTTTAACTCGATATGAGTCCAGTGATACAAAGCGTTTCCAACTGTATATGGAACTGTTTTAGCCCAAGCCTCAAACTTCTCCTTCGGATCTGCATCACCAGTAATATACTTTTCAGCAACACCATTTGCTCTCATTGCTCTCCATTTATAATGGTCACCTTCGAGCCATAGTTCAGTTATATTTTTAAATTTACGATTTTCTGCAATATCCTTTGGGGATAAATGGCAGTGGTAATCATAAATCGGCATATTCTTAGCGTATTCATGATATAACTTCACAGCTGTTTCATTTTGCAATATAAAGTTTTCATGTATAAATGAACTCATCCACTTTACCCTCCTTTATGTAGCAGGCCTAGATTATTTATTTTGAAGAGTTGCTAAATGATCCATAAACTCTCTAGCTACTGCTTGAACAGAGCTGTAATCACCATCTTTAACGTTCTTCGTTAAAGCACTTCCGATACCTACTGCGAATGCTCCTACTTCGATCCAGTCAGCTAGGTTATCCTTGCTTACACCGCCAGAAGGCATCATTTGAACATGTGGTAGTGGTCCGTGTACATCTTTTATGAAGGATTTGCCAAGAAGGCTTCCAGGGAACATTTTGATAACATCAGAACCGTATGTAACAGCCTCCATTACTTCTGTTACGGATCCGCAACCTGGTAAGTAAGGAACACAGTAGCGATTACACATCAAAGAAATGTTCTTATCGAAATGAGGGCTTACGATATAACGCGCACCCTTCATAATTGCTAAACGAGCAGTTGCTTCATCCAATACAGTTCCTGCACCGATGATCATGTTTTCATCATTTAAGCTCGCAAGTTCAGCAATAACATCTCCTGCATCAGGTGTTGTAAATGTAATTTCTAAAGAACGAATACCGCCTGCATATGCTTGTTTAGCAATTTCGACAGCTTCTTCTTTTGTTTTTCCGCGAACAACCGCTACAACATAGCCTTTGCGCATTTCATTTAATACTTCAAATTTTGGTAACATATCTATTCACTCTCCAGTTCTCGAGTCTGATATCAACAAAACAAATAGCGATAGTTAATCGCTATTTGTTTGCTATTTTTTAGAACAAATTAAACACCAGAATATGCAGAGAACGCACCATCAACTGGGATGATTACGCCATTAACAAAGCTGGATGCTTCATGGCTTGCAAGGTATAACATTGTTCCAACAAGTTCATCTGCTTCCCCAAAACGATCCATTGGCGTATTGCGAAGAATTTTTTCAGAACGCTCTGTGTAAGAACCATCTTCGTTTTTCAACAATTTTTCGTTTTGTGCTGTAACAAAGAATCCAGGTGCAATCGCATTTACACGAATTCCCACTTTGGACATATGAACAGCTAACCATTGTGTAAAGTTACTTACTGCAGCTTTCGCACCACTGTAAGCAGGAATTTTTGTTAATGGTGTGTATGCATTCATAGAAGATACATTGATGATTGTTGCACCTTTACGATTTACCATATCACTTGCAAATTCTTGAGATGGTAAAAGAGTACCTAAGAAATTCAAGTTGAAGACGAATTGAACTCCTTCTGGATCTAAATCGAAGAAAGTGATTGTATCTTTCAATTGACCATTCAAATCTTCTGGGAATAAATATTCTTTAGTAGTAGTTCCAAGTGGATGGTTACCACCAGCACCGTTGATTAAAATATCGCAAAGACCTAATTTTTCTTTTACAACTGCGTGTGCAGCTTTTAGGCTTTCTTTGTCTAATACGTTTGCTTCAACGCCGATAGCATTTCCACCTTTTTGGCGAACTTCTTCAGCTTTCTTTTCAGCAGCTTCTAAAGCTCGGTCTAGAATCGCAACTTTTGCTCCACATGCAGCCAAAGCATCAACAAAAGCTCCGCAAAGGATTCCAGCTCCGCCTGTAACAACTGCAACTTTATCTGTTAAATCAACTTTAAAAGGTAAAGTAGTCATTTTTGTCATACCTCCAAATATTTGCATTGAATTTTGAAAAACACTATGTATACGTGTTATTGCATGCTTGTATACTAGCATACTTGAAGAGTTATATCAATAATTTATTTTTCAAAATTTGAACATAACTCATACATAAATGCTCATTACATATGATGCTCCATCCAAAGCAAAGTATGTATTTCCCTGTTTCTTTTTCAGTTTCTAACAAAAAAAAGATAGCTACCGTTTCGGAGCTATCTTTTTAATCATTATTTTTTACGTTTTTCCGCAATATCAATTGCAAGTTGCTCTGTACGTTTCTTGTTTAATGGGTACAAGAACATTAGGATTAAGAAAATAACTGCATAGAACAATGCTGGTCCTAATGTACCAAGTGCATGGATACCATTTAACGTACCTTCTGTTTGTGTCTCAAGTGCTGCATTGTAACCAACTGCCGCGATCAAGAAACCGCCAAGTCCACCAGCAACGGCTTGACCTACTTTACGAGCGAAGGAGTAAACGGAATAAATCGTTGCATCTTCACGTAAACCTGTTAAATATTCATGGTAGTCAATAACATCCGTTACGAATGCCCAGATAACAACGTTTAAGAAAGCTGTACCAAACATACCAAGTGCTGCAATCCATACAAACGTCATTGCACTAATATCTTTCAGCATGAATAGTACGAAGTAAATGATAGCTGCAAATCCCATACCAATAGCTGCAATTTCCTTTTTACCAAATCGTGCAACTAAAGGTTTAACCATTGGCATTGCAATGAAAGAAGTAGCAGTTGTCATAACACCAACAAGGCTTAATGCTGCAGTGCTAGTGAAATAATCTTTGAATAGGTAAACGTTTACTGCACCCATAAGCATGCTGTTTGTCATGAATAATAAAGATGCAGTTAAAATCCAGATAAGTGGTTTGTTTTGACCAATTGCTTTAAGTGTTTTACGAAGATCCATTTTTTCTGCATCATTTGTTTCAGGAACGATACGTTCAGTTGTTAATTTGTAGCAACCGATGTAACAAGAAATCGCCAATACACCAAAAATACAAGCAGCCATAAACATACGATTTGCATCAATTTTGTTGTCAACAAATACAATCATAGGTCCTACTGCATTGATAATCAAACTTGCAAGCATCATACCAGCTGTTCTGTAAGTAGATAAAGAAGTACGTTCAACTGGGTTATCTGTCATAACAGATGCCATAGATCCGTAAGGAATATTAACTGTACTGTACAAAGTACCCCAAACGATATATGTTACGAACGCCCAAGCAAGATAGAAACCATCACTTTGACCAGGAACTGTGATAAACATTAATACGCCAGAAAATACTAATGGGAATGACATTCTTAAAACCCATGGTCTAAATTTTCCATTTTTAGTTGGTTTTCTAGTGTCAATAAAACGTCCCCAAGTTACGTCAGCTACTGCGTCCCATAAACGAGCAGCCATGAAGAGCGCACCAACTGTCGCTGCATTGATGCCAAAAATATCGGTATAGAATACCATTAAGTATGCACTTACCAATAAGAAAAAGAAATCGTTTCCAAAGTCACCTAATAGGTAACCAATTTTGTCCCTCATACCGAAAGGACGAACATTAGGAGTAGGATTTTCTTTTGGTGAGCCTTGTTTTTTCAAAGCTTCTGCACTCATTTAAATACCTCCAAATACAATATGTTTATAAATGACGAATAAATACCGCCAAGCAGGTTCAAACACTTACACTCGTTACTTCCATCAATCTTTTGAAAACAAGTAAAGGCTTCTCTAATCGGTAGTATATACTTACTCACAAATTTTATTTATTTTTCCTTTGCTCATAATTTCACAATAATAAGCAAAATAAATAATTGAAGTAAAGTAATACTAAAACCAATCTTACATATTTCGTGTAAAAATGAATGAAGAATTACTATTGCTCATTATTTCACAAATAAGAGTAAAATAAATGTTTGAAACTACTATCTTGGTTCAAACTGTGTTTCGTTCATTTACACTAGTATACTAGCATGCGCAGATGAATAATGAAAGCCCTTTTTATAAATTATTTGCAGGTAAAATCAACCAACTTTTATTTCTTCCTGCATTTCAAAAAAATATTTTCATACAAAATATCATTCCAGTGCAATTAAATTCCCTATGATTCAAATCTAAATACGAATTCAACATCTTCAGTTTTAGGGAAATACAATGGAGCCCTTCTTTCTAACAAACTCTATTTTAAGGCGTCTTACTTTAGTTTTTACCTAATAAGTCAAAAGCTTATGTTCATTAGAGAAAGCCTGATAACTCTTATAAAATCTGCAGTTTTCCCAAAAAGTGCTAATCATTTGACTTGTCAGAATGGAGGCGTAATATCAAGTTATCATGTATTTTTGGAGGTGAAGGTTACTTACTAGAAGTGACCGATCATTATCGTGAAATTTTTAGTCATTTGCTCACAAGTCCTTATTCTTTTTCTTTTCTATTATTTTGGTGTGTTTGTACAAGAGTTGTTTAAGATTCCCATTCCTGCGAGTATCATCGGTTTGATAGTACTCTTAGTTTGTTTGAAATTTAAAGTAATCCGAGTAGAATACATCAATCGAGGGGCTGGCTTTTTAATTGCTTTTTTACCTTTGTTATTCGTTCCTGTCTGTATAGGCATTATGAAGTACCCTGCTCTGTTTTCCATGAAAGGCCTCACCATCATGTCAATCGTATTTCTCAGTACGATTTTCACCATGCTGATTGCTGGTGGAACAAGCCAGATACTTGAAACGTCAGCTCTTAAAAGAAAGGATCAAAGTGAATGGGAAAAGTATTGATTGCCTTCTTTTTTATTGTTATAACTGTACTCATCTTTCTTTTATTGAATAAACTTTACAACCGATTTTCCAATCCATTTCTATTGCCTATTTTAACAACCACAATCGTAATGGTCAGTATTCTGTCTTTTTTTGATATTTCTTATGATACCTACATGATTGGCGGGGATTGGATTAATCAATTGCTGGGTCCTGCGGTCGTAGCCCTTGCTTTTCCGCTCTATAAACAACGGAAGGTTTTAATGAACCACATTTATGTCATTCTTGGAGGAGTCTTCTTTGGTGCAACTGCAGGAATGTTCAGCGGATTTTTATTTGGCAAGCTGGCCGGCGTCACCGATGAACTGGCTGTATCCATCCTGCCTAAATCCTTAACAACCCCGGTTGCTGTACAAATTTCTGAAGAATTAGGGGGAATACCTGCCTTGACAGCTGTTTTTGTGATGATTGCAGGCTTGACCGGTGCCATTTTAGGACCGCTCATCTTAAAGCTTTTTAAAATCAAAAACCCCGTCAGTAAAGGTATCGCTATGGGCAGCGCATCCCATGCGATTGGAACATCAAAAGCATTCGAATTCGGGGAATTAACCTTTTCTATGAGTTCTGTTTCCATGACGTTAAGTGCAATATTCGGTTCTGTTCTAGGTCCTATTTTTATGCATCTATTTATGCGATAAAGGTAA
The DNA here is from genome assembly GCF_059694525.1 of Pradoshia sp. TA40_28. Lineage (NCBI taxonomy): Bacteria > Bacillati > Bacillota > Bacilli > Caryophanales > Bacillaceae > Pradoshia > Pradoshia sp. TA40_28. Next base: position 124,326 of record NZ_JCATZO010000005.1, read on the forward strand.
TTAAAGTCCGTTGGGAGCAAACGGACTTTAATACACCTAAATTACGATTGCACTGCCTCTTTAATTCGATAGTTGTCATTTTCTAATTTTTTCAGCTTTTCACTGCATTCCCTTAATTTTTGATTCAGTTTAATAAGCTCTTTCTCATATTCGGTCTTAATCAGATTCTCCGTTTCAATCATATGGTTCATATCCTTTAATTCATTCTGGATTTGTTTAATCACAACCCTTTCTTCCTGTTTAAAATGACTATCCGAACCTATAATATCCAGAACCAACCTTTCTAGAAGCTCATCCACTTTTTTCTCCTTACCAAATTGATCAAGAGTCACTGACATATTAAGCAATTTATTGGAAACTTGCTTCATTAAGCTAGTTTCCAGTATGTCTTCCCTTTTAGACAATCTCAGTTGTTTTATTTTATTTTTGATACGGAAATATTCATCACGATGTTTTTCAAAGCTCTCGTTAATGGTCAACTCATTTATATCCATAAAAAGAAGTGTTGATTTAAGTTTGTGTATCTCGATTTGCAACCGTTCATCTATTTGGGTTTTTTGGTTTTCATAATCAATCAATCTTTGTCGACATTTATGATGAAGTTCACTGATTTCAATATGTTTCATTTCAATAACTGTGGATTGATAATCAATTCGACGATACTCCTCTACCCTTCTTTTCCACTCATTCTGAAATAAAACAGGACTGGATAAGGTGGAAAATTCATTGCTAAGATACGGCAAAGTAATTTGCATAAGGATAAAAGGCAATAGCCTTTTTTTAATGGCCTGGTGATGATAATTCATTTGAAGGGCTCTGCCTCCTAACACATAGGGCGTAATAAAATAGGGTGATGTTACAAATTTTATCGCAGAGGAAATATCGTCGTGATGGAGTAAGGGAATCGTTATGGAGAGCTTATCAGCATATTTGAGCATTAACTTTGTTAACATATGAAAAAGGGAAGGAAGATGGCTATTAGATAACTGAATAAGCAAAGTGGATAGTTCAATATCCTTTAGGTCTTTAATCTGTACAACTTTTTTCGGCAAATTTTGTTGAAGAATCCATTTTTTATCCTCTGGTAGAAGAAGGATGAATTGATAAATAACATCTAAAAATTCATCCTGTTCATCCTCTGACAAATTCTGAAAGCAATGCTCTACTTCATAGAATAACGGTCTCAATTGATAATCAATCATAAGGTGTATTCTCGTAAACTCGATTTGCTCATTTGTAAATTGCAAAAATGGTTTTTCCTGGTTTATATATATTTGATATACTTTGTCAACAATGACTTCACACTGTTTCTCTATATGATAAGAATCTTCATAAGATAGACTGTTTAAGGAAAGTATTTTATTCATTTCTTGGAATAAGCTGAATTGTAATGTTTCATCCGGTATGTCATTGAATTCATTTGCGGCGTCAAAAACAAAGTTTACATAATCCACATTATGTTCCCTTGCCACTATTTTATTTACATTGAATGATAACAGTTTTCTTAAATTCATATTACTTAACAAACTATAAATGATCCGTAAATCGCTTCCTTTTAATGAATAGATACTGTTGGATAATATCGTGCCATCCATAGGACTCACTCCCCAAACCTTAATGAATAGGATTATTTTAACATGTTAACGGATGATAATATACTTACAATTCAACTATTTACAGAATTTTATGAATATAAATGGGTTTTGTAAAGAACACCACTGCTACATTCCCTTTTACATCAGGAATATAAAAAGGATGAGCCCTTTGAAATTGCAGCACGATAAAACGTACCTCATAAAAATAAGCATCCACTCCCTATAAGGACGTGGATGCCTATTCGTTATTTAGTATACTTCATCATTCATTTTCTTTGATTGATTTGCACAAACTTCCATCGCCTTAATTACTGAATTCCTAAACCCGTGCGCTTCCAGTTCAGTTATGGCAGCAATCGTAGCTCCTCCCGGGGAACAGACCTGGTCTTTAAGTTCTGCCGGATGAATCCCCGTTTCCAAAGCGAGACGAGCTGAACCCAAAATGGTCTGTTCAGCCATTCTATAAGCTTTCTTTCGATCTATCCCCAGCTTGACGGCAGCATCTGCCATTGCTTCGATTAATACAAAAATATAGGCTGGTGATGAACCGCATAGAGCAATAAACGCTTCAAAATCATCTTCTTTAATGATCTCATATTCACCAAAAACACTAAAAATCTGGCAGATTTCTTCTAATTCACTCTCTGTGATCTGTTCATTTGGACAAATAGCTGTCATCCCGGCATTTACTAAAACCGGAGTATTCGGCATCGATAAAACAAATTTCGACTCTGCTCCAATCCATTCATCCATCTGTTGTGATTTCACACCAGCCGCAATCGAAATGAGAATTTTTTGATCATCCACATACTCTCTTATTTCTCTAATAACCTCTTCATATTGGTTCGGATTTACCGCTATAAAGATGATATCAGAATGCAAGGCTACTTCACTATTGTTCAAAGTTGTTTTAATCGGCCACTTTTTCATAATAACATCTCTTGATTCTTCTGAACGGACAGATACGATTAATTGGTTTGCACTTATTTGATTGCTGTTTATCAAAGAACCAACCATCGCTCTCCCCATATTCCCGCAGCCAATAAAACCTATTCTTTTATTCATTGGTTCAACACCTATTCTTCATCGTTTGCCACTATTTTAACATAAAACCAGTTAAAGTTAATTAATTATGGCTATTCCCGGGGTGCTATGTGCTTTCTTTCATTCGTTTCTTTTCAAAGTGCCCAAGTGCCAAAAGAGGAAATATATAATTATAACTTTCATAAATAATATAATATCCACCTCGTAACCCCAGGCCTGTTGGATAGCGGTTCGCATGAGGATGGTAGGATTGTTCATCTACTAAATAGTTAATTCCCTTTTGTATCGAGGATGACGTTGTCTTTTTTACGGTTAAAAGTGTGTCCAATGCCCAGGAAGTTTGTGATGGTGTACTAAAAGGCAATGAAATAAAACGTTCCTTATCTGCACCTTTGCAGGATTCTCCCCATCCTCCATCCTTCAGTTGAATAGACTCCAGCCATTGGATCGCTTTTTGGATAGAAGGATGTTCAGGCTTAATTCCGATTGCACATAAACCTGTGACTGCAGCCCATGTTCCATAAATATAACAGACCCCCCATTTCCCATACCAACTCCCATCCGCCAATTGTTCCTTCAGCAACCAGGCCGCGGCTCTTTTAATAAAAGAATGGTCGTAAGTTAAACCAACATAATTACCCATAAATTCTAACACCCTGCCTGTTAAATCCGGAGTGGAATCATCAATAATGGCATCTTTGGCATTTTCTATTGGCAATAATGCAAACAAAGGATTATAGGCATCTTTTTCAAAAGCGCCCCATCCCCCATCCTTATTTTGCATGGCCTTCAAATAAGACAACCCTTTTTTCCATGCTACATTTGTTTGTGGATCTATCTTACTTTGGATTGTTAAGGCTCTTAAAGCTGCACTTGTATCATCATGATCAGGTATAAAATGATTACTGTCCGAAAAACCCCATCCTCCTGGCATTACATTTGGAGCGTGTATCGCCCAATCTCCCCGAATATGTTGTTGTTTTTTGAGCAAATACGCATTTGCCCGCTCGATAACCGGATGCGTTTCCCCTAGACCAGCCTCCTGCAAAGAATAGCTCAGTAAAGCCGTATCCCAGACCATGGAAGGTGAATTTTGCACATGTACGCCAGAGGGGGTATCAGTTAAGTAACCCTTCATCCCTGCAACTGCTTTTTGAATAATCGGAGAATCTTTCTTATACCCGAGTGCGAGCAGTGCATAAATCATATAACAGGTCGCCGAACTGTAACTGTATAAAGTCCCATTCTTTTCAATCCTGTCAATCATGAGCTTTTCTGCAGTTTGGTAGCCCGCCTTTTGCCATGAAAACGGAGCATAATTCAGTGACTTCATCTGATTGATTAATTGATTCATGTTTGGATTACGTTCCTCTCTAAACCACCCTCCTTTCTGCCCTTCAAAAAAGCTAAGGTCTGGTCCTTTGTGTTTATAGCCAAAGCGTTTATTGATACAGATGGTCATGGGGGTTAGATGGACTCTCGCATAGTTACTGCATTGATACATATTTAAAGGAACATATGGCGGGACTAAGAAAAAGCTCATCGGAAAATGAAAAATGCTCGGATATTTATACATTCCATTCACAGCCAGCAACATTTTGGTCATAAAATGAGTTTTCGAAAGTCCACCTTGGGTTTCTATAAATTTTTCGGCTCGTTTCATCTCCTCGTCACTCCGCTTAAACTTGCCCGAAACAAGTAAAGCTGCATAAGATTGAGCGGTAGCTGACAAATTACCCTCCTTTTCATCTGGATAGATACTCCACGAACCAGTTTCATTTTGGGTACGCAATAGCCGTTCTACTAATTGATCAATTAGTATTTCGTCCTTCATTCCCAATGTCCGTATAATCAAAATCAAAAAACAATCCGTTAACGAAGAACCTTCAAAATTAAATGTCCAAGAGCCTGAAGTGTTTTGTAATTTCTCTAGCTTATCAACCTTGGAAGCTATATAGGTTCCCACTTTAGATTTATTCATAAATTTCCTATCACCCCATCCATTCGGATTTACTCTTCACACTAGAATTACAAAGGGGAATCACCATCGACTCATTTTTAATGGAATGATCCCGATAATATCTCATACAACCGGCATAGGCAGCTGCACTTTGTTCATCCGTGAAATGACCTCTCATCAAAAGAGCTTTACCGGCTTGGACAATTTCTGTTTTCGTAATCTTTTGCATATGGCCATCTGTTTGTTGAATGATTTTGAGCACTTCATTATATAAAGATGATGGAATGACTATGGATGAAGACGGAGAAAGATTACTTACCAAAATAAATTTAGGGATTTTTTTCATGAAATGATTGCTTAAAAGATCCTTAAAGCCATAATAGGCACCTATGGCTAAGAGACTGCTTTCTATTGGAAAAACAACGATATCAGGTTCTTGATGCCCGAACTGCTCCCATATCTCATAAGCATAGGTTTTTGCTCCCTCTATCATATAGGGATGATAATCTGACATGATAAAATGCTGTTTCTCCTGGGCAGCTTCATAATCAAGGGCAGTTGGAACATCATTTATTCCACTAGCCTTATAGGCCTCCACTGATATAGTTAAAGGAGATTCAGAACTATATACCTCGGTGGGAATTTTGGCTTGTTTTGCATATTTAATGATAGAAGGATTCTCGAACTTTTCATCGGTTAAAATGATTTTTTTTATCTCTTGCTCTTTTAATTTGGTTACCAATAAAGCTAAACATCTATCCATATAGGATTGGCTGGGCAAGGTATTTTCTAATTTCAAATAAATATGCTGATTATCCTTATCAAGCTGTTCAAATGGCGTATTCCCTTCACCCAATGAAATCTTCTCCCATACCCTCCATTTTTGATGTACCGATAAGGCGCGGGAGAATTTCCACATCGTTAAATTTTCAGCATCTATCCAATCCTCTTTTAAAACCTTTTTACTCTTTTTTATAAGTAACAATCCACCACAGGTGCATTCTTTTACCTGAGTTTGCTCCGTAAAGATTTTTTGACAATCGGAACAAACAAATTGATTTTCATTCAAAATAGCTCCTCCTGACCAATCCATCAATTCCAATATTTGCATGGAAATGTGTGTAATTATCGTTTAAGATAAAGATATCTTGTAAAAGTAAAGAGGTGATAAAGTGATTGATGTATTTCATGGTACATCTCATACCAATTATGAGAAGATTCTCGAAAAAGGCCTGACCCTTGGAAACTCCTTCACTCATGGCAAACAGCATGGAGATGCCATTTATGCGACTACACGCAAACATTGGGCAGAAAAGTTTGGACCGAACGTAATCGAGTTTTCTGTTGACACTGATAATTTCTTCTATATTGAAGATGATGACTATGCTAAATTATATGATTCATTTACGAATGAATTCGTACAACCTTACGAAACGATGAGTGCGTATATATACAATAAACAATTTGCTGAAATTCATAATTTATCTGAGGGTGATAACAGAACAAATATAAAATCATTTATTAGAGAGACTGAATTTCAAATAGGCAGCCTGCTTCAGGAAATGCTTACTTCCAAAGGCTATAAAGGCATTGTTATAGCATCCAAGGATAGCAAGGGTCCTTTTTGTGATCTAACGATATACGACCTTAGCTGTATCAACATGTAAATGCTTCACTATACTATTTGAAAACCACAACAATCCCTTCCATATAGATGATGTCACCTTCTTGTTTCCGTTTTAAAGTTTTATGCGATAGACCGACAAACCGTTAAACCCCGTTCGACCTGGTAGGCAAATGGTTATAATATGAATTACAGTACATAAACTTTCTTAAAGAAAGAAGGAGAAATGTTGACGAAAATTCATTCAGTAACTGAATACCTTATTCCGGGAAGCCTGTTAACTGGCCTTGGAATTGGTTTATACATTGGAACTCCCGGTGTAGGTTGTCTCGTTGGTTTAGGCGCTGGCTTTTTATTAACGTCCATCTGTAACCTTTTTCTCGAGGGTCAATCCAAATTATTGGGGATGGACGAACTCGAACAAAGAATCAGTAAACTTGAAGAGCATACAAAAAAGAACGAATGATGGTGGTAATTGCACCCTATTCGTTCTTTTTTTGACTTAAAATAAATCCTCTTAAGTAAAGATTCATGTTAAATATGTAACTAACTTATTAAGGATTTCCCTATTACAAAAATGTTTAATGTTTTAAACTTTGATCATAGACTCCAGGCTAGTTTCTCCCCCTAAATATCACCGACCTTCCTATCGTTATCCTTAATCTCAAATACGTTAAGTGAATAATCATTCTATAAAAGCGCAAAATGTAAATAGGACAGGACAAGGAGCTTCATTTATGCAAAAATTTTTGTTCCATTTGATATGGGTGTTGATTTTATTAGGTATTAATCTATGCAGCCTTCCTATTTCCATTTATTCAATGTTTGCGATTGAAAAAGGGACAAACATAACAAATTGGGATTATTCTATAGCTGTATTTATTTTAATCGTTAGTAACTTCATTACATTCCAGCTTTTTTTCGCCATCAAAAAAAATCAAAAACAGAACACCTTATTCGGTATCATAATCGCTTTTATACAAATTATCTCCTTCATTTTGTTTATGAATTTACATGAGATAGCCGGCATCTCCATTTTCTCTATTTCTGTGATTGCATCTGTAATCATGATCATCAAAACTTGGAAACAAAAAAAGCCAGCCTTTTTTTAACTGTATTCATAGTCCTTATATAAGGGCACTAGTTCGCAGTATCGATCAACGCTATTTTCTACAGAATGGGCTCGCTTTCCGCGGGCAAGCATCAAGCCTCCTCACGCTTTGCGCTGCGGGGTCTAGGGTTCGCTTGTTCTTCCCGCAGGAGTCTCTCCCATTCTATAGAAAATAGGACACTGCGTTTAGAATAATTTTATTCGTATATAAACCCCAATGCAGGAATGCAAGGGACGACTTATGGGGACTAAAAAAATGACCATGAAGGAGATGCCTACCTTTACTGCTATAAATCTCAAAAAGAGATCCAAATTGGACTTAGCAAAGTCTATAAATGGCATAAAAAGAAGGAATTCAGAATATGGGCTTTTAAGCCGGTTCTGAATTCCTTTTGTTACAATCTGATTAACCCTTTTTTTAAAGGCTGTATTTTTTATTAAGCTTGCTGTAATACTTCTACAATCTCATTGATTTTTTTCGCTCCAAAGACCACTTGTTCATCATTAATAATCATGGCCGGAACGCTCATTACTTTATATTTCTTTTTAATATCCTGGAAGTTACTGATATCAATCATTTCTGCTTCTACATTTGGGTTTTCAATCGCGATTCTTTGAGCACCTACAACAACATCTGGGCAATAGTGGCATGATAAAGATACCATAACCTTAATATTTGCTTTTTTATCGATTGCTTTAATGGACTGTTGGATAGAGGCATCTAATGCTTGTCCAGGACCTGCCAAGTTATAAATCGCAAGGATAAAGGAATTAAGCTCATGACCTCCAGGCACGCCATGGAATTTAACGCCGCTGTAATTTCCTTGATTATCTAGCAATGAAACAACCGGGAATTTATCAGCATTGATTTTTGTTTCCATTTCTGCATTTTCGCCTTTTGTATAGACTTCCAAATGAAGTTTATCGCCAAGTTCAGCAACATCCATCAAGAAATCACGTAATTCTACAGATTTAGGCATACCTTCATCTACAATGGTTACTAAAGTTACCTCATTCTCCATTTTTGCGAAGATACCTTTTAATTGTCCCTTAATGGCGTCAGAAAGCAATTTACTCTTCCCGCTCGTAGCTGTCTCTTCTTTTGCAGTTTCTTTTTCAGCTTTAGTATTTTCTTGCTGAGGCTCATCTACAATGCCAAGACGCTCTTTTTCTTCTGCAACGTATTTCTGTACATCTGTTCCAGCAATTGCCCCATCGGCCACTGCTGTAATAACTTGACGTAAAGATTTCGGACGAAGATCTCCGACAGCATATACACCTTTAATATTTGTTCTCATTTCTTCATCCGTAAGAATGTAACCACGTTCGTCCATTTCTACATGGCCTTTAAAAATCTCTGTCTTAGGCTGATATCCCACGAAAACAAATACACCGAATGCGCCATCTTCTTCTTTCGCTGTATATTCCCATTCTTCCTTCGTTACATTATTAATGAAACGTGCATGCTGAACCATATCTTTACCAGATACTTCAAGAAGCTCCGTATTAAATTTAACTTCTATATTATCATTGGCAAAAACTTTATCTGCAATGGAAGGAGCACAAGTAAACTCAGGCTCACGAGCAATAATGGTAACTTTGCTCGCAAAACGGGTTAAATACATTGCTTCTTCAGCTGCCGCAAACCCTGCGCCGATTACAAATACCTCTAAACCTTCGAAGAACTCGCCATCGCATGTTGAACAATAGGCAACACCACGGCCAGTAAATTCAGCTTCACCCGGGAAACCAAGCTTACGCGGACCAGCACCCGCCGCAATAATAACCGCTCTTGCCTGAAATTCTCCATTAATGGTTTTGACGATCTTAACCTCACCTGAAAAGTCAACATCTGTCACATCTGTTTTAGTAAATTGAACACCAAAATCTTCACATTGGTTTTTCATTTCTTCTATTAATAAAGGTCCAGTCGTCTTACGAACACCTGGGTAGTTTACAATTTCATTTGTCGTCGCAGCTTGTCCACCCATATTTCCTTTTTCAATAATAAGAGTGTTTAACTTTCCACGACCTGCATAAATACCAGCAGATAATCCAGCCGGACCTCCACCTATAATAATCAAATCAAAAATCTTTTTACTCATTACGTTCACCTATTCACTATATCTTTTTAAAAAAAGGTACTTATCACTTTAAGTACCTCTTTGAATGATTAGAATTTTTATTTAAGTTAGTATGGCATGCACCCTACAAGGAAAGATGCATGCCATTTTAATAATTAAATTAGATTTTTCCTACTAAGTCCAAGCTTGGTTCAAGTGTTTCTTCACCTGGAGTCCATTTTGCTGGACATACTTTATCGCCGTGTTCAGCAACAAACTGAGCTGCTTGAACTTTACGTACTACTTCTTCAGCATTACGGCCAATACCTAAATCATGAATTTCGTAAGCTTTAATTTCACCCTCTGGGTTCACAATGAATGTTCCACGAAGTGCTTGACCAGCTTCCTCAATTAAAACGCCAAATTGACGGGAAAGAACATGCGCTGAATCTGCAAGCATAGGGTATTTAATTTTGCCAATTGTATCCGTCGCATCTGCCCAAGCCTTATGTACGTAATGGGAATCTGTAGATACGGAGTACACTTCGCAATTAATTTCTTTAAGTGCATCATAATTATCTTGCAAATCAGCTAATTCAGTTGGGCAAACAAAAGAGAAATCAGCTGGATAAAAGAAGAAGATGGACCATTTACCTTGAACATCTGAAAGGCTTACTTCTTTAAATTCTCCATCATGATAAGCCTGAACGGTAAAATCCTCTAATTTTTTATTGATAAGTGACATATTGTTATCCTCCTAAAAAAACTTCAATGTGATGTTTAATACTATATTATAATAATTATTAAAAAGAAATTTGTCAACCGATTATTTATAATTATTATCATATTTTATTAAATTTAAATCCTGAATTTGTTTAAAAATTATTATAAATCCTTATATATCAACAAAAATAAAGATTATATTGATATTCACTGTATACATAGTACTTTCAAACCGACCCGTTTCTCAGTGATCAATCAAGAAGAAAACATTACTAATTATTATTTAAATATAACATTTTAATGTCTTCCTCTTACAGTTTCTAGTATATCCAAAAACCGTTTATATTCTTCATCTGTTAATTTTTCAATATCATCTATTTTTTTCTTAAGGTACTCTTTATCTACATTAGAATCATCTGTTTTATAAAAATAGGATGCCACATTGGCCGTAATGGTTCCTATGCAACCGATACCAGTCAGCATGAGAATGACAGCAACGATACGTCCACCTGTCGTTACTGGAGCAATATCCCCATATCCTACTGTAGTAGTTGTCACAATCGCCCACCACACTCCTTCCGCTATACTATTTATTCCTTCCTCAAAATAAGAAATTGGAATGGCGGAGAGCATAATAACCACGATTGTGAATATAAGAACTCGATATAACCCATTTGTTACTAAAATTGCAGAAATAGAAGGAAAAAGTTTTTGGAAAAACTTAATGACCACAACCAATCGACATACTCTAATGATCATTAACCCCTGAAATATTCCTTCCATTGGAATTAATGCAATGATTTCTAGCGGATGAGTTCGTATGTATTTCCATTTATTTTTGGCTTTTATAAATTCACTGCTAACAAAAATATAAAATATTAATAAGATGATGTTTCTCAGATAACTTGTATCATACTGGTCCAAAAACAATAAAAAAATAGAAATAAAACCAAGTAGTGCTACAAGTAAATCTTTCACTTCATATCTTTTCAACATAGCCGCACATCCTTATTAAAAGGTTTTCTTTCTCATCTCCACATTCTCTAGGATAATACTTACCTCAATCTTAAAAATTTAACGATCGCACTAACCAACCGTTTTCCATTGAGAAAGAGAAGAATAAAGTCATGTAAAACAATCAATTAAGTGGTGTATGTTCACGCATAGAAATCCCCGCTACAGCTCATTCCTGTACCGGGGCTATATGTACATATCTGCTAATGCTACTACCTGGGAAAATAGACTGCACACCAAGGAAAACTGCATCAGATTGCTTTATTCATCATTCCCTAAGTAGAGAGCCATAAATGCGGATTCTACTGCGCGGAGTGTATGGGCGGGAATTCCGCCCCCCATATTATTCCACAACTCAGAGAACAGCTTGGGGGTATGACCTTCACGAAGTAGCTTTTTAGCGTATTGGACGATAATATTCACGTCACGTTGATGACGAATCAAACACATAGGAGACGGAAAATTTTCGCGGAGTCTAACTTCCATCTCAAGGGCTTCGCTTTTCGAAATGGCAATCAACGATGGCTGGACCCGTTTCCATTCATCTTCTTTAACGGGGATCCAATCGCAATTATCCTCATGGTAGAAGTAGGTCTCTTGTCCATTGGTCTGGAAGATCACCTCACCATATTCGTTAAAATCGCGATAATAGGTTACGAAGATATCTGTATACAGATTGGATATTTCCCAGTACATATCAAATGTATGCAGGGGTGCAAATGCATCAATAAGCTTGCTGTAATACCAGCTCTGTTGCTCTTTTCCTCGGTTGAACCGAGACCAAAGTACATCACCATATTCAGTAAAATCTTCTTTGATACTGCGAAGGTTGGACAGTTTGTCCGCACAGGCAAGTAGCAGTTCCTCAAAACTTGCTGTTTCTGTCATATAGTCAATCGTATGCTGCTTTCTCTCTTCCCAACTACGGGACTTGTCCTCGCTGTTTGACTGGATAAGGGACAGAATCTGCGGACCAAACACCCTTTCAATTGCCTCAGCGGTCTCATCAGTATCTTCAAGAACATCATGTAAGAGGCCAGCACATATCAAATCTGTATCACAGCCGGCAGCGGTCAGAATCTGGGCAACCTCAAATGGATGAGAAATGTAAGGGATTTCTGTTCCTTTACGATTCTGTCCCTGGTGAGCCTTCGTTGCAAAGAGAATGGCGCGATGCAAAACTGCATTTTCCTCCCACGTCTTCGGTCTGTACGGTGTCGCTTATTCTTCATTTGCCTTTTCAGGTTCACGTTCATATTCTTTCACCATTGATTTTTCCTCCAATCTTCTTTTGCCTTATTTAGACGAATTATGTATCGTTTATAATTAGTAGTTTATGACGAAATTAGTTCCATTTCGAGTTTTTAAAAGCTTACTTACTACCTCTAAATATAAAAATAGAACACAAAAAATCGAGGTTTTTTGAAACACGAAGACTGACAGCCATTATAAGTATCATTTTCGATAATGAGTTAAGGTTAACGTATAGCAGCACGATTCATATTGCCGATTTTCTTCTCATTAATTCTTTTATTGTTACTTCATATCTTTTACCATTTGAACATAGGATAACCGATGATATCCTTTTCGTTTATATAAAGCTTCTGCACGAATGTTATCTGGCTCGATTTCCAAGCGATATCGCGCCGCAGGGACATTCATTTCTAACCAGTGAAAGAAAGTTCCTCCTAACCCTTTTCCTTGATAATGTGGTTTTATATACAGTTCTTCAACCCAAACAACTAACCCTCCTGCTTCTCTCGAATAGGTTTTATTCAGTAAGGCATACCCCACAATTCTATTTTCAGATTCAAGGAAATAACAATCTAAATAGGTATCGGTACGCATAAGCTCGTCAAACGCTAGCTCGTGATATCTGTCATCTATGTTATGCAGGACAGCTTCCGATGAATAAAAAGCCTTACCCATATCTATGAATTCTTTTTTGTCATGTGGCTCCACTTTACGAATTACGATCTTCATACGTTTCTAATAGCTCCTTTTCTAGCTGTATTAAGTTTCTTCGAGGTTGTTTCAACTTTGGCTCCGTTGTTTTGTATTGCCCCCTAGCAGGATTCCGAATAACACCTCGCCAATGATATGATGTACTTTCTCATTCTTAATCCAAGAATTTTTTTGTGAACAGGCAGACCTTAAAACGGATCTATTTTTACTACCTCTATATCTAAAATAATACGGTTATGGCGTTTTTACAAATCGTTCTTTTCAACATTCATGTAAATAGGAACGATTAACTCCTCATCGATAAATAGACTTTTTGCTTCTAAATAGACACAATAGATATTGATTGAGTTGATTTACCAAAAGGCTCTTTTCGTAAAGATTGTTGCTTACGAGTATAACGAGGAATAATTTTCTTTTTATGGTATTATTTAGACATAGGTTAATTCAGCTAACGGACAGGTTTGTTGAATAAAAAGATAAAAATGAACCATCAAAAGGGGAGAATAATTATGTTAAAAGTAAGACCTTTAGAAGATAGAGATTATGAATTGATTAAGCAAGCAGAAGAAGTAATAGAAAAGAATTATAGGTATGGACGACATCATATTGGTTCAGCAGTTAGAACTATAAAAGGTAATGTTTTTTCAGCAGTTCACGTAGAAGCGAATGTGGGAAGAATAACAGTATGCGGAGAAGCAATGGCTATTGGTAAGTCTATCTCTGAAGGAGACCACGAATTTGAAACAATTGTAGCAGTTGCTCACCCTCATCCACACGAAGATATAGAAAAATGTTGGGTAGTTGCTCCTTGTGGTATGTGTCGAGAGTTAATTAGTGATTATGGAAAAAATACAGATGTAATTATTCCTTATAATGATAAATTAGTGAAGTGCAATGTAATGGAGTTACTACCCGAAAAATATATAAGCGATATGGAATAATATCTTCAACAAAACGGGGGGCTTTAACGGAATAAGAAATACAGTCGTTCCAAACAGGAATGGCTGTTTCTTTATACCTCACGTAGGAAATTGACGGTAATACTATTGGAATTTTGGCAAGCACTAAGGAGCATTTTATTTATCTGCTCTTTTTCAGCCAACTTCTTACTTTGCTGAAGGAAGCTGAACCAATAAAGGTAATTATCCAAATACTTTGTAGCCACTCCTTGAAACCTATCCATCCACCCCTTTAAACGTTTATGGTAGTTATTAACGTTTTGCAGATGGTAGATGCCTTTTTTGACATACCCTTCTTTGCTTAGGTTTATTGGTTCGTGCTTAAGTGCCTTGATTAGGGCAAATTTCTTGTAGTTCGTGGCTGTATCTGTGCACAACAAAGAAGACGGGTCAATATAACTTCCGATAACTACGTCTATTTCTTCTGCTTTTACACGACCTTTTCCAGCCTTCAGAGCAATGACTTGACCATTTCGGTCCTGGGCAACAACAACAGCAATTTTGAGATTGCTAATCCCTCTCAATTTATCTCTACCTCCGCGTTTCTTTGGTTTCCTGTCCAGTGTTCTTCGTCCTTTTAGAGACTCTTTAAAAAAGGTCTCGTCACTTTCGATAATCCCTTTTAACATTTGATATCCCATTGAACGAAGAGCAAAAAGAATTTTATGCCTCCAATAAAATGCATTAGAGATGTGGATTTTTAATCGTTTCGCAATTTTGGGTAAAGTATAGCCTTCGACCATCATTTGAAAATATTTCGACCATTTACCAAGATAACGCGTTCCTGAAATCGGAGTATTTGAAAGGTCATTAAAGGACTTTCCGCAGTCACGACAGAGATATCTTTGTCTCTCTCTGTACTTGCCATTTCGTTTTACTTTACACTTCCACAATGAATGCAACCTAATCCCTCTTTAAAACGGGTTTCTCTAATCGTTTTGTATGCATCTTTCATATCAGTATCTTCATTATCATTGAAATCTTCTTTTAAAAGGTTAAATAGTTGAATTTGCTCATCTTTAGTTAAGTCCGAAAAAGTGGCATAGATGTCTTTAATCATTGAGAAAACGCCTCCTGAAAGAGTATTTTATCACCTCTTTTTAGAATGGTCAAAATAGCAACAATCTTGCGAAAAGAGCCTACCAAAAAGAGGACTTTCTATTCTGTTTAGCGAATTAGTTGCATAATATGTCGAACTTTCATTGCCTAAATGAAAAATTGAAATGAGGTAATATGTGTGAACCACTATTTGATTATTATCCTTTTATTTTTACTCGTTTTTTTATTGGAAAAAGGCATAGAAAAATTCCTTGGAATAAAAAGAAAACCGCTTTCTAAAACCGCGGGTAAACGGATAGATCGATGGGGACGAACCATCATTGTAGTCATTTTTATCTGTTTCATACCATTTATAAGTTCACACCTATATTTGATTCTTTTTCTTACGGTCTTATTTAGTTTCCAAACATTTTTAGAGTGGATGTTCATAAAAGAATCTAAACAATATATTCCCACCCTCATAAGTTCAATTACCATTATTATGATCCT
This sequence comes from Pradoshia sp. TA40_28, assembly GCF_059694525.1. NCBI lineage: Bacteria > Bacillati > Bacillota > Bacilli > Caryophanales > Bacillaceae > Pradoshia > Pradoshia sp. TA40_28. The sequence continues at coordinate 139,932 of NZ_JCATZO010000005.1, forward strand.
TTATTTCGCTTTACATTTTTAATGTTAACTGTACTTCCCCGTAATTATTTTTATATACGAATCTATTTTACATGTTCATATATAAAGACGTGCGATAGTTCGCACGTCTCCTTGACCATTGCCATTATAAACTGATCTCCATATACAGCCGATCTTCCCCAGCCCCAAATTCACCGTATCTTAATTCTTTTACCATAAAACCAAGGTTTTTGTATAATTTCACAGCAGCCGTATTTGCCTCGCTCACTGTTAAACTGACTTTTTGGAACCCATCAGCCTTCAGAATGTTCAATACCTCATGTAAAAATTTTGTACCCAAGCCTTTTCCATGTTGATCAGAACGTACATAGTATCCAAATATATAGGCTTTATCTGGCTGATTATAATCTCTCATACATTCACATACCGCTACTGGCCGATCATCGTCCTGTTGTCTACAAAGCAGTATTTTTCCGTATCTGGCTAGTGGGACAAGCGTTTGTTCATCAACCGCACCCAACCCCGGGAAAGCATCCTTTTCCAGCTCCATCAGCATTTGCTGCTGTGCCGGCGTTAAAAATTCAGGTACTTCAATGTAATACATCGAATTCGTTTGACTCATTCTCCTTCACCTCTGCTCATGGTATAAATTCTATATTTTTAAGAGGCCATATATCTGCAGGGATTTTTTTATATGGCAACTGAACAATATTATTGGTAGCGACGCCTGGTGCATCGACATAAATGACCTCACCAATGAGTGGATCAAATGCTGCCCTAAAATGATTTTTTGCCTTTAATATCAAATATTGATAATTGCTCGGTTCAACCCCAATATGGCGAAACAATTCAGGATCATTGGCAGACATTGGTCTCCCAATAAGAAGAATATCGATATTCCCTACCTTAATCAGACAAGCTCCCTTAACATCCACCTTCAGATTCCTGTTGAATGGGCCACTATTATAAAATACACCATCCGTCAATTTAGTAACAGTTGCCTGAACCTTAACAGGCAAACCGAATTCCGGTGATGTTTTCCCCCCTAAAGAAAGATAAACAGTCGACCCGACTCCTGCTTTTCTGCATATATCAATTGCCTCTGGATCTGTTAATCCTCCAAAAAGGGTCAGTTCTTGATTGAAGCGCAAACATTCACGCAGAAGATTGGTTGTGTCTCCACTCCCTCCGCTCAACGGATTATCGGAAATATCAGCCAGTACAATCGGCTCATTTTTATCCATTGAAAAAGCAAGCTGAAAAGCCTCTTTAACTCCTGGCAAACGGACTATAAAATCCTGCCTTAATTCCCAAAAATATTTGGCCAAGTCAATGGCTGCATGTTCTGCCACCGCTTTATTTTCGGCTATTACGATCACACACGCACCTGCGCACAAAACATCTGAATAAGGAAATCCACCAAAAACAGAAATATTAACGATTCCATTTATCTCTTCATAACGTTGAGCGAGCTCAATCATTACAGCCATTGGTCCTTCATTTGTTCTCATATTAACAGAAGGCAGCAGCATGGGGATTTTCACGCATATCGCTTCATCATGCTGACTCCATAATATATGATTCATCAAGGCATTTGCCGCATTAACTCCCTGCTCATACATATCTATATGTGGATACGTTTTAAATCCAAAATGATAGGGCGTAATATCAACCATTTTTGGACTTATATTAGCATGTAAATCCAATGTTGTAGCAATCGGAATAGTTTCTCCAAGCTTTGCTCTTATTTTTAAGAGCAAACATTCTTCTGCCCTTTCTATTCCTTCAATCACCATGGCCCCATGCAAGGCGATTAATAAGCCATCCAACTTCTCGGCTTGATCTATTAAACTCAGCATTTCTGTCTCTATATGTTCATATGTCTCGTGAGTTACTGGACCCGAAGGTATGGCTGCCGCACACAGGATAGGAACCATTTCTACCTGATCATGTTTTTTTAAAACATCTATAAATCCGCCAACCTCCGTTTTCGTGTTCGTATAGACATCAAAAATTTCATTCCCTTTAAAATAAGCTTCATTCTTAAAATGCTGAATGGTTGTTTTTTTGGGGGAGAAGCTGTGGGATTCATGATAGAAAAAAGCTATTCCAATCCTCAACCGTTTCACTAGCAAATCCCTCCAATCAATAATTCATGTATACCGACTTCCATTCTGTCATACTATCCAGAGCATGATGCGATACTTCACGATGACCATTACCGGAAAACTTCATCCCGCCAAACGCCACACCAATTTCTGCGTTTGCAGTCCCATTATTAACATAAACGAGACCACTTTCTATATCGGCAACTGCTCGATTAGCGTGGGAGAGGCTTTTTGTAAAAATGGATGTAGACAGTCCATATTTTGTATCGTTATTTACCTCAATCGCTTCTTCGTAGCTATCGACTTCTATAAAGCCAAGAACAGGACCAAATATTTCTTCATTAGCAATAGAATGATTTCGTTTCACTTGGCTGAAAATAGTTGGTTCAAAAAAATTCCCCTCCAGATTATCCGGCTTTTTCCCTCCGCATTCAAGCAAAGCACCATCATCGAGTGCTTTTTTCACATAATCTTCAACTACTTCCAATTGCTGTTTATTCACCAAAGGACCTATATCCACATTTTCGTAAAGTCCATTGCCGATTTTTAAATTCATGGTTAACTCTACAACTCGTTTAAGCAAAGCGTCCTTCACAGAACGTTCTACAATAACCCGGCTTGTCGCTGTACATTTTTGACCTGTCGTTCCGAAAGCTCCTTTCACAATACATTCCGCAGCATAGTCCAAGTCTGCATCACTGAAAACAATAGCTGCATTTTTTCCGCCGAGTTCAAGGGAGATCCGCTTCAATTGTTTGGCTGCTGCTTGAGAAAGCTGTACACCGACCTCAGTTGACCCGGTAAAAGATATGATTTTAACATCTTCATGTTCAGCCAATTGCTTCCCGACCTGCCCTCCGCTTCCCGTAATAAGATTTAGAACCCCCTTCGGAAGACCGCACTCATGGAAAACTCGAGTAAAAAGACCGGCTGAGAGTGCAACGTCTGAAGCAGGTTTCCAGACAATTGTATTTCCGCTAATTAGGGCCGCACATATTTTATAAGCTGCCAGAGCAATCGGAAAATTCCACGGAGTAATACACGCGACTACTCCAATCGGTTCCCGAATCATCGTGATTGTTCGATTGTGGCTGGCTGAGGAGATGGTTTCCCCATACATTCTGCGTCCTTCTCCTGCCATATACCGGCATGTTTCTATTACAACATTTACTTCCCCACGGGTTTCCGCCAGAACCTTCCCCATTTCTCGTGTCATGACCTCAGCTATGTATTCTCTTTTTTGCTCGAATAATCCAGCCGCTTTCCATAAAAATGCGGCTCGCTCCGGTGCAGGTCTTCGCCTCCAGCTTTTATAGGCCGCATTTGCATCCATTACTGCTGTGTCAACTTGGCTATTTGTTGCAATTGCATACTTCCCCACAACTTCATTCGTAGCAGGGTTTATACTCTCTCGATAATCCTGGCCAGCCTCAGCAGCCCATTGACCATTCATATAAAGTTGTTGTTTCATTACCTTAGCCATTTACGTATCTCCCTCCCTTACCACTTCCTCAATCACTTTCTCAAGAATGGTTAAACCTTCATTCAAATCATGGGTAGGTATATTTAATGGCAGCATCAGTCTGATGGTTTGCCCATTCACACCGCAATTCATAATTAATAAATGATGATTCAAACATCGTTCTTTAATAAGCGGCACAATCGACTTCGCCGCTGATTCGTTAAATTCAATTCCAATCATCATGCCAATCCCGCGAATTTCTTTAATAGGTTCATAGCCTTGCAAACTAGTTTGAAGTCTAGTTACAATTTGCCCGCCAAGCTCCTTGCTCCGATTGACCAATCCTTCTTCTTCAATAACCTGAATACTTGCCAGAGCTGCCGCACATGATATCGGATTCCCGCCAAAGGTGGATCCATGCCCCCCTACAGGCCACTTAGCATGCAAATCCCTGTTTGCTACAATTGCACCAAGCGGCATACCTCCGGACAAAGCTTTTGCTAAAACGAGAATATCGGGAATTACGCCGGAGTGTTCTGAAGCAAACATCCGTCCCGTTCTGCCAAATCCTGACTGAACCTCATCAAATAACAATAAGATTCCATGCTCATCCGCAATCCTCCTTAATTCCTGTAAAAACTCAGGCGGTGCAGGATAATATCCGCCTTCTCCCAAAACCGGTTCAACGAGGATAGCAGCCACTCTGGATGGATCGATATGCAAATCAAATACAGAATATAATTGATTGAGACAAAAGGTTGTCAAATCAGCATCATCAATACCCTTTACTAAACCTGGATAAGGATAGGGGGTATGATAAACCTCACCTACCAGTGGTTCATAGAGCTTTTTATATTTACTGCTTGATCCTGTTACAGACGTTGCCCCCATCGTACGTCCATGAAAGGAACCGTTAAACGCAATAATTCCTGGTCGGCAAGTTGCCGCACGCGCTAGTTTCAATGCCCCATCAATGGCTTCACCGCCTGAATTGGAAAAAAAGACAGTATCTAAAGTACCTGGCGTGATTTGTGCTAATTTCTCAGCCAAACCAATCACCGATTCGTAATAGCCATAATTCAATCCAAAATGCACGAGCCGATCTGCTTGCTGTTTAATCGCATGAACAATCTTTTCATGAGAATGCCCCAATACATTAACAGCAACCCCTGAAACAAAATCGATATATTCTTCCCCATCCTTAGTCCAGAATCGGGCTCCCTTCCCTCGATCAATGATCAATTCTGTCACTCTTGTACTAACAGGAGATAGATGCTTCCTTGCCTTATCTGTTAATTCACTTACTTTGTTAGACGGACTCATACCTTACCCCCTCGAATGAATAAATTGTTGCAGAGCTTGCTCTAGGATGTTTAAAATTTCATCTATTTCCTTCTTGGTTACCGTTAAGGGTGGAGCAATTAATAAATGATCTCCTTCATACCCATTGATCGAGCCTGCACCAGGATAAAAGACCGCTCCCAACTGCATAGCCATCCGATTAACTTCCTGAGAAGCAGCGACGGCAGCAGGGAATGGGTCTCCTTTTTGATTAGAAACAAGCTCAATTCCAAGCAAAAGCCCCTTCCCTCTTACATCCCAAATAATAGGGAATCGTTCCTTAAGCTTGCTTAGTTGTTCAAGCAAGTATTCACCCTGAATGTTGACATTAGCGAGGACATTATTTTCATCCAATATCGTTAAAACGGCCAAACCCGCAGCAACCGAGACGGGATGGCCGCTGTATGTATATCCATGTGCGAATTTACCTTCGCTGTTTTGAATAAGGCCTTCAACCAACTTGTCGTGAACAATCATTCCACCAAGAGGTGAATAACCGGCTGATACTCCCTTGCCAAACGTAATAATATCCGGTATAAAATCAAAATGCTCTACAGCAAAATGAGTCCCTGTTCTTCCAAATCCCGTCATCACTTCATCTGCTATCAAAATGATATTGTATTCATCACATAATTTTCTAATCTCTTTAAAATATGAATCTGGCGGGCTAACACTGCCTAATTGACTTCCAACAATTGGTTCGGCTATAAACGAAGATATTTGTTCCGGCCCTACTTCAATAATTAATTTCTCGATATCCTTAATACATGACCAATTACGTTGTTGATTGCACTCATCTATCTGCCTTTGATAAGGGCAGCGAATACAATTTGGAGAGTAGACATGCTTAAAGTCCAGAAGATTTTGAGTGTATAATTGTCGTCTTTTACTATCTCCCCCAGCTGACAAAGACCCTAACGTATTGCCATGATAGGATTGCCATCTGCCGATCACGATATGTTTCTCAGGATTGCCGGCTCCTTTATGGTATTGTTTAGCAAGTTTAATCGCACTTTCATTCGCCTCTGACCCGCCACTGGTAAAATAAACTTTATTCAAAGAAAGTGGGGAAATCTTTACAATTTTCTCAGCCAACTGAAATAATACTTCGGTTTCAAACCGCATTGTGTGAACAAAGGCTGCCTTTTTAGCCTGTTCAGCCATCGCGTCCGCAATCGTTTGATTCCCGTGTCCTAAATTAGCGGCAACAGCACCAGAGCAGGCATCCATATATCGATTGCCATTCTTATCGTATAAATAAATCCCTTTCCCATGCGTGATAATAGGATACTCATGAGTAAAATCTCGATGGAATACATGGTCAGCCATCGCGGTCTCTCCATTTCAAAAGAGGTGATAGTTTAGTATTTCCTACATAAAAGATATGCTTAAAAACCCACTTCAAGACTAAGAGCTTTATGGTTAGGTTCGATTAAGATGATTTATTTAAAGTTTGAATGGCTACCGTCCAGCTCCACTCTGAATGTTGCTTCTGTTTTCTCCTTGACCTCAGCTATCGTTATGCCTGGTGCCGTTTCCACTAAAACAAGGCCTTCACCATCAACAGCAAACACAGCTAGTTCTGTAATAATCAAATCTACCTTCCGTTCAGATGTCAGCGGATAATGGAGTTTCCTTACAAACTTGGACTTACCTGCTTTCGTTGTATGTAAGGTCGTTACAATAATCTTTTTAGATCCCTCTAATAAATCCATCGCACCACCAACACCGAGAACCGCTTTTCCCGGCACCGCCCAATTCGCTATCCTGCCTTTTTCATCAACTTGCAAAACTCCTAATATCGAAATATCGATATGACCACCCCGAATCATTGCAAAAGAAGAGGGGCTATCGAAATAAGACGCACCCGAAAGGACAGTGACAGGAAGCTTTCCTGCATTGACTAGGTTTGGGTCCGGCGATTCTACTGGGGTTGGGCCAACTCCCAAAATACCATTCTCGGTATGGAGAAATATAGACAAATGAGCTGGAATATAATCTGCAACCAAGGTAGGAATCCCAATCCCCAAATTGACGATATCACCATTTCCAAGGAATTGTGCTGCACGTTTCGCTATCCTCTCTTTTGGGTTCACACTGGCATCTCCTTTACCACTAAATAATCAACATACAAATGAGGGGTGATAATTTCTTCCGGATTGAGATCCCCTGTTTCTACAATTTCATCAACCTCGGCTATGACAATCCTGCCTGCCGTTGCCATAGCTGGATTAAAATTGCGAGCTGATTTTGTATAGATCAGATTACCTTGTGTATCTGCTTTATAGGCTTTAATGAGCGAAAAATCAGCTGTTAAGGAATTCTGCAAAATATACTTTTTATTATTTATAATCCTTTCTTCTTTTCCTTTTGTTATTTCAGTGCCTACTCCTACAGGTGTATAGAATGCTGGTATTCCGGCACCTCCCGCACGGATTGCTTCAGCTAACGTGCCCTGCGGCAATAGTTCTATCTCAATCTCTCCTCTAAGATAGGCATCCACTACATCTGGATTGGAGGTAAAATACGAACCAATTCCTTTTTTTATTCTCTTTTTTTGAACAAGAACTCCAAGCCCCCTGCCTGGTTCACCCAGGTTATTACTGATAATTTCCAGGTTCTTTAAGTCCTTTAAATCAAGGGAATGAACCAATGTTAATGGACAACCTACCAAGCCAAACCCGCCAACCATTATCCGGTTTTCATCTCTCAGTAAAGAAATGGCTTCATCCGCGGTCAATACCGGCTTCAATTTACCCACCCCCATCCATAATGAAAAATGATTTAATAAAACGCCAAAGAATCATGCTTTCTTTGACGTTCAAGTATATTTGTAAACGCTTACATATATATTTTGGTTATTTAAAATAATTCCGTTTTAATAAACGGGGAATTCCCATTAATTTTTCAAAGGAAATGGAACCAGGCAACTGTTTTGTATTGATGAGCAGTAAATGATCCTCTATTTCTTCAGTCATTTCATCAGTTAAATATTCCATTTGGCATTGGGAGCAATAAATAGTAGGTGTTTCTCTTATTTCTAGGGATTGCGTGCCATCTGGTAATTCCCAAAATACCGTACTCTTTGTCTCGACTGCAGCATCTGTTTCACACCAAAGGCATTTCATACTTTTGAATCCTCTTGATCGGTTTTTATTTCTTTCGTTTGCTGAGCTTTAAATTTCTTTTCCTTTAGTTCATCACGTTTATCTCGCTGGTTCTTGAGGGTTGTATGTTCCGGATTTTGTTGATAAACATTCCGCTTCGTATATCTCTCCAACCCTTCTGGTGTAATCGTAAACTTAGAATCATCCATGATAGATAATATTCCTGTACTATTATAATCTTCATATACGTTTGGATAGGTTTGTTTAAAGTAGTCATCGGCACGACCAGATACATAACCCTCGGGTTCAGGATAGGAAGTAATCACTCCCTCATAATTTCGGAGAATCACTTTATTTGAGCTTTTTGAGATAATGTAATTCGGTTGAAGCGGTATTTTCCCGCCGCCGCCTGGTGCATCAACCACAAAAGTAGGTACTGCATATCCACTCGTATGGCCACGAAGCCCCTCCATAATTTCTAACCCTTTACTAATAGGAGCCCTAAAATGACCAATTCCTTCAGATAGATCACATTGGTAGATATAATAAGGCCGGACTCTTATTTTAACTAAGTCATGCATTAACTTTTTCATAATCTGCACACTGTCATTAATACCAGCCAAAATAACTGCCTGATTGCCAACAGGCACTCCCGAATTAACCAGCATCTCGCAAGCACGCTTTGATTCTTCTGTAATTTCAATCGATGTATTAAAATGTGTATTCAACCAAACGGGATGATACTTTTTAAGAATGGTACATAATTCTTCTGTAATTCGTTGCGGAAATACGACCGGGGCTCTTGTTCCAATACGAATGATTTCTACATGAGGGATAGCGCGTAAGTTTTTTAAAATATACTCTAAAATGCTGTCATTAATGAGGAGACCATCTCCCCCTGAAATTAGGACATCTCGGACAGCTGGTGTTTGACTGATGTAGTTGATTGCTTTGTCTAATTGTTTCTTTGGTACACCCATACCAATTTGACCCGAAAATCTTCTTCTTGTACAATACCGGCAGTACATCGAGCATTGGTTTGTAACTAAAAATAGCACTCTGTCCGGATAACGATGAGTTAATCCCGGCACTGGAGAATCTTCGTCTTCATGCAGAGGATCCTCTAGATCATACACCGTTTTATGAAGTTCTTGGCCAATCGGGACTGATTGCATACGGATTGGGCAACGTTCATCATCTGGATCCATTAGAGATGCATAGTAGGGGGTAATGTTTAATGGTATGGTTTTAGTGGAAATCCGAACACCTTCCTCTTCTTCTGGTGTCAGATTAATCACTTTTCTTAGATCATCCAATGTTTTGATGGTATGGGTTAACTGCCATATCCAATCATTCCATTGATCATCTCTTACGTCTTTCCATAACTCGATCTCACTCCAATGACGCTTGGGTTTATATAAGTTATAGTCCACTCTTCTCCCTCCCCTGGTAAGAATAAACCTTTTAAGCCGGATTTACAGATACAAAAACTACTATATGACAGAATGGATTTTTGGTGTATTTAACCCAATCTCAACCTATCATCTCTACCCGCACACTGTCAATGACCAAAAATTTTGACAATTTGAGTCGATTACCCATTTGTCTTTTTATGACAACAAAAAAAAGCAGTTCAGCCTAAAACACTGAACTGCTTCGACAAGTTTTATAAGTTTTCGAGAGCTTTTTCTATTGAAAGATCACCTGAGATTAGGTCGAAAGAACGATTATAGGTCGCCTCATTTGTAAGAGATGCTAAAATAGTGCGGGCCACATCCTCACGTGGGATTGTACCTTTCTTAATTGTATCTCCTACATGAATATTCCCATTACCTGGTTCATTCAATAAACCTCCAGGCCTGATAATTGTATAAGTTAAATTGCTGCTTTCTAATAACCGATCTGCATAATGCTTGGCTACATAGTATGGCTTAATTTCTTCACTCCAGTTTTCACGATTGTTAGCCTGCAGTGCACTGACTAAAATAAACCGATTGACGCCAACCTTTTCTGCCGCTTCCATCATTTTCACAGCTCCATCAAGATCAATTAAAAGGGTTTTATCATGTCCTGTGCTTCCTCCAGACCCCGCAGTGAAGCAAATTGCATCAGAACCTTCAATCGCCTTTGCCAAGTTCTCTACACTATCCTCTAAATTAGCTAGAACAGTTTGGATTCCCTTGCTTTCGAATGATTCGGCCTGCTCTTTCTTTCTAATCATTGCCCTAACAGTATGTTGTCCATCGTCCTTAATAAGATGGGCTAATTGATTCCCGATTTGTCCGTTCGCACCTACTATAAGTATATTCATAGATTCAGTCACCTTCCTAATGCATTGATTCAGCCTTCTTTAACTGCAAAATCCTGGTTTAAATCCAAGCAATAATCTAGAATCCATTGCCATTTTCCAAAACCGGAGTCAATATTGATATGTCCTTTATTCACAACCAAAAGCTGTCTAATCCCCAAATCTTTAAAATATTGACTGTCTTCCACAGAACAATAAGGATCATTTGTAGATTGAATTTGCAGAAGCTCCTGATTAGGCTGTATTAATTCCTTACCCTTAATAGGCAGGGGGAAAAACCTTTGAATGATTTCATGCTTTAAATAAGGGGAAGGTGGTGCCACTAAAATCACCCGTTTAATCCGTTCACTTAGCCTATGATGACCATTCTTTACGATAAAATGAAGCCATAGTATACATCCTAAACTATGAGCAATAACGGTTATATTTTTAGAAGAAATAGTTTCCATTGTATCATCTAATGTTTGGAGCCACTCACCTATATGAGGGTCATCAAACTCAGGAAGGGTGGGATAAAAAACTGTTTCTCCTGCATCCACTAATCTTTGATAAAGCCAGGATTGCCAATGTTCAGGCCCACTTCCGCCAAGTCCATGCAGTAGTAAAAAGGCGCGATCCATGTATACCCCTCCTTAATTTAATAGTAGTTTATATCATACTAAGTTTATCAGATTAATATACTTAATGTCCACTTATAACCTAAAATAATAGGAGACAAAAAAAAGAACCGGCACAGAGAATTCTATTCTTCATACCGGAATTCATTATTTATCTTCATTGATCCAAGTGGTCACTTCATCGACTGATTTTCTGGCAGCTTTACCAGGAGTCATATCTGGATATCCTATATATATAAACCCGGTTACAGCCCCATCTTCAGAAAGGTTGAAAGCTTGGCTCATTCGTTTATCATGGCATTGTTTACCAGTTCTCCATACTGCACCTAGCCCAAGCGCATGAGCAGCAAGCAGCATGTTTTGTGTAGCAGCATGCACAGCCGCAAATTCCTCCTCGATTAACACCTTATCATTTATCACAGGTTCTACTGCTGTTACAATGACGACAGGAGCACGATATGGATTCTTGCTGACTTTCTCCAACCTTTTTTTGCTATCCTCTGATTCAGGGTCTTCCATTTCTGACTTCAGAATACCTACTAAAGTATCGCTTAGAATTTTTCGTCCATCTTCTTTTAGAACAAAAAATTTCCATGGTTCCGTCCGATGATGGCACGGCGCCCAAGTTCCTGCTTCAATTATTTTATGTATAAGTTCATCAGGTACCGAGTTCTCTTTTACCCTGCCAACACTTCTTCTTGTTTTAATGGCCTCAAAAAGATCCATACATACACCTCCATAATCTATAAGCTGGTAAATTTAGTTACTACTATACTATATATACATATGCTAGAAAGTTCAAAAATTTCTGCTTGTCCAACAAAAAGAGCAAGCCGATTGTCGGCTTGCTCTCTAAATATAGTAGAATATTATTCAAATTTATTTTTAATTTTATAATCTTTCTTTAATTCTTCCAACCAAGTGCTGTACTCAGAAGAGATTTTCTCACTTAGAGCTGCTTCTTTAGCATCCTCTTTTGATTCTTCATAAGTGGATTCTTTAGCCGCTTTGTGTCCTGTAGCTTTGATAATATGGTAGCCATATTCAGATTTAACTACATCACTTACTTCATCAACTTCTAAAGCGAATGCTGCTTTTTCAAACTCTTCTACCATTTCTCCTTCAGAAATATATCCAAGCTCTCCACCATTTTCAGCAGATGCTGTATCAGTAGAATGTTCTTTGGCTAATTCAGCAAAATCCTCGCCAGCTTTGATTTTTTTCAATAAATCTTTTGCAGTATTTTCATCTTCAACAAGAATGTGGCTAACCTCTACCTGTTCAGGTTGATCATAGTTTGCTTTATTCTCTTCATAATAGGCTTTTACTTCATCTTCTGTGATTTCAATATCTTCCTGCATTAACTTCTCAATTTTAATATTTACCTCAATGTCTTCTTTCAAATCATCAAGAGATAAACCGCTAGATTCGAGTGCTGAAACTAAAGCCTCTTCTCCACCATAGCTTTCTTTATAAGCATCTACTTCTTCGTTAATTTCACTATCCTTAACTTTTATATTACGCTCTTCTGCTTCTTTTTCAATAACTTTCATCGTTATTAAGCTATCTACAGCAGATGAACCGTACACATTAGCCATAGTGTCATACAATTCACTTTTAGTAATACGGTCTCCATTGACACTGCCCACTGTTTGAGATTTTGTATAAGCATAAGCACCGCCGGCGATAGCCCCTACCAAAACTACAGCTCCGACTATCCCAGCAATCATTTTTTTATTTTTAGGTTTTTTTGTGCCTACTGTTTTCATTTCAGTATCACGGTTATCTGTCTCCGGTGTATTCTTTTCGTTGGTCATAGTATAACTCCTATCGAAATAATATTTATGATATCTACTCACAATACTATAATCATATAATGTGTCAGCAATATGTCAAACATAAAATACACTTTGTAAAATATTGTTTTATAAAAAATCGTATTTTTTCAACATAGATTTCTAAAATTGATAAATACGAGAAACCTTCACCAAAACGAAAGACGTAACTGGTCATATATTGGCTGTATCTGATACAATTCATATATTTTGTAGGTCGATTCTAAAAAACAGGATGGGATTATCATTCTGGTTCCAAATCCATGACGATTCCAAATGGTTTCATTTAAGCAACTTGCAGGATTTTTATTCATTTAAACTTTAAAATAGATACTAGTGGATAAGAACAAGGGGGATGATAAAATGGCGGAGCATCATTTTATTTTAGAAGCTGATTGGCCCGGATTACGAAATGATAGCGGGGAAATACATACTAAAAACTTAAATACCAAAATATCTATACCCGAAGAAATGGATGGCCCCGGAGTTGGTACAAATCCGGATGAAATGTTGCTCGGTGCTGCAGCAACTTGTTATATCATCACCTTAGCGGCGATGATGGAACGCAGCCAATTAGAAAAAGAAGGACTACGTTTACAATCAGAAGGAATTGTAGATGTAACAAATGGTGTATTTACCTACAAAAAAATTATTCATCGTCCCTTCATCATCCTAAAAGACACGGCAACAGACAACGATATTGAGCTGGCTCGAAAACTTGCCCAAAAAGCTGAAACCTCCTGCATGATCAGTCGGGCAGTTAAAGGCAATGTGGAAATAGAGTTAGAAATGTCTATTCAACGTGTTTCAGAAACAGGATGATGAAAATGATCATCATCATATAAAATTCGGGAAACGGAAAAACAGCCTGAGCTCAGGAAGAACTCAGGCTGTTACTATTTATAGTTGTTCTGGTGTACGATCCAATCCTTTTACGATAGGAATCTCCGTTTTCGCCAGCTCTTCTTCTAGATTAATTCTGGAAGTGCTCCCGGTACTTTTGCCGGCAAAGCTTTCAATTAATTCTTTCATATCGATACCTGAGGATGCTTTTAATGACTCCTGTAAAGTAGCCATTAAATTAGTGGCATAGCCAGTCACTTTATTGGCGCCACTGTTAACACCACCGCTTCCCGTATCAACGATTGTAATTTTATCGATACTGCTGAGCGGTTTTGCCACTTCTCTTGCATATTCAGGAAGCATTTTTAACATCATGTCCATAACAGCTGCCTGACCAAATTGCTCAAAAGCTTCTGCGATTTTTTGCTTAGCTTCCGCCTCAGCCAAACCTTTTAAACGAATGATTTCAGCTTCGGATACCCCTTGCGCTCTCTGTGCTTCAGCTTTAGCGAGACCATCTAAACGTACCCTCTCTGCTTCGGCTTTCGCCATCGCTTCAATCCGATATTGATTAGCATCTGCTTCCGTTAATTGCTTTGTTTTTTCGGCAGAAGCCGCTTGCTCAACTGCATAGCGATCAGCATCCGCTTTTTTCTTTACTTCTGAATCATATTGCTTTTCACGACGTAAGATTTCTTTTTCTTCTAATTCAATCTGTTTTTGTCGCTCAACGATTTTAATTTGCATCTCTTGTTCCGTAACATCCTGCTTAGAGCGTGCCGTCTCTAAATCATATGCCTGGTCGGCTTTTGCTTTCGCAATATCTTGTTCACGTCTAAATTCAGCGATTTTTAATTGGTTAATTTTTTCAGCTTCTGCAATTTCCGTCGCACGTTCAAGTTCTGCTTTTTGAGCTTCCTTCGAAGCTTCAGCTCTCTTAATACGCGTCTCTTTATCCGCTTCAGCTGTAGCAATATCTGCATCTCTTTTCACTTGAGCGATTCTCGGTTTACCAAGTGATTCCAAATATCCATTTTTATCACGAACATCTTTAATCGTAAAGGACACGATGACTAATCCCATTTTCGCTAAATCCTGCGAGGCAACTCGTTGCACTTCCTGTGAAAACTTTTCACGGTTTTTATAAATTTCCTCAACAGTCATAGAACCAAGAATGGAGCGTAAATGACCCTCCAATACTTCTCTTGCTTCCTGCTCACGGTCATCCTTCGTTTTCCCTAAAAATTGTTCTGCAGCCGTAGCAATTTCAGAAATGGTATTTCCTATTTTAATAATTGACACGCCGTCGGCCATAACTGGTACACCTTGTTCGGTATATACTTCCGGAGTTGAGACCTCTAATTTACTGGATAATAAGCTCAAGGGCTCAGCTTGTTGGAATACTGGCAGAACAAAGGTACCTCCTCCACGTACAATTTTGATTCGATTGCTGGATTCATCAACATGTACATTTTTACTTCCCAAGTAACTGCCGGTAACAATTAACGCTTCATCGGGTCCGGCTGTTCTATATTTTGTGACAAAAACTCCTATAAGGGCTAATAAAATAAATACCACTGCACCAATAATACCGTATATTAATGTCATGCTCTCATTCTCCTATCCAAGTTCATTTATTTCTTCATGGGGACTTACATGTAAAACACCATTTTGGATATCAATTATTAATACTCTTGTCTGAGAAGGAATCGCTTCATGATCAAAACTTAAGGCCGGCTTTGAAAAAGATCCGCTTTTACTGGTTATTAATACTTCACCATATCCATCAATAGGTACGGAGGTAATCACTATTCCCAAACGCCCCTTTAAGTCTACCTCGTCAATCGTTAAGGATTCATGGGCCGCTGAAACAGGCACCAAAACGAATAGATTAATAAGGGCGACAAGTATAAAAGAAGTAACAGTGGAGAGTAAAAAAACGGGCAGTGCCTGCAGTGATGTTAATGAAACAAGCACATACCCTGATCCGCTTGCAATGGTCAAAAAACAGAGAATAAGGGTTGGATTTAAAAAATCAGGAAGGTCAAAACCGGCAAATACATCATTAAATAAGATAAAGATACAGGTAAATATGCCGCAAATGATTAATGAGTATAAGAAAAAATCAGCTAACCCTAGCCCTAGAATTTCCATGTTTATCAACTCTTTTTCCATTATTTTGGTTCAGTATTTAATGAATCTTTTAACTTTTGTAACTCCGAATCAATTAATTTCTCAGTCTCCATTTTCTTGAATTCCCTATCTAGTTCTAAGTGGTTACTTCTTAGCTCTTTGCTGACTTCTGTTTCTGCTTCATATTCCATCACTTTCTGTTCCATTCGTTCAAAACCAGCTTTGGCTGAAGTTCGATTTCCTGTGTGGAAAGAACGATTTACTGATGTTTGTGCTTTAGCAGAAAGCGTCCTGGCCAGTAAGGTATCTCTTCGCCTCACTAGCTCCTGATAATCTGCCTTCATTTCCGCTAAACGATTGCGCAAATCAGCAACATTTTGTTTAGCTTGTTCATGCAAATTCTCCAGTCCAGCAAGCTCTTGGCCAAGCTGAAGCTTGTTTTTCAATGCTTGCTTAGCTAGTTCTTCTTTACCAGCCTGAATTGCTTCTAAAGCTTGTGTATTCCGTTTTTCAATCATTTTTTGCAAATCCGTAATTTTTCTGTATGTCAATTTTTCCTCTGCCATCACTTTTGCGGTTGTCTTCTCAGCTTCTTCTATTTCGTTATTCATTTCTCTTAGGTATTGATCAGCCATTTTAATGGGATCCTCAGCCTTCTCGATGAGAGCATACAATTCGGAACTCACAACCGTCTTGATTCGTTTAAAAAACTCGAACATCATATCTACCTCCCAGGATAATCTTACCATTTTATACGAATGAATATTACGGATAGTTTCATAAATTTTACATTTTTTAATAATTTTACATATTAAAAGAAAAACCTCGAACGTGTATGTAGAAGGGGAAAGCTCATTCATTTACTCATCAATAAGCCTATAGTAAAATCGAAAAAGCAGAGACCACCTTTTTAGAAAGGAACATGCATATGACTTCACCGAGTTCAAATAGACAGGATAAAATTCATGAAATGGCGAGTGACTTAAATAAGGAGCTTACATATTCTCTTTCCACCCTGTCCCAATTAAAAAATTCACCCAGTGACCTAAAAATGGCTAATCTATTGGTGAAAATAAAAAGTTCTGATCTATCAACTATTTCTTCATTGGCCCATATATTAATCATTCAAAATCCAGAGGAAACAACAGACGGACAAATTGCTTCAAAATTATTAAAGGAATTATCCAATTCACATCCGAATCGAATTATCAAAACGCTTTCCAAAAAGATGGTAAAGCGAAAATGGGGAGAAAAACATGAGGCAAAATGAAATTCATCACTTATGGGAAAAAATTAAACCAATAACGTCTGATCCCGTCATTCAAGAACAACTTTGGGAAATCCTTTTAAAAATAATTGAAAACGAAAGAGATCTACATGTCCGAAACTCCCATGAGAATGGTGAGAATGAATAAAGTACAAAATCATTAGACTTCAACCTTTATAACAGGCGGAGGAAATATCGTTGAAATGTTGAGACCTTTAAAAGGGCTTGAAATAGTTGATAGTAAGGCAAAAAAGCGAGGCGGTAGATCAGTCCACCTGCATAATAAAGGAGCCCTCTCATTATTGAACTGAAGACTTAGTTCAATAATGAGAGGGCTCTATTTATTCTATAAATCTTTTTTTAAGTAATAATGTTTAAAATCCCTACCTACATTATCTATACTTCCGAAAACTTGATACCCATTCTTTTTATAGAAATCCAATGCTTGGAAACTCAAAGTATCTACTTTTATGAAATCACATTCTTTTTCTGAAGCTATTTCCTCTAGCTTTGATAATAACTTAGTTCCATACCCTGATTTTCTTATGTCTTCATCAATTATAAAAGTATGAATCTCTAACCAATTCCAACAGATCTCACTAAGGACTCCACCACGAACACTGCCGCTATCATCCTTGAGAAATAAACAGATTTCTTCATATCTACCGCTCAAATCTTTTGGAAAGTGCTTTAAATTAAATCTGTAAAGTTCATCATCAATATATTGTTTATCCTTATTATTTAATTCTGTACTTATATAAAGAGTCATTTTAGATTTCTCCTATTATTATATTTACTAATTCTAACAATAGTCGTTTACACTTTCCTTTTCCATTTCCCAATTTGTTCTATTTTAGCACCTCCAAAGAGTTTGCCAAAATAGCAATAATGATACGAAAACAGCCTTCAAAAAAAGATGCCGGCAAGTCAATACTTGCTCACCAGACATCTTCAACAAATATCTATTTCTTTTCCTGTACCCTAATGGTATACGATGACAAAGAAGCTGAGCCTTTGGCATCTTTTAATTTTATATAATAGGTGCCTTTTTTAAGGCTGATATTTAATACTTCGGTATCATTTGCAGCATATCTGTCAGAGCTCGCCATTCGTTTACCGTTTTGATAAAGTTCAAATGCTCCATCAAGCTCCCTGCCTCCACTTAACGTAATTTGTCCGCTAAAGGTCTTATCCAACTGGAGCTTGTACCAATCTTCATCATTATTTTTTGTATTGAATGCATTGAATCGGCCTGTTTTCTCCCATTTTCCACTTGATTTCTTAAAGCTGATTGGTTTTGATGGAGTATTTTTCTTTATAACAGTACCTGCATCTTCATCTTTATGATTCACTTGATTAAGCTTAAATGTATATTGAGTTAATGAGAATGGTAAGTACTCCCCTTCACCGAAGATCCCGATAAAATATGATTTTCCCTTTTGGAAGGAATGTGAGCCATATACACCCGCAGGATCATAATAGGAATCCATATATTTAATTGTATCTAAATCCGCATCATCTACATTTTTGTTATTATTCTTATCTTCCATTACGGCAATATACGAATAAACATCGCCTTTCACCATGGCAGGAAGCCCGGATGTGCTTGGTTTATTGTTATCGACCGTTAATGAATAGTTTCCTGATGCTTTAGCTGTGTATCGATAAAGATCCATATCTGCATTTTTTGCATAGTCCCCCTTAAAAGTAGATGCAGGAAGAGCTTTTACATTTTTCATCGAATCATTGTTCTCATATTTATCAGCTGACTTACCTACCAAGCGTGATTTAAAGACGTATCGATCAGTAGTATAGGATTCTGACATCCAATCCATCTCAACCTTAATATAATAAGTAACTCCACCTTCAAGCGAGGCATAAAACGTATTAAGCTTTTCACCGGTATATGGATCATAATTATCGGCAACTGTCTCAAGGTAACGGAGTTCATCTCCATTTTCACCTTCATACTCAACAGCTTGGTAAATAGAAAATGCGTGCTTAGCTGTACCTAAATGGAAGGAATGAATTCCTGCTGAGGTCATATTTACTTTATACCAATCTTCATCATAGCGTGACTGTAAATAACCAGATCGTTCACTGGTTAATTTATAAGGAATGGCCATTTCGTTCAGCATCTCAATTGCTTCCTCATCGCCTTCTTCCTCTAGGTATTCTTCCTCTTCTTCATAATACTCTTCTTCATCA
This sequence comes from Pradoshia sp. TA40_28, assembly GCF_059694525.1. NCBI lineage: Bacteria > Bacillati > Bacillota > Bacilli > Caryophanales > Bacillaceae > Pradoshia > Pradoshia sp. TA40_28. Next base: position 159,140 of record NZ_JCATZO010000005.1, read on the forward strand.
TATTCCTCTTCACTACCATATAGTGACTCAATCCCATCTTCGTCTTCAGGCATTTGGACTTGGCTGGCACTAAAGATATAAGGATCAGCATTTTGGCCGATTACCCCAGTTATCTTAGTAGCTGATGTTTCAAATCCTTCCGAAAGAATAAAGAAGTCAAAGAAACTTTCTGAATACCCCTCATATTTGTTGGAAATTTTAATGGTATAGGTTGTCATAGGTTCAGCCGTAAATACATCTTGCTCACTTTCTCCAATACTGCCGCTGTTAATTTCTTGTTCAAGGACATTTACATGTGTCGGAGCTTCTTCTTCTGGGTTACCATCCTCTTCTTGGTCGCCTTCTTCTACTTCTCCCTCGGTTTCTTCACTTATTGTCTCCTGTGTCTCTTCAATCATATCTATCCCTTTACCCATCTCTTCTTCATCTTCTTCACGAATATCTCTGAGGGCATAGACAAACATACTAACATCCGCTCCAGGTGTACCGTTGACTGAAAGCTTAATATTTTGCTCTTGATCACCCGTTGTGATTTGATAATAATCATCGTCTCCGTTTCCGCCCACAAGACGCATATTTTTATTCTGGGTTGAATAAGACAGTTTAGGTATAATAATTGGATTTTCCTCACTGGATTCGTCAGTTGGAACAGTCACTTTTTTAAACAGCAATTCATATTCTGACAATTTACTTCCAGCCACATCGTAATTTCCGCTGATATCTTTTACACCAACTGTCAAGGTACCATCATATGGAGCTTTGAAATAATGGCCCTCTGTTTTACCTTCTCGAACATCATCGATTTTTTTGGTGCTCGATTTATCTTTTCCGTACATATTGATAAGTAATTGTGAATCAAAAACTTTGGATCCTTTTAAATTAATCTGATACGTTTCACCTTTTTTTACCGTATGCTTAATCCAGTGCTGCTCCAGTGGTTTCGTAAATGTTTTCTTCACTGTATAGTTACTTCCTACTGTTTTAGCATTTTTCAGAATTGCGTCCTTACTCCAAGCGGAAGCTGTTAAGGATGGAATGTTTTTGATATTAAAGCTTAAAGCAGAAGACGGGTTAATTAAACCATATCCATGTTTCTTATCAAAACCCTTTGTACTTAAATCGGTAGCCGTTTTCTTCAAAATATATTCTACCTGTTCCGGCTTTAATTTAGGATATTTAGACAGCAGCAAGGAAACCGTTCCAGTCACCATCGGAGCTGCCATCGATGTACCGCTATAGGAAGCAAAGGTTGATTTTTTCTCATAATCGTAGATCGGTGCATAGACATTATCCCCAGGTGCCACTATATCTGTCGACACACCATAGGAGGACCAGGATGTCAATGTTTTACTTTTATTAACTGCCCCTACACTGATAACACCCTCGTATGCAGCCGGGTACCCTTTCATTTCAGAACCATCATTCCCTGCAGCCGCTACGATGACAATCCCAGCTTCTTTCGCTTTTTTAATGGCAGTTTCCATGACTGGTGAACTCAATGGGCCTCCTAAGCTTAGGTTGATTACCTTTGCTTTCTTTTTAATCGCATAATAAATACCTTCTGCAATGTTATAATCGTAGGCACCCATTTCTCTATTAAAAACATCAATAGATAGAATGGAGACATTCGGATTAATTCCATATCCGCCAATTCCATTATTCTTCTCAGCTGCAATAATTCCAGCAACATGAGTACCGTGATCCTCAGGCAATGAAGCATTTACAGGATTATGGACATTATAGCTCGATACAATTTTGTTTTTTAACTCTGGATGATTTTTATCAATTCCGGTATCAATTACGGCTACTACTATTTTATTTTTCCCTGCTTTTTTCTGTGCTGCAGGTAAATTTAACAAGCTATTGTAATATTGTTGACTTATCTTTGGATCTGTTTTAACAGAAGATGTTTTGTACTTTACACTCGGTGCTATGGACGAAATAGTAGTTGATTTACTTAATTCTGTATAGGCTTCTTTAGCTGCAGTAGTGGTTTTAAACTTTACAACTGAATACCCCAGGCTTCCTCCTGCTTTTACTACTTTACCTTTGTATTTGGTCAGGATTTTTTTAGATAAAGTACCACTGTGCTTGATCACCAATGTGTCCGCTTGAATATAATCCTCATATTTTTGTGTTGTTGGTTTTTCATTTTTTTCAGTACTGCGAATTTCATCTCCTTTTTGGTTCATTGAATTGGCTTTTGCTGCGGCTAATACGCCGCTTGTCCCTGTCGAAAACAGCAAGGCGCTAACAGCCAGGGCGGACAATATTTTTTTCATTTTTTCTCCCCTTTATGTCTCCCTAATTTTTTACAGAAGACTATTACCTATTCGTTACAAATATGTCAAAATCCTTTCAAAAGATTGACAAATATTTCGACAAAATTCCTTCTCTATATTTTTGGAACAAAAAACTGTTTAGCTTCACATGCTAAACAGTCAGTTGTGATTTACAAACGATTTTCAATTAAAAACATCATAAGTCTTTACGTAATGTTTTGGGTTCCAAGTAACTTCCTCTACAGAATCCTCATATACGAAGGATTCCTCACAAGAACAGGATTCTCTATAGGATGACTCTTCATAAGAAGAAGATGCATCTTCAAAACTTTGTTCCTTATCTTTTCCATCTTTATTTTCGTTTGATGATTTAAATGATCCCTTTGCCCCTAGGCTGATACTCTTGATATGAAAAGGATGAATCCGGTATGCCTCTTCATTATTTACAATTGTAAGGAATCCGCACCCATCATCTATTAAAACACCTTCCAGTGCTTCTGGTCCTGTTCTATTAATCGATACCCATTTATGTTTAAATGTATAAATGAAATCGAAGAAGAATATTGATTCCTGCTTATCATGAAAACCATCAAAGTGTTTGAATTGACTGGACTGTTTATGATCACTTGAATATCTATTAAAACTTTTTTGGCTTCTCTCTTCGTTGTCTTCTGATGCTACTTTTATTGATTTCACATGCTCGATATTATAAAAAATTAGACCATCCTCTTCATGTAAAATAACAAGCATAGAGGCATTGAAACTCACCAATTTACCAACTCTCGATTCAGGCCCATGGTTAAGTTGTATAGTTTGATACATTAACTCACTCAACAAATCTGCGAATGTTTCAGAGTCAGCACATTCGAATCCTACCTCTGCTCTTTCGATACGGAGGGATGAACTTTCTTTAATATTCTGTGTCACGCTATGAATATGCCTCGTAGCAAAATAAAAAACCTCATTGTCCGCTACTAGAACGATATAATCCGTCTTTGCTTTTAACAAAATACCTTCTTTTGAATTCGGGCCCCCTCTGTTAATTTTCACCTTTTGTCCAACTAGTGACAATAAAGGAGATAAAGAGGCTGTCTGATTATTAATTGAAAATGTTTGTTCTTCAGCTTCCGTAATTTTATCCGTAAATTTCTTATGGGAGAGGTATCTTTTACGCCTACTTGCCATTTCTGTTTCCTCCTCTGTGCTTTTACACATAGATATTTATACTACAGTGTACGTACACTACCAATATTGGTACTGAACGATAAGCCTATTTAGAAGAAAATCAACGATTGCCTAACCCAGCAGCCCATTTTTTCAAATCCTCTTTTAAAAATTGATTACGTTTATTGATGAAGGAGAGGATATAATCCGGTTCTTTTACAAACCGATCCCGATGGCCTTTTAGATATGGATCTTTCTCGATATATGGAAGAAGCTGATTAAACTGATCTCTAATAATCGGATTCATATATTCAGATGTAAAGGGTTCATTTAGAATGTCACTCAATAGATCGAAATACATGTCTTGAAAAAAGGGCAAATCTAATAATCTTGCAGAAAGTGTATTAAAGCCTTGGCATCTAACATAATCATAAGGCATTACATCCCCATTAATATTCCTTCCCCACGTAGCATCGAAATCCCATGGCATGATTTCAAATAAATTAGTTTCGCTATTTAAATATAAGGAGTAATTATGAACAAAACCATCAAAGTTTTGAGTGCAAACTACACCGGCAAGCCAGTGTAAATACTTTTCTGTATCCAGATAATTCTCGATTTCTTCTTTAAAGACACTTCGGTCTGTTGTATTCGTAATATAGATGAACTCTTCCAGCTTTTTACGATCATTCTTCCTTCCACATTTTTGTTCATACCCCTGTATTAATGACTTCTTTGCCCCTTCTTCAAATGAACTCAAAAGTGAAAAATTAGCATCATCATCTACTGCGTAAAAAATACTGCCGGCTGGCCTGTTTTTAGCTTGTAAAAACAATTCATCAACTGACTCAAGTTGTAAATAAACCCCTTCATTCCTTCCATTTACTTTTAAAATAATATGTTTAGAAGAAGGAGCCATTACACCAATACGCTGAAAAAAATCCAATGATAGTTTATTTCTCATAATTGAGGGATCTTTATATTCTGCATTGAGATGAAATTCTTTAGCACCATTCAATTCTTTCGGACTGATACATTTTATAAAATACGACTTCTTCTTTAGTTTTCTTATATGAGATCCACGATAACTCACCTGTATATGATATCGTTTATTCCCCACTTTTAATTTCCCATCTACTGGTTCGTCATTCCAAATATCAGATTTCAAATCCATTAGATCATGTGGATGAATAAAAAGTTCAATGACAGGTAGTTCTTTTCCGCTCATCAAATACCACCTCTTCATCTTTGTTATTACAATTCTATGTCACAAAAATAGAGGGGGAACTGATCCCATACGTCTATTTTTCAATAACTACACGATTGTCCAAAGCAAAAAAAATAGTTGAACGTACTCTGTTAATGTAAGTAGTTCATTAAGTTATAGGAGGCTAATTTATGCAACAATATTCTGAAAATCAAATCAGAAAAGCGGTAGGAGATATAGAAGCTCGTCAAATGGATGGATTTTTATACCAAGAGCCTGTTTCCGACCGCTCCGATGATCGTACAGGCTCACGTGGCAGAAGACGTACAGATAATCGGTCTGGTAATAGAAATCAATCACGCGGAAGAGGTCGCTCACGCAACAAAAATCGTTCCAGGTCTTGTCGTTCTCGTAACCAAAACAAGTCTAGGTCTTGCCGTTCTCACAACCAAAACAAGTCCAAATCTTGCCGCTCTCGAAACAAAAACAAGTCCAGATCTTACCGTTCTCGTAACCAAAACAAGTCTAGGTCTTGCCGTTCTCACAACCAAAACAAGTCCAGATCTTGCCGCTCTCGAAACAAAAACAAGTCTAGATCTTGCCGTTCTCGTAACCAAAACAAGTCTAGATCTTGCCGTTCTCGTAACCAATACAAGTCCAGATCTTACCGTTCTCGTAATCAAAACAAGTCCAGGTCTTGCCGTTCTCGTAACCAAAACAAATCCAGGTCTTGCCGTTCTCGTAACCAAAACCGCTCTCATTCTCGTAATAGACGATGCTGTCAAGAAAGAAGTCGTGTTTATACGGAAGACGTATTTAGTCCATCCAGTCAAACAAGATACTGGGATCAAGGCAATATGTATCAATTGCATCAAAAAAAATAAGCAAGACAGTTAAAAGTGCAGTCGTCTTTTAAATGACTGCACTTTTTTTATAATAGTGGACCAAGCAGTCCTTTAGTTTAGTTTAATGCCGATAATTAAAGTTGATATTTTCGTCAGTGATCAGATGTATGAAAAATAGTAATAGAATCAACCAATCAAATATATTAATCTCCTGATATTTCCAATTCCTTTATATATTGTGAAGGAGTCATAGAGGTAATCCTCTTGAATATTCGGCTGAAATAATTGACATCATTATAACCTACTAAGTAGGCGATATCTGTTATCAACATATTCCCTGTAGATAAATATAATTTAGCAGCTTCTATTCTTTTCTGATTGATGAAATCCGTTATACTTTGACCTGTTTCTATTTTGAACTTATTTGATAAGTGTGAAGCATTTACATGTACTGCATCAGCTATTTCATTAAGCGTCAATGATCTTTCCAAATTGAAATTAATATATTGGACAGCATTCTTCACAATTGGACTAAACTTCCGTGTTGAAAACTCTCTGACGAGTTCGCAATAAGCATCAAGCATATCCAGAATAAGCTTGTGTAAATAAGGAAGATTATCAGCACGTTCAATTAGAACTGCATACTTTTCTGAAATATCATGTAAATAAACTGGATGAACACCACCTTTTTCAGCAGCAATCCTAAATAGTGTATTTTGAACAAAGGCTAAGTTTTTCGTTGATCGAATCGGATTTTCTGGTGTCCTATTTTTTAAATGTACATCTGTCAAACCTGTTAAATGATTTATTGCGCCTTCCTTATCCCCTCTAGCAATAGCATCTATAATCCTTTTTTCTATTTTATAACGATGTTCTATAATTATATTTCGATCTTCTTCCTCATGCTTAAGAGTTTTTATGGAATGACTTTGATTATTAATATTTGCTGTAACCAACTGAGAAGAGGAAATATAGTCGTGCGGACACAAATTTACCAATAACTCTCCTATACTTCTTATTTCTTCTATACTTAAGATTGACAAGGTCTCATAAAAATCCTGATATTGCTTTCTGTCGCTGATAGGTAAATTTTCAGAAGTAATAATTTGGCTGATAAACAAATCTGAAGGTAAATCAGACAAAAAAGGACCAACCATCACAGCTCCTACATATTGATCATCTTTCCAAATTCCTGCAAATATACATTCCAATTTAGCTGAATTAATATAGTGTAAATACTCATTTTTTTTACTTGCCTTTAACAATTCCGTGATTGATTTATTTTCCACTTCATTATTTTCCAGTCCACTCGGTATCTGGTGTTTAGCCATTTGGATAATTTTATTTCCATCAACATCAAGAAGTTTTACATCCAATTTAACAATCGAACTGACCAAATTACACAGCTGGGCGTATACTTTAATCTGTTCTTGATTCAATTTAATCACCCTTTAAATTTCACTTATTTTTTTATTATACAATGAAAACGCCATCACAAACTAAAAATAATACTAAATAAACAAAAATCGTACGATATTTTCTTTATTCATCCACCTATAATGAAATTAATTCAGTAAACACTAGATAAGACAATCTATTTTTCAGTTACTTGTTCACTGAATTAATTTATAAACAGGGAGTTCAAAACATGAGAAAAGTAATCAATCTTAATGATGCATGGAAATTCATTAAAGAAAACGTACAAGAAGCAATGAACCGAGTTTATGATGATGCTAAATGGGAATCCGTAAATGTTCCTCATACTTGGAATGCCATTGATGGTGCGAACGGATTTGATTTTTATAAAGGAGCATGCTGGTACAGAAAAGAATTTACTGTAGATACTGTAAATGCCGGCAACAAAGTATACATTGAGTTCAATGGAAGCAACAGTGTTACAGATGTTTATGTAAATGGTCAACATGTAGGTCAACACCGCGGAGGATATTCAATTTTCAGATTTGATATTACGGACCTTGTTACATTTGGTGGTAAAAATACACTTGCTGTAAAAGTAGATAATACAGTTGTTGAAGATGTTTACCCTCAAATGGCTGACTTCACATTCTTTGGCGGTATTTACCGTGATGTTAATTTAGTTATCGCGAACCCTGTTCATTTTGATTTAATGGACCATGGATCCCAAGGGGTTTACATCGTTCAAGACAACGTAACTAAGGAACAAGCAGCCATTACTCTTAAAACGAACCTTACAAATGATCATGAAGAAGAGAAAAAAGTTCGTTTATGGGCTGATATACTTGACGCTGAAGGCAAAACAGCTGCCTATGGTGCTAAAGAGATTGTTCTACCAGCGGGACAAACAACTGTTGTTGAACTACCAATCACCATTGAAAAACCAATTCTCTGGAACGGTCTTAAAAATGCCTATATGTATGAGGCTAACTTAACTCTAACAAGCTTTAACGATACAATTGATGAACTTTCTATCCCATTTGGTGTTCGTTACTTTAAAGTTGACCCTGAAAAAGGATTCTTCTTAAATGGAGAGCATCTTCGTTTGAACGGCGTATCCCGTCACCAGGACCGTAAAGACATGGGTTGGGCAATTACTAAAAAAGAGCACAAAGAAGATATGGAATTTATCAAAGAAGTTGGTGCAACATCCATTCGTCTAGCTCACTATCAACATGATCAATACTTCTATGATTTATGTGACCGTGAAGGTATGGTAGTTTGGGCTGAAATTCCGTTTATCTCTATCATGTCTAAAACTGAGCATGAGGGGATTAATGCTAAACAGCAAATGATTGAGCTAATCAGACAGAATTTCAACCACCCTTCTATTGTGTTCTGGGGCGTTCAAAATGAGATTCAAATTGGTGGAGAAAGACCAGAAGTAAGAAGACTCGTTAAAGAACTAAATGAATTAACTAAGAAAGAAGATCCAACGCGTTTAACTACGCAAGCAAACGTTATGTTTGTTCCTGATACGGACGAATACAATTATATTACCGATACGGTTGGCTACAATAAATACTTTGGATGGTATCAGGGTAAAGCTGAGGATTTTGCTGAGTGGATTGATGGGTATCATGCAACTAATCCACAAGTTAACCTTGGTATTTCTGAATATGGTGCAGAAGGAATCATCCAGTACCATTCCAATGATCCAAAAGTAAAAGATTACACAGAAGAATATCATGCTTTATATCATGAAACAGTTTGGAATATCTTTGCTGACCGTCCATTCCTTTGGTCAACATATGTATGGAATATGTTTGACTTCGGAGCCAATATCCGTGATGAAGGCGGCGTAAAAGGCAGAAATAATAAAGGCTTAATGACGTATGATCGTAAAATCAAAAAAGATGCATTTTATATGTATAAAGCCAATTGGTCCGATGAAAAATTTGTACACATCACAAGCAAACGATTTGTAGACCGTGCTGATGATCAAATCACAATCAAAGTTTATTCTAACTGTGAGGATGTTACTTTAGAAGTCAATGGCACTACCTATACTGCTGAACGTAACCGTGCTGCATTCATCTTTACTGGAGTTACCCTGCAAGATGGTATCAATACAGTGAAAGCAATCGGTACAGTTGCAGGTCAAACTTTCGAAGATACTGCTCACTTTAATAAAGTAGAAGAACCAAATCCAAGCTATATTGTTCCTGAAGATGATGCCGGCGGAGTTGTTGCAAACTGGTTTGATATGCCTGAAATAGATGAGGATATGGAAATGGAAGAGCTCGTTATAACAGATGATGTTTATTCCAGCCGGGACAAAATCGGTGATTTATATAATCATCCTGAAACTAAAAAAGTGATGGAGAAATACTTAAAAGGATTCTCTGAAAACCCAATGTTCGGAATGGCAGAAGGTATGCAACTTGATACGGTGGCAGGCATGTCTGATGATGTGTTTACTGAAAAGTTAATGTATGCGATTAACAAAGAATTAACTCAAATTAAAAAAGGGTAATAGGAGAACGTGGAAATAGCGATCCAGGAGGATACCAGGGTCGCTATCTTTCCTATATTCAAGTCAGAAAAGAAGGTGCACGTATTGAAATCAATCATGTTATTTGGTGAAATGCTGCTGCGTTTAACACCAACAAACCATCAAATGTTAATACAGGCGAGTCAACTGGATATGATGTACGGTGGTTCTGAAGCTAATATTGCTGTTGCACTCAGCAATTGGGGCGAAAAAACTTCCTATGTTACATGTCTTCCTGATAATAATATCGGGCTTGCTGCTGTCATGCAGTTAAGGAAATTCGGCGTAAATACTGACCATATTGTTCACAAAGGTAAAAAAATGGGCTTATATTTTGTTGAACAAGGTCATTCTATCAGACCAACAGAAGTCACGTATGACCGCCAAAATTCAGCATTTGTCGAAGCCCAGCCAAGTGATTATGAACTTGAATCTATGCTTAATGATGCTAAATGGCTCCATGTCAGCGGAATTAGCTTAGGCGCCAGTAAACAGGCACGAGAAACGACGATGCAACTCGTCAAGCTTGCTAAAGATAAGGGGATAAAAATTAGTTTTGATTTTAACTACCGTGCAAAATTATGGTCTTTAGAAGAAGCCAGAGAAGCTTATATTGAAATTCTTCCTTATATTGATGTAATTATTGGTAGTTATCTGGACGTTTTAACAATCCGGCAGGAAAAACGTGAAGTTACCACATTTGAAGAAAAAATCGCTTTACTAAAAGAGTTCCAAAAAGAATATAATTTCGATCAAATTTATACAACTGAAAGAACAATGCTAGGTAATAATGTACAGGAATTACGTTGTGCCGTTATAACTGAATCAGAGCATTTCACATCTGGGCCGGTAAAAGTAAATGTTCTTGAACGTATTGGTACCGGTGATTCCTTTGTAGCCGGCGTATTATATGGCATCAACAATCAATACAGTCCTCAAGAAGCAATAAATTTTGCTTTATCATCTTTTGCCTTAAAACATACCATCATCGGCGATTTCCAAATTGCCAGTAAAACGGATGTTCAACAATTTGATGTTGAAAATGAAAAAGTGGTTATCAAACGCTAGAATCTGTCCGCAATTTTTTGCAGGTGCTAATATATATGGCACCTGCTTTTCATTTCCTTCCTTTTTTCCTTCATTTAATCTTCCTTTTAATCTACTAATCTTGAAAAACAAGTTTGAAGATGGCCCAATTATGGAGATAGGTATATAAACGTAAAAAACAACTAATATTGTTTTACAGAAAGTGAGTCGAGTAACCATGCCATCTGAAGTTTTAACAACTGATTTTTATATATTATTAGCATCCACTCTCTTGATCCTCGGAATTCTGTCTACCAAATTCTCAGCTAAATTAGGAGTCCCCTCCCTTGTCTTTTTTATAATGGTCGGAATGATCATGGGAAATGACACTTTCGGCATAATTGAGTTTAATAATGCCGGTTTAGCCCAAACGATTGGTGTAGTTGCCTTGATTATTATTTTGTTCGAAGGTGGAATACAAACTAAATGGAAATCATTACGCCCGGTTATTCTCCCTTCCCTTTCACTTGCAACCGTTGGTGTTTTAATCACCTCTGCCATTGTTACGGTAGCAGCCCATTATATTCTGAATATTGATTGGCTGATAGCTATGTTATTCGGAGCAATCGTTGGATCAACGGATGCAGCAGCAGTCTTTGCAGTACTAAAAGGCCAAAATATCCAAGACCATTCTGGGAAAACACTCGAGGCTGAATCGGGTGCCAATGATCCAATGGCAATCTTTTTAACCGTATCCTGTATTGAAATGATTACCTCATCTGAAGCGACTGTAGGTAACCTGATTGGATCTTTTATTCTCCAAATGGGACTTGGTTTACTACTTGGATGGATATTTGGGAAAATTGCGGTCGCAGTACTTAATCGAATCAACTTAGAATCAACGGGTCTCTATCCTGTTTTTGCGGTAACTTTTGCCTTATTGACTTATGGAATTACGGCTCATCTAAACGGAAGTGGATTACTCGCCGTCTATGTAATGGCAATCATTATCGGAAACTCAGAAGTTGCTTATGAAAAAGCAACCCAATTCTTCGCTGAAGGACTTGCCTGGGTGATGCAAATCTTAATGTTCATTATATTAGGCTTATTAGTCAATTCAGATGATTTATTTACTTTTGAAATCATTTTTAAAGGCCTCTTGCTTTCCGCAATTTTAATTCTGATTGCGAGGCCGGCAGCTGTATTTCTATCTACTATTAAAATGAATTTCAAATTTAAAGAGAAAGTATTTTTATCCTGGGCTGGCTTAAAAGGATCCGTACCAATTGTCCTTGCTACATTTCCCCTGCTAGCTAATATCGGGGATAGTCATTTAATCTTTAATGTAGTCTTTTTCATTGTATTAACGAGCTGTTTAATACAAGGAGCCTCTATTTCTTTTGTCGCAGATAAACTTGGATTAGCTGGTCCTGCTAGTGAAACCCCTATGCATTCACTCGAAATTGTCTCACTCGGTAAAGCCAATGCTGAAATGGTCGAATATCAAATGAAGCCAGGTGCCTTATTGATTGGAAAAACATTAAATGAAATACCATTCCCGGACAATACTTTAGTTAATGCTATCATTCGAGATGACAAATTGGTTACTCCTACAGGAGATACCATTATAGAAGAAGGAGATTTCCTTTATGTATTGACACCAAAAACGAAAAAGCGGAGTGTAAAACAATTACTGCAAAAGAAGCATAATCAGAAGAAACAAGATGCAAACTCCACGAATGTAGAACTATAAAGTCTACTAATTGACGTAATTAAATGATACAGATTGATAAATTCTGAATTACGTACAAAAAGCCTCCTACCACTTTGGCAGGAGGCTTCTTTATTAAACAGTCATTACTTTAATCTGATTGTCCATAACTTCTGCTTTAAATGTCTTTTTATCTGGGTGATCGAACACACAATCTGCTATTCCATCCTCAAGTTGTTCCTGTATGACCCTTCTTAAAGGACGTGCACCAAAGGCAGGATTATATCCCAGCTCAGCCAGCTTCTCTTTTACTTCATCTGTAACAGTCAGTTCTAAACCTTCATGATCAAGCATTTCATATAACTCAGCAAGCATAATATCTACAATCTCAAATAAGTTTTCTTTCGTTAATGATTTAAACTCAATGATACTATCGAAACGGTTTAAGAATTCAGGCTTGAAGTAGCTACCTAGAGATTGAAGAATGGAAACTTCCTCCTCTACTCCTCCTGCACCAAAGCCCACTTTCTTAACTTTCTCACCGACTCCTGCATTACTTGTCATGATAATAACGGTGTCTTTAAAATTGACTGTGCGCCCCTGACTATCCGTTAAACGTCCATCTTCAAGGATTTGCAAGAACATATGCATAACATCCGGATGAGCTTTTTCAATTTCATCGAGTAGAATAATGGAATATGGTTTACGACGAACCTTCTCCGTTAATTGACCAGCTTCTTCATGTCCAACATATCCTGGAGGTGAACCAATTAATTTGGACACACTGTGTTTCTCCATATATTCACTCATATCTAAACGAATCATGGAATCTTTTGTGCCAAACAATTCTTCTGCCAGTGCTTTGGATAGCTCAGTCTTCCCAACACCAGTCGGGCCGACAAATAAGAATGAACCAATTGGACGATTTTTAGCTTTTAAGCCGGCACGGCTACGACGAACAGCTTTAGCCACTTTTTTAACGGCTTCATCCTGGCCGATTACTTTGTTGGTAAGCTCCTCTTGAAGCTTATTCATACGAACGGCTTCATCCTCTTGCAATTTACCGACTGGGATACCTGTTTTTTGTTCAATGATGTGCTGAATATCATGAACAGTTACTTTCGGTTTCTCACCAGTACCTGTTTTTAGCATGTTCTCCAGTTTTTCTTCTTCATCACGAAGTTTTGCTGCCTGTTCATATGCTTCTGCTTTTAGGGCCTGTTCTTTTTCTTTATAAATTTGTGTTAATCTTTCTTTTATTGCTTCTTCACCGTGATTTTCAATAGTCAGGTTCAATCTTGCCCCGGCCTCATCCATTAAATCAATGGCTTTATCCGGCAAGAAACGATCCTGAATATAACGGTGTGAAAGTTCAACTGCCGCTTCCAATACCTCATCACTATATTCAACAGAATGGTAGGATTCATATCGATCCTTTAATCCTTTTAGGATTTCCAAAGCTTGCTCAGTAGTTGGTTCATTTACCATCACCGGTTGGAAACGTCTTTCCAGAGCTCCATCTTTTTCGATTTGGCGATATTCGTTTAACGTTGTCGCACCCACTAATTGTAGTTCTCCACGGGCAAGAGCCGGTTTCAGAATATTCCCCGCATCCATAGACCCCTCGGCGGAGCCTGCTCCTACAAGCTGGTGAATTTCATCAATAAATAAGATAACATTTTTTCTCGCCTGCAATTCACCAATAAGCTGCTTCATACGTTCTTCAAATTGACCGCGGATACCCGTATTGGATACTAAAGAAGCTACATCAAGAAGATAGACTTCTTTATCTTTCAGTTTAAGCGGCACATTGCCTTCTCCAATTCTAAGGGCAAGTCCTTCGGCAATCGCTGTTTTACCAACACCAGGCTCACCAATCAGGACTGGGTTGTTTTTAGTACGTCTATTTAAAATCTCAATCACACGTTTTACTTCTTCTTCACGTCCGATAACTGGATCAATTAAACCAGCTCTTGCATTATGAGTTAAGTTACGGCCATATTGATCAAGTAATCCTCCGCCATGAGACTGCTGTGTCTGTGTTTTGACTTGTTTTTGATTAGTCGGATCCATTGAGCCTGGCATTCCTGACATAAATGAATCTCCATTGTTTTGTTTAAAAAATGAATCAAGTGAAAAAGGACTGAATGAATTGAAATTCATTCCACTCATTTGAGCTCCTAATTTATTGCGTTCTTCTTTATAGCATGAAGAGCACAAATGATGATTTTCCTGATGTCCATTCACCCTTACTTGCATCTGAACAGTTGCTTGGTTTTGATGGCATTTCTCACATAACATATGTGACTCCTCCTTTATTTTATCCAAGTTAAGTTTTCTAAATTCAATTTAAAATTGGTCAATTTGACTTTGACTATCTTTGACCTTAATACTATTATACTCTGACCTTTTTTGACTTTCAACTATTTTATACCCATTTGTCTATTTTTTATTCCATAAAATAAGGAAGCGGCATTTTAACCGCTTCCTTGATTGAAACCTTTTTAATTTGTAACCGCTTCTTTTACCTCATCATATCGTAAGGTTGCCTGGGCAGCTGCCAGCCTTGCCAATGGAACACGATATGGCGAACAGCTTACATAATCCAAACCGACTTTATAACAGAAGTCAATTGATATTTTTTCTCCACCATGCTCTCCGCAGATACCTGTTTTCAAATCCGGTTTTGTTTGTCGACCTAATTTTACGCCCATTTCAACCAGCTTTCCTACCCCATCCTGGTCAAGGACGGCAAAAGGATTTTCTGGTAGAACTTTATCTTCTATATACGTTTGTAAAAACTTCCCTTCTGCATCGTCCCGGCTGTATCCAAACGTTGTTTGGGTTAGATCATTGGTACCAAACGAAAAGAAATCAGCTTCTTCGGCAATTTGATCAGCTGTAAGGGCAGCCCTTGGGATTTCAATCATGGTGCCAATTGTGTACGTGAATGTTTTATTCGTTTCTTCCTCTACCTGAACCGCAGTATCAATCACCAGTTGACGCATTTGTTTTAACTCATTCACATGGCCAACAAGCGGGATCATGATTTCAGGTTTAACCGGGATACCTCGGTCCATTAAGTTAGCTATTGCATAAAAAATGGCTTTTGCCTGCATTCCGTATATTTCAGGATGAATCATTCCTAAACGGCAGCCGCGGTGTCCTAGCATCGGGTTGAACTCATCCAGTTGTCGAACTTTTTTTAACAATTGCTCTTTTTCAACTAACTCCTTGGAATCAGGATCTGTGATTTGAAGCTTTGTCACATCAATCAGTAATTCTTCTTTATCTGGTAAAAATTCATGCAGTGGCGGATCTAACAAGCGAATGGTTACCGGATTTCCTTGCATAGCCTCAAAAATCCCTTCAAAATCTCCTTGTTGCATTGGTAACAAATGCTCTAATGCCTTATTTCTTTCACTGATTGATTCAGCAAGAATCATTTGTTGAACAAATGGAACACGTTTAGCATCCATGAACATATGCTCAGTTCTGCATAAGCCTATCCCGCCAGCTCCAAATTCAAGAGCCTTTCTTGCATCTTCGGGATTATCTGCATTTGCACGCACTCCAAGTTTTCGTGCTTCGTCTGCCCATGATAATAACGTACGAAATTCATCCGATAATTCCGGATCAATCATCGGAATTTCTCCGAGCATAATTTCGCCGGTAGAACCATCTATTGTAATTGTTTCACGATGTTTAACAATTGTTTCACCAACACTGAATTGCTGCACTTTCAGATCAATCTTTAAAGGCTCACAGCCGCATATACACGGTTTCCCCATCCCTCTGGCAACCACTGCAGCATGGCTGGTCATTCCGCCGCGGCTTGTGACAATTCCCTGAGAAGCGACAATTCCATGGATATCATCAGGTGTTGTTTCAGGTCGAACCAAAATAACTTTTTGCCCATCATTTGCTAAGCTTTCCGCTTCGTTGGCATCAAAAACAACCTGACCTGTAGCAGCTCCCGGTGATGCCGGAAGACCTTTAGCCAAATGATTTCGTTCATACATGTCATCTATTCGAGAATGAAGCAGTTGATCTAATTGCTCTGGATCCACTCTCAACAACGCTGTCTTCTTATCAATAATTTGTTCATGCACCATTTCTACCGCAATTCTGATCGCTGCTTGTGCTGTCCGTTTACCGGATCTTGTTTGAAGGATATATAATTGGCTTCTTTCCACCGTAAACTCTATATCTTGCATATCCAAATAGTGTTTTTCAAGTTGCTTGCATGTATTCACAAATTGTTCATAAACTTCGGGCATTTCTCTTGCTAAAGTATGTATAGGCTGTGGAGTTCTGATTCCAGCAACAACATCTTCTCCCTGGGCATTAATTAAATATTCCCCGTATAAAACATGCTCTCCAGTTGAAGGGTTTCTTGTAAAGGCAACTCCGGTACCGGAATCTTCACCCATATTGCCAAAAACCATGCTTTGAATATTAACAGCCGTTCCTAAATGTCCTGGAATTTTATTAAGACGTCTGTACACTTTTGCACGCTGATTATTCCAGGAATCAAATACCGCTTTTACAGCTAAAAACAATTGCTCACGCGGGTCTTCAGGAAAACTTTGCTTCGTATGCTTCTTAACTATATTTTTATAACCTTCTATAACGGTCATCCAGTCCTCGGCTGTTAATTCAGGATCATTTTGATATCCCTTTTGTTCACGTACATCCTCAAGCAATTGCTCAAAATAAAATCCGTCCACTCCCAAAACAACATCGCTGAACATTTGGATGAAGCGGCGATAGGAGTCATACGCAAAACGTGGATTTCCTGTTAACTCAGCCATACCAATAACTGTTTGATCATTCATTCCAAGATTTAAAACAGTATCCATCATACCCGGCATTGAAAAAACGGATCCTGATCTGACAGAAACTAAGAGTGGATTGCTTGGATCGCCAAGTTTTTTACCAGTATTCTGTTCAAGGCTATGGAGCGCCTCGAGAATTTGTTGTTCCATCTCTTCAGTAATTTGTTTTTCATGTTCATAGTAAGAGTTACATGCTTCAGTGCTAATGGTGAATCCAAAAGGTACTGGGAGGCCAATATTCGTCATTTCAGCTAAATTGGCACCCTTTCCACCCAGTAATTCCTTCATATTACTATTTCCCTCATTAAAAAGATAAACGTATTTAGTCATCACGCATAGCTCCTCTCACCTTTTAAAATATCCAGAATAATACTCGCAGTTTCTTCAATAGCTTTATTGGAAACATTTATGATTGGACAGCCGACTCTTTTCATAATCTTTTCAGCATAATCCAATTCCTCTAATATCCGCTCGTAACTGGCATAGGTAGACTGAGAGGTTAACCCGAGCGATTTTAATCTTTCTTTTCGAATAGCGTTTAACTGATCTGGTGTAATAATCAGACCGACACATTTACTTCTCTTAATTTTAAATAACTCATCAGGCGGTGAAACTTCCGGAACTAACGGCACATTTGCGACCTTATATCCTTTATGCGCTAAATACATGGATAATGGTGTTTTTGAAGTTCTTGATACTCCTATTAACACAATATCTGCATTTAAAAGACCTCTTGGATCTTTGCCATCATCGTACTTGACGGCAAATTCAACAGCTTCCACTTTTCGGAAATAGTCCTCATCCAATTGTCTTGTTAGACCCGATCGATGGGTGGCCTGTTTATGGAATTTTTCTTCAAATGCATTTAATAAAGGAGATAACAGATCAACGGCTACCACATTCACCTCTTTAGCTCGTAAATCCAAATACTCTTTTAATGCAGGAATCACAAGTGTGTAAGCAATAATGGAAGAATGTTGTTTTGCCAAATTGATAATCTCATCAATATCTTCTTCACTTTTAACATATGAATTTCTTCTAATTTCTACTTGTCCTCCATTAAACTGTGTAGCAACCGCTTTTACTACAAATTCTGCTGTTTCTCCAACAGAGTCAGAAATGACATATACGATTTCCATGGTATCCATCGGCCCACTCCTTCTATAATCCAATTAATGATGTAAATTATAAAATTATCTAATCAATAACTTTTCGTTCCTCTTCCACTAAATACCCATCTTTTGGATTATAACAATTTAATAGTATCACCAATTATGTAAAAATAAAACAATTATGCCATACTTTTTATTAAATAGTATATCACAATTAATTTCCCTTCTACTATTCAGTGAATAATTTACATATATCTTAATTTTAAGTAAAATTTTAAAAATAATCTATACAATTCACTCCATAATAGTACAATAAAGTTAAAGGAGAAATGGAGGTATCTATGAACGTCTCAACAAAACGGATGATTGTGATATCCTTTGATTGCTTATCTGCATTAGATTTACCAAAATTAAAAACCCTTTCCCATTTTAGTCAAATACTAAAGTCAGGCTCTTATGCACCTCATGTCAAAACCATTTACCCATCATTAACCTACCCTTGTCATACATCCATCATCACAGGTAATTACCCAAAAAGACACAGAATTATAAACAATACACATCTGCAGCCAGGTTGGAAGTCCCCTGATTGGTATTGGTATAGATCCTCTATTGAAGGAACGACCCTTTATGATCAGGCCAAAAAGGCTAACCTAACAACAGCTTCCCTGTTATGGCCTGTCACTGGCCGCGCAGACATAGATTACAATCTGCCTGAAATCTTTCCAAACAGGGTCTGGCAAACTCAAATACTTGTATCCCTTTTCAGCGGCACCCCTGCCTATCAATGGAAGTTGAATAGGAAGTTCGGCCATCTCAGACAAGGATTAAGCCAACCACATTTGGATAACTTTGTACTGGTCTCGGCTTTAGAAACGATTAAATCAATGCAACCAAATTTACTGCTCATCCATTTCACTGATTTGGATTCAAAAAGACATGACCATGGATTTTACTCCAGAGAAGCAGAAGATGCACTAACCAGGCACAATAATCGTCTTGGTCAAATTATAAACACATTAAAAGTGAATCATCTTTATGAAGAAACGACACTAATTCTATTGGGGGATCACAGCGCATTAGACGAGAATAAAGCGATCAAGCTTAATACTTTGTTCAGACAAAAGAATCTGATCCATATTAACCGTAAAGGAAAATTAGTGAATTGGTCGGCTTATTGTAAATCCTGCGATGGATCGGCATATATTTACTTAAAAGCAAAAAAAGACAAAGTTACTTATGAACGGGTGCGGTCACTATTATTTAAATTAATGGAGAACGAGGACAACGGAATAGAACAAATCTTGACTGGTTCCGAAGCAGAAGAAATGGGGGCTGATCCTAACTGCTCTTTTATGCTCGAAGCAAGTAAGGGTTTTTATTTCACGGAATCACATGAGGGCGCTTTTATCAAAGAAATAAGTGCGGAAGATACGAGGAGTGAACCGAAATATACATTGGCAACACATGGATATTCTCCTCAAAAGCCAGATTACACCACTATTTTTATAGCAGCCGGTAAAGGAATTCAAAGCGGACAGATTATAGCGGATATGAAGCTTGTTGACATCGGTCCTACATTAGCCAAATTAATGGGACTGAACTTGGGCGATACAGATGGAAAAGTGATTGAAGCATTTATTCAGTCTAATGAAAAAAGGAGGTAAGAAATGAGTTCACTGACAAAACAGGAAAAGAGTTGGGCTTTATATGACTGGGCTAATTCAGCTTATTCAATCGTGATTGTGACAGCTATCTTTCCTATTTATTTCAAAGCAGCTGCTAATGCGGCCGACATCTCGAGTGCCACTTCTACTGCTTATTGGGGATATGCTAATTCAATTGGGACTTTATTAATCTCTATTCTCGCTCCCTTGCTGGGAACGATTGCTGATTTTAAAGGCTATAAAAAACGCTTCTTTATCTTCTTTTTCTCTCTCGGTATTCTTTTTACACTCATGCTGGCAATCGTCCCCTTCAATCAATGGATCATTTTATTGGTTTGCTATATCATCACATCAATTGGGTTTGCTGGTGCCAATATTTTTTATGATGCTTTTTTGGTAGATGTGACAGATGACAAAAAGATGAGCAAGCTCTCTGCGCACGGATACGCATTAGGATATATCGGCAGTACCATTCCCTTTATTATTGGAATTGCCCTTACCCTACTTGCCCAGCAAAACATCATTCCTTTATCCATAACTGCAGCGATGCAAGCTGCTTTTATGATCACAGCCCTATGGTGGGGGCTATTCACCATTCCAATGCTAAAGAATGTCCAACAAACCTATTATATGGAGCGAGTATCAAATCCAGTCCGGATGAGCTTTAAACGTCTGTTTGCCACCTTAAAAAATATCCGGAGCTATCGTAACTTGTTTATTTTCTTAATCGCCTACTTTTTTTACATTGACGGTGTGCATACCATTATCACGATGTCGACTGCCTATGGATCTGATTTAGGTTTTAGCTCGTCTACCCTGTTAATTGTCTTGTTTGTTACGCAAGTCATTGCTGCTCCATTCTCGATTGTCTATGCCAGATTGGCAGCTAAATACAATGAAAAAATCATGATCTTGGTTGGGATTGCCATCTACACATTTATTTGTGTCTATGCTTATTTTATTACATCAGCACTTGATTTTTGGATATTAGCTATCCTGGTTGGTACCTCACAGGGCGGGATTCAAGCCTTAAGCCGCTCCTATTTTGCTAAATTGGTACCTAAAGAGTCCTCAAATGAGTTTTTTGGTTTTTATAATATTTTTGGAAAATTTGCAGCGATTACAGGTCCATTTTTAATGGGGATTACTACACAATTGACCGGAAATACAAATATGGGTGTGCTTAGTTTAGTAATCCTATTTATTATTGGCGGTCTCTTTATGCTTCGAGTACCAAATACTGCCCATCAGGCCCCTTCTGTTTCTGCTAAATTATAAATACTTTTATACGAAGCACGCATTCTTATCTATATCATTTATATACGAGTTTTACTTGGAGAAATAAGGATTAATTTATAAAAAAAGAAACACTTCCATCATTTTTGAAAGTGTTTCTTTCCTTACTGTAAAACCCTCTTCTGGCAGGTGCCTCAAGAAGATTACTTTTAATCAAATTGACAGTTCTAAAGAAATTGGACAATGATCGCTTCCCATAATCGATGTATGTATGTCCGCTTCGCTAATTAAATCTGCGATTGATTCGGAGACAATAAAGTAATCAATCCGCCAACCAATATTTCGTTCGCGCACTTTGCTCATATACGACCACCAGCTATACATCTCTGTTCGATCAGGATAGAGGTAACGGAAGGAATCTACAAATCCGCTATTTAATAAAGCTGTCATTTTACCTCTTTCCTCATCTGTAAAGCCAGAATTCCCTTTATTTGATTTAGGATTCCGCAAGTCAATCTCCGAGTGAGCGACGTTTAAATCCCCAGTTAAAATAACAGGTTTCTCTTTATTCAGCTCATGTAAATAGGCAGAAAGTAAATCTTCCCAAACCAAACGGTATCCAAGCCTTGCCAGGTCGCGCTGTGAATTTGGTGTATACACATTCACAATAAAAAATTGCTCAAATTCCAATGTGATGGCTCGGCCTTCCACATCATACTCATCATTCCCAATCCCGTATTTAACGGATAAAGGTTTTTGACGGGTAAAAATAGCCGTGCCTGAGTATCCTTTTTTAACTGCATAATTCCAGTATTGATGATAGCCCTCTAGTTCCAGATTAATCTGGCCCTCCTGCAGTTTAGTTTCCTGCAAACAAAATATATCAGCATTTAATTCATTAAAAGTATCCAAGAAACCTTTTCCAACACAAGCTCTTATACCATTTACATTCCAAGAAACAAATTTCATGCTTTTCCTTATCCCCCTGCTATTTTTCTATCTTTTACGTCCATTTTTCATTATAACAAATCGAGTAGAAGAATCATCCTTTGGGTACCTTAATGGGAAAGGAGAAGTGATCAATCATGGCAAAACGCAGAAAGATTTTAGTCCCTGAATCAAGAGAACAATTAGACCAACTGAAGGCTAAAGTGGCACAAACCAATCATCCGGACAGAGCAAAATATGAAGTAGCTAAAGATCTTGGTATTCCGCTGAATGAAGGATATAATGGGCGAATTGCTGCAGCAGATGCAGGGAAAATCGGCGGTAAACTCGGTGGAAGTATGGTGAAGGAATTAACGAAATTGGCAAAGGAAAATATACTTAGAAAATAAAAAAGCCTCTCCAGGCTTCAGAAAAATAGTGAAGTATAAGTAAAGCTGGCATAGTTCCGTTTTTCAAGTAATTTGGTTAACTTACTTGATGGTTCGACTTGATTGCTCGTTAACGTAAATTACAGCTAATCCTTTGTCTCCCCATAATGCTGTTACACTCTCAAAAGATTTCATTTACTATACCAATCTTCAGACGCAGCCAGAAGATCCCTACTTGTCATACTAAGCTGATTTCAACAATGCTGTCATAGAGTAAACTTTTCTCCTTTATTCATTGACAGCTTGTTGTAATAAAATCAGCTTCTTGCCTAGCTTTCCAACGATTCAATGTTATGGGCAGGATATACGTATAGCTTTTTGGCCACGCCCCTGCTATTTCCCTTTTTAACCTACCAACTTTAATATGATAAACCATAAACACCTCGCAGACGCATTTCTTCATACTTCTTTATAAATTCTTCTATCAATTCCTGAGTGTAATTCACTACTTTCATATAATTTCACAAATTCAGTAGCCAAATTCTTAACCGTCAAGGTTTTTAACAGATTTCTCTGCGCATGGACTAGTAAGCATGATACATTCATCATTTCTCCGTCCGTTTCTTTCTGCAATAAAGAAAGCTGCGATTGATGAGCCATTAGAATAGCATCTGTTGATTCTTTCAATTTTTGGTGAGCCAAGCTATAATCTCCATGCTTCGCTGCAGAAATTGCTTCAACCGCACAACTTTGTCCATCTCCACCATGGAGAATCAACCTGAATTTTTCTACTTCATTCATCATTATCCCTCCATTTAGATAGATTTGATATCTTATTCAATTACAGTTCTCCTATATCTGATACTTTCACTTCATCTTATGCTATTACATATTTTCATATTTCTATTATACGTATACGATTGGAATGTCCATTCAGTATTCCATAGATCCTTTATTAACGCTGATAAAACAATACCCTTTTTTTGGCTTCACTAACCCAAAATATCCTGCGCTTTAAATACCATAATTATCGGAATTTAGGGCATATTATAAAACCTTCATTTTAGTTTACTTAATTCTAGATCTCCATGGTGTTATTATCGGAATAACTATTCTACGCACATCAGATTTCGAGTCTATATTTCCATCGGATTACAAAAGGTTCATACGGCATTTTTAGCAGAAGTCACATCTTATTTCCGAAATAAAAAAAGGAAGGACTAAAACCCCTCCTATGTAATCCTAATTAATAGTAAACTAGCTTCCATCGGTAACCCAATTCAGGATGAATCGCTAAAATTCGGCATCTCATCATTAAGCATCTGGGATTATTTCTTTTTAATAATCGAAGATATTAACGTTACAAAAATGTGATGAAGCCTTGAAAATATATTTCCAAGGCTTGGGTGATACTCTTATTTAAATTTCTGCTTTCTCTTTTTTCGTTCTTGATACTTCTCTTCAGCACGTTTATATAACTCTTTTTCCAGGTCTGTTTCAGGTCGTATTTTAGGTACAGATGATGGCCTTCCCTCATGATCGATAGCAATCATAGTTAGAAATGCTTCAGACGTTAGTCTTCTTTCTCCCGTCATAAGGTTCTCTCCCTCAACCTTTACATACACCACCATGGAGGTAGTGTGTGACCAGATGACAAACGCCTCCAAACAGATAGCCTGCCCTGATTTAATAGGTGCATGAAAATCAAATGAATCACTTGATGCTGTCACCACTGGTTTTCTGCAATGACGCATCGCCGCAATGCCTGCAATTTTATCAACATAGGCCATTACCTTACCGCCAAAAATCGAATTGTACTGGTTTGTATCAGCCGGTAAGACTAAATCAGTCAAATAAGTTATTGAATTACTTGGTACATTGCCTTCATCCATCACAGCACTCGACTCCCAACCTAGTATATTCCATTTACCCCAATATACTACACATAGAAAAAGACTGCCAAATGGCAGTCTTCTCGTTTAGCTTATTCGTTTGTTTCTTTCTTCTCATAAAGCGTTTTTCTTACAAACATCAATAAAATGTTCCAACAATTTATCCATGCTGGCATCATGTTTACGTAATTCTTCCGGATGAAATTGTGTTCCCATAATCGATTCATTAATTCCTTCAAATGCTTCTATTAACCCATCTTCAGCCTTTGCGACTGGTTTTAATCCTTCGCCTAACTCTTTTATACCTTGATGATGGAAGCTATTCACGTCCATTTTGTCCTTTTTAACAATACTATATAGTTGACTGTCCTTTTCTAAATGGACTGTATGGACTGGTTTAGGTCGTTCTACGTTAGAAAGATGCTCCAAATCATCTGAATTATCATCTTCCTTATCTTCCTCCACATGTTGGTAAAGACTGCCACCTACAGCCACATTGATTAAATGGGCCCCTCTGCATATTCCAAACAAAGGTTTCCCTTGCTTGCGCGCCTCATTAATGATTTGGAAATGGGATTGATCTAACCCCTTATGTGTGTCTCCTAAATCCTCACTTGGTGGTTCATTATAAAATTTAGGGTTGACATCAATTCCGCCCGTTAATAAAATACCGTCAACCATCGAAACCCAAACTTTAGCGAGTTCTTCATTACCCAATGGAAAAATCAGTGGAATTCCACCTGTTTTTTTAATTGCTTCTGAATAACTTAAAAATACTGTCGTTGTATTGTATCCTTCTATTTTTAATATATTACTTGTTAAGCCAATAATCGGTTTATTATTTTTCATGTCTAAATTCCTCCCTTAGCTCTCCCACCCCTTTTCCCTTTATATATAGTTTTCACTCTAGAAATATATGTAATTACTTTCAAAA
This sequence comes from Pradoshia sp. TA40_28, assembly GCF_059694525.1. Taxonomy (NCBI): domain Bacteria; kingdom Bacillati; phylum Bacillota; class Bacilli; order Caryophanales; family Bacillaceae; genus Pradoshia; species Pradoshia sp. TA40_28. Next base: position 184,340 of record NZ_JCATZO010000005.1, read on the forward strand.
ATAAATAGCAGCCCCGTGTTGGAGCTGCTATCATAATATAATATTAGTGAATGTTTTTCTTTTCAAAATTACCGCCCGATACATCAGAGACGTTCTGAATCGCTATAAAAGCATTTTCATCAATATCATGAACCACATCTTTTAATTTAGCCAATTCGAGACGTGTCAGTACGCAATATACCATTTGCGTATCTTCCTTTAGGTAGCCACCTTTGGCATAAATAAACGTGGTTGATCTTCCAAGACGATCCTGAATAGCCTGTGAAATTTCTTCGTATTCATTGGAAATAATCGTTACTGATCTAGATTCATTTAAACCTTCTACGACGATATCCATAACCTTGGCGGCCATATAATACGCGAAAATAGAATACATAGCAGAATCCCATTCAAACACGAAACCTGAAGCAATAAAGATGAATACATTTATGAACATAATAATCTGTCCAACTGGTAATCTTAGTTTCTTAGATAATAAAATCGCTATGATCTCTGTACCGTCAAGGGCACCGCCAACGCGAATGACAATCCCAACCCCAAGTCCAAGAATCAACCCTCCAAATAACACAGCCAGGATTTTTTCATCTGTAAATGGCTCAACATGATGCAACATTGCTGTACTAATAGAAAGCACAGCAATACCATAAATAGAGGAAATAGCAAAAGTTTTACCAATTTGTTTGTATCCAATATAAAGGAATGGCAAGTTAATAATAAAGATGAATAGTCCCAGCTGTAATTTGGTTATATGAGAAAGCATGATGGATATCCCAGTTATTCCACCATCAATAACACTGTTTGGGACCAAGAAGAGTTCCAATGCAACAGCCATCATAACAGCACCAAGGGTTATGAAGAGAAATCTCGTTAGTATTTTCAATATAGATGCTTTTTTATGTGTTTTTGGCAAAACTAATTCCTTCTTTCTGTATGAAAATTTATTTATTATCTAATTGATAACGATTAAATTTATGAAGAATGGAATTTAACACCTTCAATTCCTCTTCATCTAATAAAGATGCATATTTCCCCATAATTACTCTGGAGTTTTCTCGTGCCTTTTGCAGGACATTTGCTCCATCTTCAGTAAGTGTTACAGCTACTGATCTTCTATCATTCTCATCCTGTACTCGGGAAACAAACCCATGCTGCACCAGCCTTTCAAGCATGACTGTAATGGCACTTGGTTTCACATTTAGGACGTTCGCTAAATGTTTTACATTTGTCACTTTTTCTTGTTCTATCTTATTTAATAGATGAAATTGCGATCCGGTAATCCCTAAATCCTGATGCTGAGTAATTTCCGACATGATGGTTCTAATTGTAGGCATTAATATGTTTTCGATATCTAAATACAGTTCTTTACTATCCATTCTTTATTGACCTCTCTCGTATAAAGAATATACTTACTTTTCATGATAAAATTATTATACCATAAAATAATAAACCATATTAATAATTAAACACTTTAACTATTTTCGCCTTAAATAAAACCGATTCATGATTAGGAATATGTTGCAGACTTTCATCTCGACTTTTTACCCCTCTTGCTTTTTGTTAAGCTATTCTAAGGATTAAAGAAAAGCATACAGAACATAAAAAAAGACGCGGTTACCCACGTCTTTAAATCTACTTATTTGTATACATGTGTCTTGCTTGATTCTTTTACTTCCCTGATCCAATTAAAAGGATCTTCTATTTTGCCATTTTGTATGCCTGTGATGGTATCGTATAATCTCTGTGTGATGCTCCCAATTTCCCCTTGATTAACAGTCAGAATTTCATTATCCCACAGCAGTTCACCAATTGGAGAGACAACGGCAGCCGTCCCGGTACCAAAGGCTTCTTCCAAAGTACCATTTTTATAGGCCTCAATGATTTCCTGCATAGAAACTCGACGTTCTGTTACAGGGATATTCCAGTAACGTAATAGCTGAATAATGGAATGTCGGGTCACACCATCCAAAACACTCCCATTTAATGATGGCGTAACAATTTCACCATTTATTTTAAAGAAGACATTCATACTGCCCACTTCTTCAATATACTTTTTCTCAATCGCATCTAGCCACAATACCTGTGAACAGCCAAGTGCTTCTGCTATTTCTTGCGCTTTAAGACTGGAAGAATAATTACCTCCTGTCTTAGCCATACCCGTACCGCCTTTAACAGAGCGAACATAGTCTTTTTCTACACCAATTCGAACGGGGTTTATTCCTTCTTTATAATACGCTCCTACCGGTGATAAAATAATCATAAACTGATAATGCCTGGAAGGGGAAACCCCTAGATAAGGCTCTGTAGCAATGATAAACGGACGTATGTATAAAGAGGTTCCCTCTCGATCCGGAATCCAATCTCGATCCATATCAATGAGAAGCTCCAACGCTTTGATGGCAAATGACTCATCTATATGGGGAATGCATAAACGATCATTGGATTTATTCATGCGTTCAAAGTTCTTCTCTGGCCTAAATAGAAAAACACGATTATCGTGAGTGCGGTAAGCCTTTAATCCTTCGAAGACCGTTTGACCATAGTGAAACGTCATACAGGAAGGCTCTAAAGTAATAGGTTGATAAGGGATAATCCTTGGGTCATGCCAACCACCTAATTCTTCATCATAATCCATGATAAACATATGATCTGTAAAGATTCTGCCAAAACCAAGTGTTTCAGAGTTAGGTTTATCTTTTTTATATTTGGCTTGTGTAATAGATATTTGTTGAGTATCCATGTAGTGTCCCCTTTGAATTGTCAGAATAATTAATAAAATTAATTGTACTCCTCAAAGGGGCAACCTGCAAGTAGCAAACCTAATATTTATATAAAAAATTTCCAATTCGCAAACAATATGTGACAAACTTTAGATTTTAGCTCTTACTCTGCATGATAATGTACGGTTGAATATGCCCTGTACTGTCCTTACCTAACTTTTCAATCTGCCAGTCTTGATAATTAGGCTCGTAAACATTAATCATTCGAAATGCGTCTGAGTGATTGGAACCTGATAAAACGTATTCCTCATGCGGATTTGACTTTCTTTTAATATGGAAGAGGTAGAGAGGCTGTTTAATTAAATATTTTAAGCCCAGTAACTCTTCGATTTTCTTTTCAAAGGAATCCAATCTTTTTAATGAATGCTTACTATTCTCACAACTGGCATCTTGATCACCTAAATCATGTACAACTGTCTTATGTTCACCATATTTATAAACTACTCTGGTAACACAGGTTGGGCTATCCGGCACAATTTGTGCAGTTGTTTGATAGATAAAATTCTTGTAATCAAAAGATAGCAAGAGATCCTCTATTTTTTTAATTCGTTGTTTGGAAACCGTAAAATTTTTAACTCCTATATATGAAACATGCTTCTCACCCTGCCAACTTACATGTCCTTCACTTGTGATGGTTGCCTGATAGATCGGGGATATGCCAAGACATGATGTCCGCGAGATGGAAATTTCTTTAAACAACTTTAAAAATCCTCCTATTAGTCCAAACTGGTCTGTTTAAATTCTGATTATCTATCTATATCACTGTGCTCTATTTTCAAACATTTCCCACAAGATTATCATATGGGATATATGCATGATAAAAGACCAATACCATTTATAATAAGCCAAATTACTCTTTAATCAAAGACTAATAAGATCTATTTCATTCAAATATATACCTGAAATAAATGGGTTTAATTTCCTGTTTTTTCGCCAAAGCCATCGCCTAGTTTTAACTCTGAGAGAATAAGAATGCTATTTTTACATAGTGATAGAATCTAAAGTGAAGTTAGAAAAATACAATTCTAGGTAATTCGAGGAATACTACGATATGATTTTCCTATGCAAATTGAATACGTTTCAACTACCTTGATAAGGATGTATAATACACAGAACCTGTGTATAGATACATATTAGGAATTATTTTTTACAAACTTAAAAGAGGGCTGTCTTGTATCTTTTTCTGCTATATAAGACAGTCTTGCTTTGCTTAAATCACGCCTATGAAAAAGTTTTCTTATATAGCTTCAGCAACAATAATGAATCGATGCTGTGTTACATCTAAGTACCCATTCGTTTGAATAATCGTATGAATTTTATATAACACGTCAAAATACTTATTTACGGAAAAGTCTGGTATTTGCCATGGAATTGCCTTTAAATAATAGATCAAAGCACCAACATCATAAAAAAAGTTGGATAGGAAAAGCTTCTTGACTATAGATACTGTTCAAGCCACTCTTCTTGATCTCATCTTCAGCGATTTGTAAATTCCACGTAGAAAACTCACCATTTATGGGCACATCAAATAACGCATTCATTTCTTTGCAATCCAACCCACCAACTTGTTGCGTTATAAATATCCCTTTTTTTCTTAATATCTGGCTTATTTCTTTCCTGAAAAAGATTCATGCTGATTCGCAATCAGATCAAAATAAGCATTCGGAAAAGGCAGAACAGAATCCTCTTCAATTCCGACTACCTGTACACCAAATGGGTGAAGACGTTCTTTGGCAATAGGAATATTAGGTTCATATGCCTCCGTTGCATAAATTTCAGAAGGAAACGGCCTCATTAACGATAAAAATTCACCACCGCCTTTGCCCATATCAAGCATTCTATTCGATGTTTTCATATGAAAAAGAAGACGGCTTCCGTAGGACCATGGCAAACAATCGGTTTGCATTCTCCCAGTTCCGGTAATAAATGAAAAATCCCCAGAAAAACGTTGGTATGCTTGCTCGACATACCTTAAAAACACGGAATCGTAGCTCATTGTATTCTCCCCTTTAACAGATTAGTTTGTAGGCCATTCTGTATAAAGGCGGACCACGACACTGATTTCTGCGTTGTTATGGTTCATGTTCCAACAATTGCATAACAATCTCTCCAATAGTTTCCATTTCTATCTATCTTATCATAATTATATGATCTATTTTGTGAACTTTTTCCGAGAATAGAATTCCCCGATTTTGCCTATCCTATTATGGATGTCCTAACTGGGCATCGGAACGTATCCTACTGATGGGGTGATAAGCAATGAGTTATCGGAATCAGTTAGATCCACACTCTTCTCTTTTTCACCATAACTGGACAAGGCGGAAGCGCTCAAAATCACAGGTTAATGGACATACTGCAATGTCTCAAACCAATATCATTTTGAGAAGCAATGCGAAAGCACACCGCTGGTAAGGATGCCTTCGAGCAAAAAAAGACGCCAATTACGGCGTCTTTTTTGCTCTTTAGAGTTCATCAAATCCATTCGAATCTGTTGTTTTGGTATATTGTCGTGATTTTTGTTCAAAGAAATCAGTCTTGCCTAAATCTACTTCCTGATATGCAACAATCCATCTGAACGGATTTTTATTTGGAACATCTGGAAATGGTGTTCTTCCATACCCTAACTGATTGCAACGCTTATTGGCCATAAATTGGATATATTGACGAAGCTCAGCCATCGTGATTCCTTCTACTTTATTTCCGATGACTTTATTACCCCATTCAATTTCAAGTTCTGCCGCTGTTCGGAAGGTTTCAATCGCAAAATTCCTGAGCTCTTCTGTATCGGTTTCCGGATGTTCTGTCAAAATTTCTTTGAAAATCTTTTCAAATAGGCCAACATGAATCTGTTCGTCCCGGTTTATATAATTAATCATCGTCGATGTTGCCACCATCTTTTGGTTTCTGGCCAAATTGTAAAAGAAAGCAAAGCCCGAATAAAAGAAGAGTCCTTCCAGAATAACATCATAAATGATGGATTTGAGCAGGTTTTCAATCGTTGGGCTTTCTGTGAAATCCCGATAGCCATCCGTAATAAAATCATTGCGTTTACGGAGGATTTCTTCTGTTCTCCAATATTCAAAAACCTCATCTTGCTTACTCTTTTGGACGATACTCGATAATACATACGAATACGAGTGATTATGAATCACTTCCTGCTGTGCCAGCATAATCATTAAGGCATTCAACGAGGAATCGGTCAAATAATCAGCAACTTTACTAGCATAGTCAGATTGGATACTGTCAAGTAAAGCTAACAAGCCGATAATTTTCAAAAAAGATTCCTGTTCAATCTCTGATAGATTGGGGAACTGTTTCGCGTCATTCAACATATTAATTTCAAAAGGTGTCCAGAAATTAGAGAGCATCACTTTATATTTTGGATAAGCCCATGGATAACGCACATCGTCCCAATTTAAAATATTCGAATTTTTTCCATTAATAATCCCCGTTGAGCTATTCGGTGCATCCCGGTCAACTAATTTTCTTTTTTCTACGATTGTTTTTGTGTCCATTTTATAATCTCCTCATCATTATTGGCAGCTTTCGCATTCTTCTATAACAGCACTTGATGTAGAACGTACATAATAAGTTGTTTTTAAACCAGTCTCCCATGCAAGCAGATGCAAATCTAATAAATCACGTGCTTTAATATCATTGCGGACATACAGATTAAACGAAATCCCCTGATCAATATGCTTTTGACGACGCGCATTTTGGAGGATGCTCCATTTTTGATCAATTAAATAAACGGATTTATAATACCACATCGTCTCCAGATTCAAATCAGGTGCAGTCACTGGAATTCGATAGTTCTTTTTCTCTTCGGAATACTCCCTTCTGAAAATTGGGTCAATTCCAGATGTAGAACCAGCAATGATGGCAGTTGATGAATTTGGAGCCACAGCCATAAGGTAGCCATTTCGAATCCCATATGTATGGACATCAGTTTTCAACTCATTCCACACTTCAGAATGATAGCCTCTTTGGTCAAAATACGCTCCGCTTTCCCAATCAGACCCGCCAAAATATGGATAGGCGCCTTTCTCTTTAGCTAAATCTACACTTGATTTGATGGTTAAATAAGCAATTTTTCCGTATAAACGGTCACAGTATTCAACTGCTTTCTCCGATTCCCAAGCAATGCCCTCTAATGCCAGCAAATGATGCCAGCCAAATGTACCAAGTCCGATCGCACGATAATTTTTATTCGTTATATTCGCCTGAATGACTGGTATATTATTTAAATCGATGACATTATCAAGCATTCTAACCTGTACCGTTATTAATCGTTCAAGCACATCTTCCCTTACAGCTTTGGCCAGAGAGATGGAGGATAGATTACAGACAACAAAATCTCCGGGTGTTTTTTCGATAATAATTTTCCCATCCTCCGTTCTTTGTTCAATCACCGTTGTTGGACTTTGATTTTGCGTAATTTCTGTGCATAAATTACTGCAATAAATCATTCCCTTATGACGATTGGCATTTAAGCGATTGACCGTATCCCTATAAAACATATAGGGCGTTCCCGTTTCAAGCTGAGAAATCATGATTGCCTTAAACACTTCTATTGCCGGTATTTCCTTTTTCGAAAGCTCCGGATGGTTAACACACTCTTCATATTTTTGTCTAAATTGCCCATTTTCTTTTTCTTCATCAAAATAGTCTTCAAGAGAATAGCCCATGACCTTCCTGACTTCATGCGGATCAAATAAATACCATGTGCCGCGTTCCTTAACACGCTCCATAAATAAATCTGGAATGCATACACCGGTAAATAAATCATGAGTACGGAAACGTTCATCGCCATTATTCAGACGGGCTTCAAGAAAGGTGAAAATATCTTTATGCCAAACATCCAGGTAAACAGCGATAGCGCCCTGCCTTTGGCCCAATTGGTCCACACTGACAGCAGTATTGTTTAATTGCTTCATCCATGGAATAATCCCTGAGGAAACACCCTTGAAGCCTTTAATATCACTGCCCCTGGCCCTTATCTTTCCTAAATAAACACCTATTCCGCCACCATTTTTTGATAGATTGGCAATATCCGTGTTCGAATCATAAATTCCCTGCAAACTATCATCGACCGTATCAATAAAACAACTGGATAACTGGCCATAGCTTTTCCCGGCATTAGCAAGCGTAGGAGTCGCCACCGTCATATAAAGATTGGATAATGCCCAATAGGATTCTTTTATTAATTCAAGCCTTTTGTTTTCTGGTTCATTCATCATCAACGTCATAGCAATAATCATAAACCGCTCTTGAGGAAGTTCATATAGTCTGCCATTATGCGATTTAGCTAAATAGCGATCTGCCAATGTACGAATGCCAATATACGTAAATAATTGATCTTTTGACGGTTCGATAAGTGCCGAGAGACTGTTAATCTCTTCTTCTGTATACACATCCAATAAGGCAGGATGATAGATACCCATTTCAGTCAATGTTAGAACAAGCTGATAGAGCTTTCCGTATTTATTTTTCAGCTCATAGCCCCTGTTTTGGGAAGCTAATTCATATAAACGATCTAAATAAATAGCCGCTGCTACATATGTCCAATCCGGTTCATCGGCAGATATGCGCTCTACGGCACTGAGTACGAATAAATTCACCAATTCTTCCTTGTTATAGTCAAATTTATATTCCAGTGCCGTCATAATTTTTTCGATATATTCTTCTGCTGAATATAAGGAAGGATAGGGTTTTACACATTTTTTTATATATGTTTCAATGCTCTCCAAATTGCTGATTTCTATCTTGCTATATTGACTATGATCTTGTGTATCGTATGATAGTACCATCATTTTTCCCCCTTATTTTTCACTGCCATTTCTCTAATGCATACTCTTGTAATGATAGGATTCTTTGGTTTGAGCTCCTCCTGAATGGTAAAGCTTGACCCAATTTAAATTTTTGAGCTACCAAACCATCGCATAAAGACCATACCTTCTGATACGACATATTTTGTTGAATCAGGATTTCTCAGAACCACCGAATAGTTTTGATTTTCTCCACGCAAAAAATCCCATTGCCTTTAATCAGCAATGGGAATAGAAATAATAACAAAATTGAAATGTGCCAAAATTGCCATGTTCTCTGTTCCACCTTCATTGCTCCCGATAAAGGTAAACTAGTGAAAAAGGCAGGTCTCCTGACTCATGCGTCATTTTACTCTAAGTCCTTCCCATAGATTGATCTACAGTGGTTTACTTATTTCATCAGCATTTACAGTTGCGGGTACAGTTCCGGATTTTCACCGGATTCCCTATTAAGTCGTATTCGACACCTTTAACACGTTAAACTCAATATATAGTATTTAAAAATTTCAATAATATCAACATATAGAATTATAAATCTAATAACTGAAAATAGCAATCAATATCCTGCCAATTATTTTGGCAGTTGCTGCAAAAAATGATTAACAAATGCTTCAGATTCCAACCGAATCCCAATGTACGGCGGTTGAACGCGCCTATTCGCTTCAAGCGGAATTCCAAGCCAGAATACTTTTTGATCCATAATGACGAAGCTGAAACTTGGACCGTTCTGAAGATGGATATCAGGATCTAAATAGGTATGGGAATCAGGAGAGTATATCATTAACTTTGCCCTTGAATTCCTTGTTTTTACTCGTTGAACAAACTCTTGTGATAGAACACTCGAATTTGGCAAGGAGAGAATAATCGATGAATGGGCTTGTTTTATATCTTGATAAAATCCCTCTAAATTTCGTGCATAAATCCATTGTAATTTCGGATGGTGATTCGTAATCCACTTGCCTATTTGGTCCATATTGATCATTTGGTTTCGTTTCATCTGATATTGCACAAGTTGATGAAGGGTCTTGGAATGAGAAACTTTTGATTCAATAAACTCCACATCGCTAACATGAATCAGCTTTCCTTTGGTCCTTGTGATTGCAACATTAAGAAGTCGTTCACTTTCCCTTCCAGTCAATAACATACCAGCCCGATTTTGAGGATAACTATCCACACTGTCAAATACCATTAGTTCCCGTTCACTTCCCTGGAAACGATGGACTGTAGCAGCCAAAATATCATGCAGACCATTCTCATCTTGATATAAGTCTTTAATTAACGTCTCCATCAACTGCGCCTGGGCTCGGTATGGAGTTGCATAACCAATTGATTTGGTACCACTGCTATAAGCTTCATGTATAATCTGAAAGGATAATAACAGATTCATCAAATTCATTCTAGAACCCGAGGAAGTACCTGTGAAGCAATGCTCTCCGGTAAAGCTAGTATTTAATAATACCGACGCACGGTCTGGGAAGGGCGACCTTGAGACGATTTCTTTTTTATTTACATGAACACTTGGATGATCTCCGACTAATGAGTTATAAACATATTGATTCGTGAAAGCAGATATATCCGGATGCATTCTCCGCTGTTCTTTTAAAAGAAACAGATGCGTATGAAGTTTCCCACCACGCGCGATATCGGCGACCCCGGCACGGTGAAAAATATCTTCTTTCAACCATCGATCTACCAGTTCGCCACGCGAAACGGCGATAGGAGGCAATTGCTTAAAGTCTCCACAAATAATACACCGCTTGGCAAGAGAGCCGGCAAAAGCAATTTGTGGGATAAAGGCCATACTAGCTTCGTCAATCAAAACAAGATCATACTCTTGTTCATATATACTTGAATCCATCGCAGCTTTAGCCAAGGTCGTGCCTATTATATACGCATTTTTTAAGAGGTGGACTTCTTTTTGCCGTATTTTCTCCAGGATTCTACCCAGCTTTTTTTCCAGATCAAGCAGTTGCTCTGAGTCACGCACGCTGAATGACATAGATAGATCCTTTTTGAGCAATCTCTTTTCTTCCGCAATGGAGTCTCTTTCCTTTACTAATTGCCCATCATGGCTTTCCAATAACTTACCCGGCAAAATATCCCCATGCATCAGCAGACCTTCACCAGTTTGAGAGCCATACCGTAATATATCCCCTTCTTGAAAACGATCTGCTCGTTTAACAAATCCCGTAATCTCAGCCAGCAGAACATCGACTGCCTGATTACTATGGGAAAGGACTAATATCCGTTTATTTTTAAAATACTTATTGGCAGCTGTTCGAGCCAAAGTGTATGTTTTTCCTGTACCGGGGGGACCCCAAACAAAGGTGACCGGGTTATATTTGGAACGGGCGTATAGCTCACGTACCGAGCTTTTACTTGTTTTGTCTGTTCGTTTATCAGGCATGGAAGGTTCCATAATACGTTTTACCCGGCTTCTTTTTCGTTTGCTTTTCCTTATATCATCGAGTCTTTCGATTAACTGATCTAAGAGTTCCCACGGATCATGATAAATCGTTGCCTCCTCAATCAATTCCCCTATCGACTGATCCAGAGATAGCAGTAAACTATTGCCCTCAGAGGACAAGATTCTGGCATCATAGCGGCTCCCGCCCCATTCCAGTTTAGCAATCGTCCCCACAGGGATTCTCAATGCACTGGAAGATTCAAAATAGTACGTAAAAGAATCACCTGATGTAATCTTATTACCATTCATCAAGTGATAGCGCGTACTGCCATATTTTTTTAGGTATTGAATTTCCTCTTCAAGTGCTTCCTGCCATTCTTCAATATACTCTCGTGTTGAATTCATTTTTTGTGCCCCTCAAATTATAAACCTAATTTATCTTCAATTTGATTACTATACCACACAAACATCAACTCGAATAGGGGATAGCACGTTCATCCTACCAGTAACCGACACTTGATTACCGTATGATACTAGCGGCACGTGCCTATTATATTGATGCCATATTCTTGAATAAAAAATCTTTAAGAATTTTTCATAAACATTCGTTTAAGTGATTCAAAGAAACCTTTCTTTTCAGGTGTTTCTTCGGTCTTATTTTCAGCTGATTGCTCCATCAACGTAATGTTTTCCTTATTTATAGCATGATCATAAGCCAAGACTAACCCGTTAGGTGAATTATATTCCTTATTGGTCACGATTTTAAATTGAATTCCATGTTCATCTGCTGCTTTAACAAATTTGGATAGATGGGAATAATTGATGTGCCCGTTTAAATATAGTTTAGCTTCCTTATTCGTTTTCAAAAGATCCATAAATCCATTGGGAATTTGTTTTTGGTAAACCTGAGCCTGCGTCAATACGACAACAACACGTTCACGTATAGTCCCCAAAAATTCTTTTCGTTCAGCAGGCTTTATTTCTTTAGGCCCATGAATTCCTTCCTGTAAAATATCATCTACCGTTTTCTTATTCATGTCATTTCCTCCTTGAATAATAATCAACATATGTAGGGTATTTGGAATTGATCATTTTTATTTGTTTAGTTTAATTAAAGGCCTTCTAATGGTTTCTCGATACCGAATACCTTATCGAACTCACTTACATTTTTAGTTTAATCCTTATACTTTATGTATATTAATGGATACAGCTTCTCAGTAGTTCAATCAAATCCATATCGACCTCATAATAACTTGTATATATAAAAAGACACCTGTTTAAAAAACAGGTGTCTCTTTTTCGAAAAAATTGAGGCGAGTCACCACACTCCACATAGTGTGTACCCTAAGGTATGTGCTCGGCTTACACAATTCAGCTCATCGCATATATTAATATAACATTAATCTAGGAAGTTTGCAAGTATTATTTACGATAAAGCTTCTGTTAATGCTGGAACCACTTGTTTCTTACGGGATACGACCCCTTTAAGAACAGCTGTATTGTTTACTAATGTTACATTGAAGGCTTTCTCAACAGCTGCCGCTTTTTGACCAATGGCAAGCGCAACAGAATCATTAGTTAAGATATCCGTAACAACCAACAAGAACAAATCCAGACCCTTTACATTAATAGTAGCTTGCATAACTTCTTCCAATTCAGCTTGCTTCGCCATTACTTCATTCGTATCTACTGCATTAACTTGCGCAATTTCCACTTTGGAAGTACCCATGGAGAATTCTTTAGCATCCAAAGAAATTAATTCTGCAATTGTTTTCTTGCTTAAATCTGCACCTGCTTTTAACATTTCTAATCCATAAACATCTGCATCTACGCCAGCAATTTCAGCTAATTCCTTAGCTGCAGCCACATCCTGTTCTGTGCATGTTGGAGATTTGAACAATAAGGAATCAGAAATGATTGCAGATAACATTAACCCCGCCACTTCTTTTCTGATTTTAACACCGTTCTCTTTGTAAAGCTTATTTAAAATCGTTGCTGTACAACCAACCGGCTCAGCACGGTAGTACAATGGATCAGCTGTTTCGAAGTTGGCAATACGGTGATGATCAATAACCTCTAGAACACGCACTTGCTCGATGTCATCTGCACTTTGTTGTCTTTCATTGTGGTCTACAAGAATAACTTCCTGTGCTTCCTCTGAAACTTTTTCAACCAAACGGGGAGCTGCCATTTTAAATGTATCAAGTGCATATTGCGTTTCACCGTTAATGGCACCAAGACGTACAGCCTCAGCCTCAACACCTAACTCTTTTTTCAATTCTGCATAAGCGATTGCTGAACAAATTGTGTCCGTATCTGGATTTTTATGTCCAAAAATCAATACTTTACTCATTCACAAAAACTCCCTTAATATAGTATGTACTCCATTTACATACAAGCAAATGGAAACTTCTTCGACCATTATACCTGAATGCATAAAAATTTTTAAGTTTTTGGGGCAATTTCATTTGAAAATAGGAAATTAATTTTTCCATCCTTCCATTCAATCGCCGCATCAAATGATTTTTCTCCCTTTTTAAATCCTTTGATGACATTGGTTTTGCCATCTTTTAATAGCTTTTGCATATTGGTTTGAGAGATCTTTTTCCCAAGGATTTTTTTTGAGAACGTGAATTTACACTGGTTTTGTCGATAATTCGCACATCCATAAAATTCACCCTTATCGACGATATCACCTTTACAAAGCGGACAAGCTCCCACCTTTTTTCCGGTTGTAAACTTGGAAGAGGTACGTTCAATCGTATCAACCTTTAGTCCTGTAAAATCCCAGGTTTCAAATCCTTTTACAGCATCTTCAATAATTTTTCCGGTTAGCTTCTTTGTCTGTTCCATAAATTGAGCGGCGGATGCTTTTCCTTGTCCGATTTCTGCCAAACGCTGCTCCCATTTAGCTGTCATCTCAGGTGAAGCTAATATTTCATCACCAATCGCCCTGATCAATACTTTCGCTTTATCGGTCGCGAACACTTGGTTCTTTTTAACATCAATATATTTTCGATCCTTCAGCATCGTAATAATGCCTGCTCTTGTTGCTTCTGTACCTAATCCTTCAGATTTCATTAACACTTTTTCGAGTTCTTCATTATCAAGATGTTTACCGGCCGTTTTCATTAATGTAATTAATTGTCCCTCGGTATACCGTTTGGGTGGCTGTGTTTTTCCTTCTTTTACTTTAACGTTCTTTACTTTTCCCTCATCATCTTTTTGAACGTTCGGAAGAATGGTGTCTTCATCCTTTTCTTGTTGGAAAATAATTTGACGCCAGCCTTCACGTATTTGCTGCTTCCCTTTTGAAACGAACTCTGCCCTTCCATCTACCAATGTAATTAAGGTCGTATAGTCAAAGATGGCTGATTCATAGTGAGCAGCAATCAAGCGGCGTACAATTAAATCATAGATATTCCTTTCTTCTCCGGAAAGCTTCGCAGGATCTTTAACTTGTTCCGTCGGAATAATCGCATAGTGATCAGAAACTTTCTTTTCATTAACGAACCTGGAATTATTTAGTATGGACGGATTAGGAACAGGTATGAAAGATTTATATTCCTCAAACTGAGCAAGTTTTGCTAAGATTTCCGGAAAAGTTTCTGCCTCTCCTTCGGTCACATAGTTTGAATCACTCCGCGGATAAGAAACGATCCCCTTTTGATAAAGCTTTTGCGTGATATCCAGTGTTTGCTTAGGAGAATACTTATACATTTTATTGGCAGTTGCCTGCAGGGCCGATAAATTGAATAATAATGGCGGCTGGAATTCTTTCCGTTCTGTCTTCATTTCAATGATTTTTGCGTCTTTATTCTTGCAAAAAGCAGCGATGTTTTGGGCCATCTCTTGTTTATCCAGCCTGGATTCCTGGTCCTTCTCCCATTTGCCCTCATAGGTTTTCCCGTTTATATTAAATGTAGCGATCACTTCCCAAAAGGGTTTAGATTCGAATTTTTCTATCTCCAGTTCGCGTTTTACGATCAAAGCAAGTGTAGGAGTTTGCACCCTTCCCGCAGAGAACACATCATTCATTCCTTTTTGCTTGAGCAGTAAGGAATAGGCTCTTGATGCATTCATGCCAACAAGCCAATCAGCACAAGAACGCGTATAGGCTTCATGATAAAGCGGTACTGTCTCCTGGCTGTCACGGAGGCTGTTAAATCCCTCTATTATGGATTTTTTCGTTAAAGAAGAAATCCATAAGCGCTTCATCGGTTTACGGATACCACTGACTGCAATGATATTGCGGACAATTAATTCTCCTTCTCTCCCGGCATCGCCAGCATGGATAATTGAATCCACATCCGAACGCTTCAACAATTGCTTGATAATATTAAACTGCTTTGTTTTTGATTTTGTCACTTCATATGTAAATCTTTCAGGGATGATAGGCAATGTGGCAATGGCCCATCTTTTCCACTCAGGTTTATATTTTTCCGGCGAGGATAACTCGGTTAAATGTCCAATCGCCCACGTACACAATGCCCCTTCTGGAAAAATATCATTAGGAGCAATCTCTAAATATCCGTCACGTTTTTTGAAAGAGAATGGTGAGGCCAGCGTAACTCCTTGATCCGGTTTCTCCGCAATAATCAATGGAAATCCCATATTCAGGTCAAACTCCTTCTATGTAAATTTAGATCCTATTAAAGCTTACGTATTTTAAAAGTCCACTTCTAATAGTACCATGTATCCCATTTTTTTTGATACAACTATCTTACTACAAAGAATCTGAAAAGATTAATGGGGAAATGAATGGAGAGATTTTTGCGGTAAAAAAGGAGAATGTTACTCGCTTATTAAGGAGGAAAAGGATTTCTAAAAATTATAATTATGCCATCATACTTAACTATCTAAATGCTAAAAAAAGAGGCTGCCAACTAAGTCTTTAAAACAACTCAGCTGACAGCCTACCTTTAAAGCATCCTATTTAGTGAACTTGATTAATGGATTTACCATCATGTAGCAGGCAGTTCATCTCCATTATACTCATCCTTAATTTCACCAACGATTTCTTCCAATATATCTTCCATCGTGACTAGACCGGCTATGTCACCTTTTTCATCAACAACGATTGCCATATGCACTCGACTCTGTTGCATTTTTAATAATACGGCTTTAATGTGAGTGGTTGATTTTAGACGTGGCATATCATGAATGAAATCCTGGATCTGTTTGTCCCTCCCAGCCGCTACACTTGTTAGCATTTCCTTTGTATTAATAAACCCAACAAGAATGTCTTTATCTCCATTTTCCGTAACAGGATAACGGGTATAATCATGATGATCAAGAGTTTCAAGAATTTCTTCTAGAGACATCTTTTTATCCAAAGTGACAATTTGGTCTCTTGTAATCATAATATCTTTTAGCATTCGTTCATCGAATGCAAAAATATTTTCGAGATAAGCCAGTTCAGTTTGGTTAATCTCTCCGCTTTCATAACTTTGAGTGACAATTAATTTTAACTCTTCTTCCGAATGGACAGTTTCATGCCCAGCCGGCTTTACACCAAAGGTACGAAGAATGAATTGAGCAGAGCCATTTAATGCATGGATAATTGGTTTTGTGATTTTTCCGAACCAATATAGCGGCGGCGATAAAAGCAAAGCCAATTTTTCTGCAAATTGGATTGCCAATGTTTTAGGTGCAAGTTCTCCTACAACGACATGTAAAAACGTGACGACGAGAAGAGCAATTGCATAAGACAGGATAGTGGATACTGATTCTGATATTCCCCAATCCTCAAATACTGGATGAAGCATTTTTTCTACAGTTGGTTCACCCAACGCCCCTAATACTAATCCTGTGACTGTAATACCTAATTGACATGCTGACAGATAATAATCCAAATTCTCTGCAACTCTCTTAGCAAGAGTTGCCTTTTTGTTGCCTTCAGATATCAATTGTTCAATTCTGGACATTCTCACCTTCAGTATGGCAAATTCAGCACCAACAAAGAATGCAGTTAGTCCTATAAATATAGCTACTAAAAATAAATTTAAAGCGATTGATCCGTCCAATTATTTCCCCCTAGAGAGGGATTCACCTCCAACAATAGTAACAAAATTTGTTCCCAGTAATCCCTTTAGATTATTTCTTACCTTTTTGAGCAAACATGACTTCTTTAATTTGATGGTTATCCATCTCTGTTACAGTCCATACATGATCTCCATGAATGACCTTATCACCGTCTTGAACTGAATCGATATTCCGGTATTGTATCCAACCACCAATGGTATCGATTTCTTCACTGTCATCAAAGACCAAACCGTACAGTTCTTCCAACTCACTCAATAGCACACGGCCATTAATAAGATATTGGTTTTCTCCAACTTTACGTATATCGGCTACTTCATCTTCATCAAACTCATCACGGATTTCCCCTACAATCTCTTCCAACACATCTTCCATTGTAAGGATTCCTGATGTACCACCATATTCATCAATGACTAAAGCCATGTGAACACGTTCCTGTTGCATTTTTAACAACGCATCCTGTATATGGGTTGCTTCGAGAACATAAGGTAAATCCCTTACAAACTCCTCAAGCTTCCGGTCTCTTTTGGCAGCAATATGCGTCAGCATTTTCTTCACATTTACTACTCCAATAACCTTGTCTTTATCGCCATCCTCAACAACTGGATAGCGTGTGTAGTTATGTTCATCTATAATACTCACAATTTCATCATAATTCATATTTAAATCAAGCGTTACTAATTCCGTTCTCGGAACCATGATATCTTTAGCTACACGTTCATCAAATGAAAATACGTTTTCCATGTATTCCAATTCCGTTTGATCAATTTCACCGCCCTGAAAACTTTGGGCCATAATAATCTTTAATTCTTCCTCAGAATATGCCTCTTCATGCCCTGCAGGTTTGACTCCAAATGCGCGAAGGATTAATCTCGATGCACCATTTAATGCTTTTATAAATGGAGATAAAACTCTGCCAAACCAATATAAAGGCGGAGCAAGCATAAGAGTTAGTTTTTCGGCAAATTGGATCGCCAGCGTTTTAGGTGCCATTTCACCCACTACTACATGTAAGAAGGTAACCAAAATGAAAGCTATCGCATAGGACGAAGCCGACGCAACCGCATCAGGTACATTAAAGAGGTTAAACAAAGGATACAAAAGACCCTCTACCGCTGGTTTACCCAGTGCACCTAATCCTAAAGTGGTTACGGTAATACCCAGCTGACAGGCAGAAAGATAGTAATCCAGGTCACTTGCTACCTTTTTCGCCAACACGGCTTTTTTGTTTCCTTCTGAGATTAGTTGATCAATACGTGACATCCGAATTTTTACTACAGCGAATTCAGATGCTACAAAGAACCCTGAGGCTCCGATCAGTATTACAAGTAAAACAAGATTGATTAGCGTGATTATGTCCAATTATTTCCCTCTTAAGAGGGATTCACCTCCAAAATATTTTTAAAAATTGTTACTAGTTTCAAAGAGCTTACCTATTTATTCATTTTTCTTATAAACTAATTTTCTCTAAATACTCTTCTGCATGCAAAAGACCAAACCGAGAATGTTCAATGCTCTCAAATCGGGTATAAAATATAACTAATGTAGAAATTAATCAGAATCACTACGTATGTAGGATAGGATTCGATTAAAGAAGAGTTAATGCGGAAGATCCTTCTCTAATGAAAAACATCTTTAAATGGAGTCTGTTTCATTAAATTATTATTCAAGCCTTTCACTTACTATCAAGAAAGCCTCCTTATCTAATATATTTAGAGAATACTATAACATAAAACTATTGTGAAAATAAACTCATATCCCTTATGAAAATAATAAAATCTTTGTAAAATTTCATAATATGTTCATATTCCTTCTATATGTATAGATTGTATTATGCTATTTCAAAATTATTTTTTGTACATGATTCTTCTTGGAAGAATAAAACCCAAGAAAATTATTATCTAAATAATTTCCCATATACTTTGTACCTATAAATAAATGATGAGATCCACTATCGTATTCAATAATTCTTTCTGGCTATCTATTACATAAAGATGGTAAGATATAGCAAACGAAGATAAATACCGTCTTAGCACTCCACCCATTAATTCCGTGTGTTTTCAATTTTCCATTCTAGTCTATCCACACTCTTAAAATAGTTCATTTTCAAGATAAAGGATTTATGTCCTGTTGCAACGAATAATAGTAAAGAACAGACAGTTAGGCGTTTACTAAATATATGTGAGGTTGAGTATGGATAAAACTGAAAAAGAATTTCTGCTTAAAAAAATCAATTATTTAACTGATAGAGTTACAGATTTAGAAAACATTACTCATAAAATTTCCGTCCCGATGATCCCTTCTATTATACCTGATACACTACTCGTTCCATTAACCTTTGACATATCAGTCGCTCACTTTGATCAGGTCATTCAAAGTATCTTAAATTATGTAAATAATACTGAGATCGATTCTATCGTATTGGATTTCAGTGGATTCATACTAAAAAATTGTGATGAATTAGAATTACTTGGTGAGAACATAGGAAGTTTAATATCTTCCCTAAAATTAATGGGAATACGAGTACTCGTTGTAGGTTTAACACCCACATTCATTAAAGACCTAATCTCATGTCAACTGCCTTTTACAAACTCACTAAATACATTCTCAACCTTTAAATCAGCTTTGGAATATTTAATGAAGGAAAAAGGGTTAATGTTAGTGAAGAAATCACTATAAGAGTGAATATTGTACATGGATGACAACGCTTCTTATATAAATTATACTTTTAAAAAATAATTATTAAAATGTTCAAGAAAGTTGACCTTTCTGAATAATATTATTATAATTATAAAGTATCTTACATAAGTCCCAGTAGCTCAGCAGGATAGAGCAACAGTTTCCTAAACTGTAGGTCGGAGGTTCGAATCCTCTCTGGGACGTAATCCTGTTATATCAACAATCCTCTACAATTCCATTATCCTTTTTAGTTCACCCACTGTAGGACATTTTCTCCTGACACTATGAGACAGAAAGGATAATCTACCGTGCCACGTAGTTTCATTATGAATCGCAAACAATCCACCAATTTAAACCATTCTCACCCGATTGATGAAACACATACCATTAAACATGCTCTTACTATATTCTTAGCTGAAAAACGTTTAGAAGGGCTACGTAAACGTACACTAGACAGTTATGAATCCACATTCCGCTACTTTCAAGATTACTTAAACGAATATTTCCCATCTGTAGAAAATGTACAAGAATTAAAGAAAATACACTTTCAAGAATACATATTTAAAATGCAGGAAAATATGCTTTCCAATTACACTATCAACTTTAGGTTACGCAATTTCAAAACATTTTTTACCTACCTGCAAGAAGAAGAAATAATAAAAGATAATCCTGTTGCTAAGATTAAGTTATTGAAAACGGATAAAAAAGCCAATGACATCCTATCAGATGAAGAAGCAAAGCGATTACTCCGCTCTTTGGATACTGATTCATACGCACAATGGCGAGATAGAATTCTTATATTATTACTATTAGATACTGGGATGCGTATCACCGAATGCCTTTCTTTACGTATTCAAGATATAGATTTTCAAAACAGAGTAATTGCCTTAAAGGGTTCTGATACTAAAAATCGTCAAACAAGATACATTCCTTTTAGTAAGCCTGTAGGAAAAGAGTTACAGAAGTTAATAGCGGAAACTAAGGCCTTCTTTGGGGAATCTATTGAACACATCTTTTACAATGCCTATGGGGATAAGTTTGAAACAGATACCTTTCGGAAAAGGTTGCAACGTTTAGAAAAGAAAAGCGGCGTTCACTGTACACCACACATGCTTAGGAAAACATTTGCAACGAATTATATTAATAAGGGTGGAAATATGTTTGCATTACAAAAGATACTTGGGCACAGTGATATTAAAACTACTGAAATATATGTGAATCAGACCGATAAGCACATAAGGAATGAACATGATTCTATCTCGCCTACTAAGTCATTCTTTGAGTAGTATATCCCACCTACTTTAGTTCTCATATAGTCTTCGATAAATCTCGTTACAGGCTTCACCTACTCCCTGTAACGAGTAACGAAATATCAAATGTTATCCAACCATATTGGGCAAGCTACAAATAATTACAGAAAAATATAAAACTAAAAAGGTTTATGAGGGCTTGGTTATGACATACAAATTATAGAGCTAAACATTACAATGCGTTTAAACTCATCAAGAACTTTGCTTGCATTGGGATACAACTGGGAATTTAAAAAATAATGTTAAGCCGGATAGTTTCACCTTGTTGCAAGTTTTCACCAGGTTATTCAAAATATTGGATATTATAGCGTGTGATTAAATAGTACCTTGAAGCGGAATTTTTATATTTCTATTCTCTCATCATCATAGTTTCTTTCAAAAAATCACAAATTATTCTTCTCTTCTATCTCTTTCAATTATATTAATATTCGAATGCAGCTAAAACTAACTCTTCTTCATAGATAATTCCAAGAATGTTACTGTGCCTCTCATTTGCCCTATAACTTTTCCATCTTACAACTTCACCTGGTATATTCTCGAAACTTTTATCTTTAAATATAATCACAATAGAATTTTCACATTCAACTATTGTTCCAAAGGCAGACCCTGCACCTGCTATAATTTCACCTTTCCAACCTTGGAATTGTATAATTCTAGATTGAAAAGATAATTTACCATCACCTAAATTTATAACAGTAACCTCTTCTAATTCACTTGGACTTAATTTACGATAAATTTTATTATAGGTTACCCAGGTTACCTTATTATTTTCATTATAATAAGAATATCTATATATCTGTTTTTCATCATAAATATTATTTTTATTTAATTGTAAAGGATTTAATATAAAATCCTCTACGTATGATGAACTATAGATGGAATTTTCAACCCAACTTGTATTATTCGAGTGTTTCTTAATAATATTCTTAAAATTCTCGGTATACCCCTTGTAATTTTTATCAAAATGATTCTGCGGTAATAACAGTTCAAATATACCTTCTTCTCCGCCAGCAAAAGCTACTTTTCCGTATGTTCCAACACTCATGTTATAAAATGGCATATCCGTAATTTTTTCAGAAGATTCGATTCTATCAAGAGACGATATAAACAATCCTTCATCAGTATTTATTAGCAAAATTTCTCTGTATGAATTAATGGAAGTGATTATATCTCCCGTAGGAGTTAACATTGTTTTATATATAAACATTTTTAATTCATTTTTTGATAGATATATGTCTCGACCAAAACTGAACCTTTCATTTTCTATAAAAATTTTATTTTTTATTGAACCGTTAAATAATTTATATATTATATCGCCGTATTCTAAAGATAAATGACTTAAAATTTTTTCCCAGTTATAAATTTCAATTTCCCCATCAAAATTCCATAAAAATAATTTGTTATATTTAATCAGAAAATCCCAGTACTCCCCTTCTATTCTTAAATTAATAATTCGCATTAAATATCGCAACCTTTTCTATCCACAATTTTCCCCATTTGACTTTTCTTTATAAAACCTCTTTTAACCCATTGATTTAATATTTTTGTAGGTGGTTTATCATGGATTGACTCTCTATAGTCGACAGGATAACCATGCCACTCAGAATTTCTATTACTATCAACAAATTTAGCAATTTTAACCCATTCTTTTGACCTGTTTTTCCCTAACCTTTCATTTATAGAATTAATTCTATGCAAAGACCACCCTTTAAACTCTTTATAAATCCAGTCTTCATCACACATTAAAATAAATGAATTAAATTCTTCATCTCGACTAATTTTCCATTCTGATTTATTACGATTTTGTAAATTTCTATGTTGGTCTGTAAATATGTAAGTAAAAGTCATATATTTTCTTGTTTGATGTATATTCGGCATTTTAACCCCCCCTTTTTATAATATTATAAATCACTTTCCATATTTTAGCTTTCTACTTTTACAACATCTTTCTTTTTAAAATAGATTAATACATTTAAATTTCATTAATAAAATCTATATTTTATTAATGAAATTTGATTAAAAAGACCAAGAACAGAGAGCACTTTAATTTGCCTACTGTCATTGGTCGTTAGTTTTTTTATATAAGGATAACACAATTGCTAAAATAGCATCAGTTGTTAAGAATATAGCACAACAATACCTCAAAATCGGGTTACAATCATGTATTACTTATATTCAACTAGCCCTAATCACTTCTATCGGAAAAGTTCCCCATCTACTTAAAGCCCACTTTTTCGTGTACTATTGTTTTGCAATTCTCCCCCTCATCCAACGGTAAATACTAGGTAGGTTTACTTCAAATCCTTTACCCTCAAGAGTAGTAAGTGAGATAGAACCACCTAATATTTTTTCTTTGTCAGTTTCTTCATTATTGCTTGAATTTATTAATAGTGATTGCTGAAGAATTGTAGAATCTATTATATGTTGTTGTTGTTGTTGAATGGAAACCCTTTGATTTTCAATTAACTCTCTTTGAGTTTGTGCTAAAGCATTTGAAAGAATCAGTTGTCCATTTAAATGTTGAATATTAGCCATTAGCTGTTGTTCTGTAGGCTCCATTTGCATATGTATAAAATTAGCGTTTGCAAAATCATTAGGCAATTGGAGATAAATATTCAACGCTTCTCTAATTCTTTCCAAGGCAGTTTCCTTTGAAACAGGTGTAACAGAAAAAAGCACTTGTCCCGCATTATGGTTAATTTCAGTAGTTGCATTTATCCCGATATTCCTTAAAAATTCAGAAAAATAAATAAGGTATTGTTCACACGGAACCCGTACTTGTTCTGGAAAATCAAACAAACTTAGAACAGAATCGGGCATGCTTCTATCAACAAGATTGAACTCTAATTTTCGGAAAATATCTTTTAGAAAAGGAAGATTCCTTTCCATTACTTCTTTTATTGATTCATTTGTATCAAATTCTTGACAACTTATATGACATCCATTACTAATTATCTCTTCATCTTCTACCTCCCATTTTATCCCTTTATCAGTGTATTCTGAAACAACTTTTCCCATTTCTTCGGCGAATTCTATAATGCTATACGGTTTTTTCCAATTTTCAAAATCCCAAGATACGTTAAAGTTAAGTTTAATATTTTCGTTATAATAGTCTCTTTCAATTTCAATTCCATCAATAAATTCGGTAAAATCTAAAGGGAAATACAGTTTTAAATACCAAATTTCTTTTGGTACTTCATTAAAGGAAATAGTTGCAACCTTTTTGGAAAGAACTAAATCATAAATCCTGGCAATTAAGTGATTGTTTCCTTTAGAGGAAATATAACCAGTATTCTGTGATATTTTTTTTCCATCAACTATTAATTCATTTTCTACTTTTTCATCATCCTGGGATAATTTTATCTCAAGCAAATTAATCATACCTTTCTAATTTTGATTCTTACTAAACTATTCATCTCTTTCACTACCGAAAATAATTTTTTCAATCATGTTCTACTTACCAAAACTAACTTCAACCCAAAAATCCAACCCTATATATTCCTTTATAGGTGAATAATACCATATTAAACATAAATTCGATATTACTTTAACAACATGGAATATATCAATTATAAGAGACTTTAACGAGTCTATTATCTTATGGTTGAGGATTCATTTCTTCTGTTAACCAGATTTAGCTTTTATTCCTATCATTGCTTCTACCTATTTGTATGTATGATTCTTAAACAATCCAAAAGGATGAAGTACTGGATGCTTGAGGCTTTTTCTGGGCCGACTTTCTATAAAACCATCTTTCCATAAAGTTTAATCATCATGAATTTTCAAAATTAAAAAATGGTATACTAATCATTGTAAGGAGTGAGAAAAATATGGGGGATATAAAGTTATTTAGATTAAATGATAATGCGGTAGAAGAGTTACAAGGCCAATCCGTTACAATTGAAAAATCATTACAACATATCATTGAAAAACATTTAGAAACCTTTCTAGGAGTCCGTTTTTTAGCTTCAGAGCATAGTACTGGAAAGCGACATGCAGGGCGTATTGATACACTGGGAATCGATGAAAATAACTCACCTGTTATAATAGAATATAAACGGTCTATTAATGAAAATGTTATTAATCAAGGCTTATTTTATTTAGATTGGTTACTTGACCATAAAGCTGAATTTGAGTTAATGGTTATGCGTGAATACGGCAACGAGTATTCAGACTCTATCGATTGGAGTAGTCCTCGTTTACTATGTATCGCTGGTGGTTTTACTAAATATGATGAACACGCCGTTTAACAAATCAATCGGAATATAGAATTGTATCAATATAAACATTATCCAGATGGTTTTTTATTGTTAGATTTAGTTAATTCTACGACTGCTCAAACAATACAAATTAGCGACAATGCTACATCACCTTCTCCATATAACCGTAACGCTAAAGTCAAAACGGTATCCGACTATTTAGAACAAGCTAATACAGAACTAACCGATAGATTTGAAAAACTAAAAACTTTTATGATGGCTCTTGGTGATGATGTACAGATGAAAGTACTAAAACATTACATTGCATTTAAACGCATTAAGAACTTCGCTTGTGTTGAGATACACCCACAAACCGCTAAAATATTACTTTATCTTAAAGTTAAACCCGAAAGTATCACCTTGGAGCAAGGTTTCACCCGAGATGTTCGAAATATAGGACATTATGGGACAGGTGATTTAGAGGTAACCATATTTAAAGAAGAAGATTTCGAAAAATCTAAAAGACTTATTGAAATGGCATATGATGTTAGTTGAAGTAAAGACAAATATAAGATACCGAGGAAATTGGAAAAGACTGAAATTCGTAATTTGAACTTCAGTCTTTTATGTTATTATTTTTTCTATAAGATGTTTTTACATTTTTTGTATAGTCCACATCAGTAAGCTTAGAAGGCCATCGCTCTATCCAACTGAGCCGCTTATATCGCTATTTGTGTTACCAGCAGTGTGACGGAACTTAGACCGATATTGTCACCTTATATTATAACAAATGTTTATAAATTAGATATTAATTAGTTTTCGTGTAAAACAAGCCCAATCTCGAACTAATTTCCGGAATCTATTTTACTTCCAGATAACTTCAACCATTTTAGGATTCAATCATTTTCTTGGACTTTTTTGTTCATATAAATTTTTTTGTATATTTCTCAAGGACGAGTGTATTATCATAATTATGAAAGCTCTTAATAAATTCTTCCAAAACAAGCTTTTCTAGTGGGTCACTTAAATTTTCTAACAAGTAAATACATAATGCCTGATATATTGAATTTTGAAGAAGAATTTTATCTTTATTATTAATATAATTTCTAGCTACATTAGGTCTTATCATTTTATTAATTACATTTATTTCAATTTCGTTAACATTTAACCCACGGATAGCATTCTCTATCATAAAATTAATTTTGTTTACAAAAACCCCTCTTATAAATAATTTCCCATTATTTATATTCATTTTACTTTGTAATTCAATGTGTTTATTTCCTTTTTCTACTGTATAAAATGTTTTATTGTAAAAGTCATAAAATGTTCCAGAATTATTATCATGGTCATATTCTTCAAATTTATCAAAAGTTAATCCTTCAACGATTTCCTCTGTTACCATAAGTCCTTGAGGAGGCAACTCTAATAATTCTGGCAAAGTAATTAAAGAAATCTCTATTGGGTAATATTTATCTTTATAGATTTCTTCTATTTCATCCTCTCCGTCTATTACAGAAGATATTTCGTCCAATTCAAATGAAGATTCAATTATAGAAAAATCTATAACACCTAACTTATTATCTTTTAAGTAATTAGCAAGAAAGAATTCCTCTTCGCATTCATCAATTTGAAAAAGTTCCTCACCATTATAAAAATATGGCTCACCACCAAACTTAACATCAGCTAATTGCTCTTTAAAAATCCTATTTGAAAATTCCTGCGTTAATTCTACTTTAACACTTACACCATTAAGATAAGGTGACAAGTCAATTAATTTATTATTTAGGTTTGTTCCAAAAAGGTTACTAACCTTGATACTTTCTCTTCCATTACTTTTATCTAAAAGAGATATATCAATGTCAGTCATAAAATTGTTTTCGATGAAGTTTTTCAAATGCTCTTTATCTTCCCACACATCAAAAAACTGTTTATAGTTTAATATTATTTCCGTTCCTTTAAACTGAGGCTCTCTTTTTTCCTTGATAGAAACAAAATCATCATTTTTAAATATATCTATTTCATATAAAATCTCTTCATTAATATGTTTAGTCCTAACTTTCACTTTACCTGAGAGCATAAAACTAGATAAGAATCCAATTCCATAATTTCCTATTGGATTATATTTATTATTAGATAATAAATATTCATCCGAATTATAAAATGAAGCACCCACTTCTAAGAAATAATTTTTAATAATGGTTAAGTTCATACCAATACCATTATCTTTGACTATAACCTCATTGTTTTCCTTATCTAAAACAATTAAAATTTTCGCATCGTAATCATCATAACTATCGATTGACTTCTCATAAAACTCTTTCTTTACTTCACAAGCGTCAATAGCATTTTGTAATAATTCTCTAACTCCTAATTCCTTATTTCCATATAATGCTTCCCCCATAAGTAAATTAATCATGTTCTTATAATTTACTTGGAACTTCATATCTACTATTGAGTAATCTTCTGAACTAATGTAATTTTGGACTTTATGGTAAATTTTAAATTGATATTTTGGAGGAAATCTTCTAGATGATTCAATTGCATAACCTATTTCTTTATTTACCCAATCTATATAACTCAAAATTTTCCTGTGAATAGTAGGGTCTGAGCATTGACCATGAAATTCAATAAACTTTTCACCCACATCATTTTCCTTAATTTTATTATGATTACTTATAAAAAAATGTTGTAACCATTCATCCCTACTATATCCACCAAGAGAAAGAGAATTATAAATCACTGGGGGCGTTCTTGAACTATCAAAATCTAATATATCTGCCAATCTCAATACTAGAGCAGAAAATTTAGGGTTTATTTCAAAATTTCCTTTGACATCTCTATCTTTTAAGTTAATTGTAAGCCATATTATCTCTTGAGTGTGAGCTTCACATATTAACGCAAGAGTATCTCCAAATGAAACTGTAGGTACTCCTGGAATTGTTAGTTTCGTACTTAAATTTTCTTTGATATAAGCTGCGGAACGCTCTGCATGTACCATTCTTATATATTCTTGTAAAGCATAAGTTTTATTCTGATTAAACTTTT
This sequence comes from Pradoshia sp. TA40_28, assembly GCF_059694525.1. Lineage (NCBI taxonomy): Bacteria > Bacillati > Bacillota > Bacilli > Caryophanales > Bacillaceae > Pradoshia > Pradoshia sp. TA40_28. Next base: position 212,627 of record NZ_JCATZO010000005.1, read on the forward strand.
CCATAATTGCTTCAAAACTTATATTTTTATATTTTAATCTACAAGCTTCTATCTCTTCTAATTCTTCTTGTTTAGCAGCCATCCCAATATCATGAAGTAGTGCAGAGTAAATCAATATTGCAATTTCCAAATCATTTAATGCATTTATATCACTTATAATATTGTTCATATGTTCAATAATTCTTATTGAGTGGCCAGAATCATGTTGAGTATATGTAGGAAAAACCTGAGCAATTCTATGGTCTAGAAGTGGTCTAATTTCACTATAAATGCTTAAAATAGAATCGTAAAAACGTGAATCCCTACCCTTTAATTCTTTCATTAATCTAGTATCTTCTAAATTCAAACTTATCCCATCCTGTTCCTATTTTATTTATGATAATTATACAATTTTATTACATTAATGGTAAAAAAGCTAAATGTTTACACAGGAATCAGTGCGTTTCTAAATTTATTAAATTATTAATTATATTCTCAATACGATTTATACCAACGAAGTATCAATACCTATTCACTCATATCAACAAAAGAAACAAATAAAAAATCCACTATCTGCTCGATAATGGATTCTTCAAACTGAAATAGGTCTTTTTCTCAAGATAAACTACCTTACATCATTAACATTAATTTTTAAATTTATAATCCCTATGCCACTTCATGTATTCAGATTGTTTATCATTCATACGAATTTTCATTTTATCATTTATGTTTAGAAACACTTTGGAGTTATCATCTATACTTTTTGAAATCAATATTTGACCATCTTCGTCAAAGCTAATATATCCCTTATCAAACAACGAATCATGATTGGAACATAAGAGTAAGCCATTATTAGCATCTAACCTTTCATCATTATTAGATTCACTCCACTGTTTTATGTGGCTTGCAATAAGAAACCGCTCATTTGTTACACCTCAAAGGTTATATTTATTCCCTCGTTTTAAAAGTTCCTTCTTAAAAATTGTTTGTCCAATCCTAGATTTCACAATTAATTCTTTTTCTGTTTGTTTAAGCTTAATATCTGATTCAAGCTCTTGCTCTAAATCTTCTATATATAAACAATATCAATTTCAGATAAAATGTAATAAAAGAGCAGCCTTGGATGACTGCTCCCAATTTAACTTTTCAACATTCCGCAGAGTAAATGGAGTCTTTAATGTTATACTTGTCGGACCTTTTAAAAATGCACAGTGTGTAAATCAACCTACTATTCCTTTAACCTGGAATGTGGTAAATAAATATGTGGGAATACACCCCCTCCTCTATAACACAAATAAAGAGACCCCTTAAAGAGTCTCTTACAATAGCTTTGCTTCTAATTCATTTTTCCTGTTAATAAGTGTCCGCTTCTTTATTCTCGTCATTGCTTACACTTCTTTGTATGTATGACTCTTAAATAATTCTATTGCGTAGTACTTGCATCTTTGAATGTTTCCTTGGTCTACCTTCTCTAAAATCATTACGTTGTTTAGCTAATGCCTTACCTTCTTGAGTACGTTATACAATCATGTCTCGTTCAAATTCTGCAAATGAACTGAGTATATTGAAAATCAGTCGTCCTGTTGGGGTATTTTCCACTAGTCCTATATTGAGAATGTGAACCTTAATACCTCTTGCAAATAGATCCTTAACTGTTTGAATACCTTCAACTGCCGACCTCGCAAATCTGTCTAGCTTCGTTACGACTAATGTGTCGCCTTCTTGTAATATTTCAAGCAATTTATTGAACTCTAGTCTATTTGTTTTAGTACCTGTGAACTTTTCTTTATATATGACTTCGCAACCTTCTTCTTTTAAAGCCTGGATTTGAACCTCTAAGTCTTGTGCTAATGTTGAGACTCTTGTATATCCATATTTCATTGTCTTGTCCTTGCTCTTCACAGTCTATTTATTGCACTAAGTTTATACACCTTACGAAGTAGATTCTATCAAGGATTCAAAATAGGTGCAATAACTTTCAAGTATTTGCACCAACCCTTAAAATCATATAGCAAAAAGGACTAAGTCTGGTACTTAATCCTACTTATATATATTTACTTAATTAATTTAAAGCAGCAGTTCTTTTCCCATTGCTTATATCGAGTTCATAGTACGCTAGAAAATTTAAACCTTCCTTTGTGGTCTGAATTCTTTCGTACCTAGCTCCAGCAACCTTAACCTTTTCAAGTAACCCAAAACTCATTAGCGTTGGAGCAACCTTATAATATAGATATATCTCATCATCATCAGACGACATACTGTTTTTAATACCCGTAGTAAAAGTCGCTCTAAACAAGATAAAGGCTGAAAGGTAATTGACCTTTTCATCCTCATCATTTCCAAATCGTGGAGAGGGAAGTGTTAATTCTTTATTTTTTAAAGCCTCTTTTATTTCCTCGTATTCAAATTTCCCCACTCTTCTTACTAGAACTTGTTTCTCTAGTAACTCTTTCAATTTCTTATTTTCCTTCAATAAAGCTCTATTTTCTTTAATCAGTTCTACACTATCCTCTATTTCACTACCTTTAACCCACCCAGAAAACTCATACAAATCTTTAAACTCACTTAGTGTTGTATGAATAGAAAGTTTAATGTCCTTCAAATCATCGACTCTTCTAACTACCTTTGTATGAACAAACTCCTTAAATTGCTTATATTTTTCCTGTTCTCGTTGTTCAAATACATTATCTGCTCCCATTTGTGCTGCCTTACTATAAAGCCAAGGTTCAGATAATATAGTTGCAAACACGGGCATTCCCTTCTTAATGGCATACTCGTACTCTAAATGTGTATAACTCTTTCCACTTGCTGGCTCTACGCTGCCATATCTCCCACCTAGAATTAACAAATACACATCAGATTCATCAATCCAACGCTTTATTGTTTTTAACTGGTCTTCATTCCCCGCTTTAAATAGCTCCATTCCTGCTGGAATATGACCAGCATCGAGTATTGCTTCTACTGCAGCTTGTCTCTCATCCTTTAAATCAATATAGGTTGATGATATAAAAACTTGAAGCTTCTTTTTCACTAAAAATCCTCCATACTATTTAATTCTATAAAATAGACCCTATTTAGGTATTAATTAACTTGTGTAACTTACGTTAAAAAGAATATATTAAATTCTACCGAATCAATAAAGAATAGACTTGTATTGTAATAATGTAATTGGTCTCGAACAATATCATAGTTTTACTAACACATCTACTCATTTATCAATCATTAACATATCTATTATTTTAATCGTATCGGACATTTTATGAATGCGAGTGTGGATGAAGGTGATTTTTTCATCCATCATACATGATTAGTTTAAAATCCACTTGTATTACAGTGGATTTTATCTTTATTTCATATTTCCTTACGATATTAAAATAATATTCAAAGCTATCCTCTTTAGTTTAGTCAATTAATTTTTATCCGAAATTAGACCAAATAAAAGAGACGCTCATGCGACTCTAATAATCATTTCTTCTGTGAGACTTCCTAACGATGGTCATCTCAGATACATTTGGCTTTTGAATCTCAGTATAAAAGCCTAAGTTTAATTTATACCTGAAAACAATTAGTTAATTTGTTCATATGCACCATTCCCTTTTTCACAATTTTCGCTAGGAAAACACAAGTACACAAGGTCCCACCAGACTTCGGTAGCGAAGACTCACACAATGAATGAGTTAAATAAATTATAACACAAAACTTCAAATTGTTGGAAATTTTGTTATATAATTGAATCATTAGTATTTAGGAGGGGGTTAATTTATGGGAGAGGAAAACAATTTGTCTACAGACGATTTAATAGAAACTGAAGTACAGGTATTTCAGGCCACCCACAAAGGGGAGTGGAATCCTTCTGGCACAGATATTAACATTGAGTGCTATGTTCTAGAGAACGGAGAAAGGGTATTCTCTCTTAGGGGTACTGCCAGAACTATGGGCTTAAAAGGCGGTGGGGCGTTAGCTTTACCACGTATGCTTAGTGCAAATTACATACAAGACTATTTAAGCGACGATATTAAGAGATGGATGCTTGATACAAACAAAGGGAGAATCCAGAAAATTCGCCCCCCAGAAGGCGGAAATTCTTTCCATGCATTTAAAGCAACTTTACTTGTGGACCTAGCGGATGCGTTTTATAAAGCTAAAAACGACGGCATCTTTGACAAACCAAGCATGACATACCAGAAAGAACTAGCGGAAAGGCTATATAATATTACTCTAGCATTCTCTAAGGTGGGAATAAATGCATTTATTGATGAAATCACTGGCTACCAAGAAGTCAGAGAGAAACATGCATTACAAAAACTCTTAAACCTTTATGTAGAGGGTCTCTTTCAGCCATGGGAACGAAGATTTCCAGAGGAGTTCTATATAGAAATTTATCGTTTAAAGGGCTGGGAATACACAGGTAGTAGCAGAAGACCACATACAGTAGCAAAAATAACAAATGAGTTCATTTATAGTTTTCTACCCGATGATGTTATGAAAGAAGTTCGTGAGCGTAAAACAGGTAATGAAAAACTTCATCAATGGCTTACCTCCGAAGTTGGATTAAGCCATTTAGAAAAACAAATCACCTCAGCGACCACTTTAATGCGTGCAAGCGACACTTGGGAAGAGTTTGAGAAGCTATTTAACCGTTCGTTCAATAGGAAAATATCGGAACAATTAAGTTTATTCTAAAATTGACGAGGAGGGGAACATCCCTCCTTTAGTTTAAATAAAATCACAGTTTTATGAATTTTTTTTAAATATAAATTAGGGGAGTTAATCCTTAAAAGAGGCAAAATTAGTTATTAGTTATTATCAAGAGGCTTTCTTCGAAAGTTCCTTAGAGATTTCTGGTAACCTACTAATTAAATATCCTGTTGGATTATCTGCACCACTTGCTTTAAAACCAATTTCATCAAGTGCCTGAACAAGAATATCTCTACCAAACTCTTTGTTTACATTATTAATTACACTTACTGAACGAGCATTTAATTCATAATTAGTATTTTGAAAGATTTCACCATTGAAATATACATAAATTAAACGATTGTATACAACCTCATCTTTAGCATATTGATTAGCATAAAACACCTCTCCTGTATCATCATCGTACAACGGGACAATTATATCATTAACATTTTGTTTAAGAGAGCTCTTGACTCTTGCATCAAGCTTACCATTTATATTAGCCTTAACCACTGCCATTTTGACATGTTCTGAATCATCAAACATAGAATAAATAAGATGTTCTTTCTTCTTGCCTTCATAAAATTTAAATATAAGTTTTTCAAAGTAGATAACCTCGAGTTCCATAAGACCATGAATTAATTCAAAAAACCGCGCTTTTCTTATTTTGAGTTCTGTTGCAAGTTTTTCGGTTGAATGCCATGTAACTTGTAATACTTCATCTTTTCTTTCAATATTACGACTTAACAGAAGTACAATTGCAATCATATCTTCTTTTTCCAATACCGATTCATTTATCATAGCTTTATCAATATTCCCCACTTTAACCAAAGTATAGTACTCTTCGGAAAGTGGTTCTTTTGCAACTATAAAAATATTATCATTCTTTTTTAATGAATTTATATCAACTTGTATTTTAAGATTTTTATCTGAATAGAGCTTAATTAAATTCATACCTTCTAAAACCCTTAATGAATATTTTACTGATTTGATGTTAGCTGCTACAGGCTTTTTCTCAAGTAATTCTAAAATAAGCGATATTTGAGTTGGTACAAACACTCTCTCTATATTCCATCTCAAAGCATACGTATAAATAAATAACGCCCTTTTGTCGTTTTGTTCAAGTAGCTTTGTAATAACATGATTGTCTAATTTAATATTGTGTTCAAATACATTTTCCACTTCTTTCAATACTCCTTTTGTATAATTATTTTTGATTTCGACTATATCAATAGCTGTCGTTACATATAATTATACCAAATCGGTGATAAAACCCCGGAAACACCATGTTTTCCCTAGGGTTTCTAATGATTAAGCGGCAAAGCTAAATATGTAGATTTAGCAATAAAATGCTGGTGTTTCTCAACTTTAGTCTAAAACAGGTCGTGTCAAGTGTTTTTTTTATTTTTTTAAAATTTATTTTCTATGTCATGAGAAATAGATAAAGAATAATACCTTCATTTAAATAAAACATAATGCATCTGAATACAATACCTTTCGCTAAACCTACAATGACTTAGAGATACATTTTGATATAGAACAGAACCCTACCAAAAGTTGAAATTTAGTACTAAAAGGAACCATAATAACCTATATTTGTTGTTTGAGAATTTTTATGAGTAACTAATAAAGCACCCTTACAACAAATATAGGTTATTATGGTTCCTTTAAATACGATTTTTATACTTATGGGAACTTAATTGGATAACCTAATTACCACCTTAGAATAACATGCAGATTAAGGTGATAACCCATTTAACATCTATTTTTTACAAGACAGTTAAAACAAAGGCAATCATTAGTTCGGCAACAAGCAATTCTCTTTAAATCAAAAGTTTCTATCTCACCGTATCTTTTATATTTAAAATTATCTTCCCACTCTCTTTCAATTAGAATAGATTCAAATGAAAGGATAAAACTTCTCAGGGACCCTTTTATTTTAAGATTATGTTCATTTGCAATCTGTTTCACTTGTTTTTGATTCATTTCTCTATTAAAAAACCATAAAGCATCATTTTTCATTGGACTAAAGTACCAGATAAATAGATGTTCAAGAACATCTATTGGATAAACTTCTCGGTCAGCAACGATAACACGCATATATTTAATATTGTCATTTAGCTTTCCATGTTCACCATAACAGTGACTACTAATTCGGTCCTTAAAATCATCATTACACTTACCTATGTAATTAACCGCTCCCCAAAAATCATGGAAGATATATAATCCTTCTATTCCTAATAAGGATGTAACATTAAAACCTTTCGAATGTGTATATGGCTTCTTTGCCATAGTATCCCTCTCTTTTTCATGTAATGTTCGTACTTTTTAATAACTTTATAAGTTTCTTTTCTCTTTTAATTATTCTCCAATGATTACCGATTTGGACATAATTGAGAGAATAAATACCTACAATAGTATCATTAGATACTTTAATTTTTTTATCATGAACTAAAAACATACTGCCATTAACCGTTTCTTCAAAGAGGTCTCCAAGCCATATTAACTTGTTCAACTTTATTTGCGCATCATGGAAGGTCATGGATGGCTTATTAAACAATCTTCTGTATTCTGTTAAAACAGGTACATCTAAAAAGTAGTCAGGATAGTTAGGTATATTACTATATAGCTTTCTATTAACAGAAGATACCGCATACGATTTTACAAATTTATTTCTATAGCTAATATAATGAGCCACATTCCACTTTCTAGGTATAATTTGAACTCTTATTTTTAAGTCTCTAATAGTTTCTTTTATACCTATAGGGATAAATTTATACATCTTACTTTTTTTATTATTCAATTGTGTCTTAAGCACTTTTGAATCAATCAAAATTACTCCTTTAGCAAAATGATAGTAATCTAGAAATGATATTAACTCGGATAATGCTAATCCCTCTGCAATGTTATTATCACTCTCATCAACTATTATTCTTCTACTTATTGTACTTCTATCTTCAAAAACAACATGGAAGGCTATAGCTGTCTCTGTAGCTTTTACCGATGCATCTGTATAAGCAATAAACATCCAACCACCTCCTCTAATTATTTACATAATCATTATAAAGTGAGATGAATTCTTCGTCCAGTATTTTACTTTTTTAATATAATTATCCAAAATCATTGCAAATTCTTCTAATTTGAAGATTAATGCTTTTACAAATGTTGTTATCAAGGCTATTTTACTTTAAACAATTTCATTGCAATAAAAAAAGAATAGCTAATAAGCTATTCTTAAATATAAATTTAATTTAAATACTAGGTATTTTATTCACAAATCAATAAACAACTAAGTATATATTTCGTTGTTAATAAAATATCACCAATGCCAAGAGCTTTTGAGATTACTGCTACATTCGCCCCTTTTCATACATGGTACTAGCAAAATCTCTTCTCAAAGCATGAGGAATTATATTTTCAAACAATACATCCTGAACATTTATTTGACCGCTTTTGAATATTATTATGGCCTGGGGATATTGCTATATCATCACCATTCTTTATAATTAAAGCCAGACAATTTCCCTTCTTATACTCTCTTCTGATAATTAATTTATTTATTAGTAAGTAAAATAATACTGTAGCACATTCAACTTTCGTCAGTATGTTTATTACTACTTTCTAGCTTTATTCAAAGTTAAATTTTTACGTTTCTTAAGTTTAAGTAATTTCTTCGTAAGTAGTATTTGTTCTACAAATTCATTATTTTGTAATCCTTCATTTATAATACATCTTTTTAAACAATTGACCGATTCTGAAACATCAATATTAAATCTAGTCTCTTCATCAGTTATTTCCTTAATTTCATCCATCACAACCGATAAGTCAATCAACTTTTTATCTCTTAAAGAATAATCATTTATCCCATGCTTATATTCAGATTGAATAGATATAAAAGAGTTATCTATTTCATGATTTATTAAACTAGAAATATTAAACGGTGTTCTCTTAAAAACAAACATTTTATAAAAATCTTTTTCAAAATACTCTATTCCAGACTTACAATTTCTTGTGGTTTCATTATCAATATAGTACTCATTTACTGTTTTATTTCCTTCATAATCAACGTAACAATAATCAAGCCTAATAATAAATGGTTCTTTATTATATTCTATACTTTTATTTATTCCATTATTTGAAATATATATCTGGATATGACAGGTATTTAATAAATGATTACCTTGATTTATTTTTAATGAAAGATTATTTGACCTATCTCCTAAAGGGAAAGACTCATATTTACAAGTAGGAAATATCATTTTATATCTTTTATGTATATTTTTGTTCAATGTGTCTTGCCGTAAACGGCAAGCCTGAAGATAAAGATTATCTTCATGATTCATTACTAATAATGTTTTTTCCACATTTTTTATATTATCATCAAAAACTTCATAAAAATCTAATTTACATTGTTTGCTTTTTAAATACTTGTTAAAACGTTCTCTATATTTATCTTTTTCATTTGATAATATACTACGAAGAAAATTGTTTATCGGTGTTTTATTTGTATACATTTTTAGTTCTTTAAATTTTTCTATTATTTCTGTTCTTAGTAAATTTTCTGCTTCGCTATATTTCTCTTCAGCAATTTCTTTAAGTTTTTTTGATTTATTTATTTTTGCTTCTATAATTTCAATTTCACTTTTCAATTTACTTTCTTCAATATCAAGTTTATATGCTTTCTTTAATTCATCAATCTGTAATTTTACTTCGGTATATCTTAGAAGTGTCTTATTACTTAGTGAATCATTTCCTTTTATCAAATAGGAAATATGATTTGGAAAGGCATGTTCAAAATTAAACCTTGTAAATCCATATTCATAATAAGAATATATTCCTTTAGCATCTTCTAGTACTATACTAAAAAAATCATCTATTACTGAATCACTAACATGTGATTTTAGAGATAAGAAATGAAGCTCAATCGTTTTTAGAAAAGAATTAAATTGGTTAAAGCCAAAAAAAGAAGGTAATAATTTTTGAAAGTACTCCTGTTCTTTTTCATCTAAAAATTCTTCTTCAACTTCCTCTATGATAGTCATACGGAAGTCTTGTAATGTATTTTTATGTTCTATCATATATTTAAAAATTTTACATGCTTTAAATCGTCCATCATAGAAAGAAATAGATTTTGAAAAAAAATAGTTATAATACTCATCATAAGTAAGTCTATTCAAAGCAAGTATTTCGGAAAAATGTTGTTTATATCTTTTTTGTATATCTTTTGATTTTCCTATATAAATTGGAACAATCTTTTTCGAAGTGAAGTTATCTATATAAATCATATAAATGCCTGATATATTATGTTTCGTCTTTGGTGTTACTTCTCTATGTAAATTCACCTTTATCAATTGTTTTACTTGTTTTTTTATTTCATCAATACTTTTCACACCAACATCCATAATAATATTCCTCCTAGTACAGAGAATATTTCCTGATAACTCAATTATATCTTAAGCTCAATATTATATTGATTTATTATGATTATTACAAAACAAATAGATGAGTATCCACTTGACTGCCTTCATTAATAGAGATATAGTGATAATAACTCAACGCAGGAGAATTTTTCTGAGGATAACTATGGGATATTGAAAAAGGTAAACTAAGAGACATTTTGATATAGAAAACCATTCATACCAATGGTTTGAAGCGTGCTGACATATGCAACAGTTTCCTAAACTGTAGGTCGGAGGTTCGAATCCTCTCTGGGACGTACAAAAAGCACCTTCCGCTATATTAACGTTTGTCAATCAGATGACATTTGTTTAATATTGCGGATTTTTTTATATCCTTTGACATCCGAAAGACTTACTTCCACCGTACATAGTACAAAAATAGAGGATTCTGAATGATGAAACGTAAGTATATTGGCGAAAGAGGAGCAACAGATAATTACTGAAGGTAACGAACTAACGATGGCCAAAATACTTCCCTATAGCCATAAAGTTATTCCTTAGCAGAAGTACTCGATGTATTCAATCATGCTTAAGAAATTGATGGTACACCCTAGAACTATTGATGAGTATAGACATCATATTAAATACTTATGTGTATTCCTGGCGAAAGACCCAAATGAATATAACGGTGATGACCTAACCCCACAGATATTTCGTGATTATTCTCCTTTTATTCATTTAAAACTATTTTAATTATCCTGAAAAAATGGGTATGTATTAATAAGTAATTATTTTCTATCATAGAGGTGGCTAAGATGGATAAAGTCAGTAATGTTTTATTAAAATCTTTAGTTGCTGCTTTATGGACATATGTAATTTTCGATAATTTCATCTTAGATCAGGAGTATATTACCTGTTTTGTAGAATTATATTTCTTCATCAGTATCATGTTTTATCTGTATTCTATAGCAAAAAATGCAATAAGTTTTTCTTAGTCCTTGTTGGCTTACTTATATTGTTTATACAATTTATGTCTAAAACATTCCCTTCATTTATGGCAAGTGATATAGTCGCAAACTTAGTTGTATACGGCTACTTCGTAATTGATTTATGGAGTGCTATAAAGAACTTATTTAATAGTATAAAAAAAATTAATTCTCCAACGCAAACCCATTGATTGCTTGATCCCTTTCTTTTTATACTCGAGACTCTGGATTAATGGACAGTTTGGATTTTCAGGATTCTGAATTTACTTTTTATAAGGAATACCCTTTGATATCTTTCACGTAGTAGGAAACTTCATGTTTTATTGTTTTAAATTGTATAAAAAAAGATGACCTCTCATTAGGCCATCTTTTTTTGTTGATTTTTGGAATTTCACATTATCTTTCTTCCTTTTCTATTTCCAATCTTGTAATCAACACTTTATCTACTCGGGCACGATCCATGTCCACTACTTCAAGTTGCAAATCACCCACTTGAATGGTGTCCTTGGTTTTCGGGATATAACCAATTTTATTTATAATAAATCCACCTAATGTGTGGAAGTTTTTACTTTGGTTAAGGATCGTAAAGTCTTCCAAATCAAAATATCTTATAAAAGTATCAATCGAAATAAGACCATCTGCCAACCACGAGTTTCTATCTCTCTCTATAATTTGCGGTTCTTCTTCATTATCCTTTTCCGGCATTTCACCAATAATATTTTCCATAATATCATGAAGGGTGACAAAACCCTCAATTCCCCCATACTCATCAATAATTATGGCTTCATGCTGGCCTGATTTTTTTAATGTTTCCAATGCCCGAAACACTTTCATTTGTTCTGGCAGGACGAGTGTATCTTTGACAGAATCCCCTAAAGAAAAATTCTCTCCTGCCACAATTCTTGATAAAAGATCTTTTTTATGAATGATTCCTTGAAAATCATCTAAACTTCCGTTGCCGACAGGAAATTTGGAATAATGACTTTCATTAATTTTTTTCATATTTTCTTCAAACGAATCCTCTAAATCAATGTAAACAAGCTGCGTACGAGGTGTTAAAATATCGCTAATACGCTTGTCCCCTAAATAGAAAATTTGTTCAACCATATCTTGTTCTATTTCTTCAACAATCCCACTATGAACACCTTGTTCAATTAATTGGGTTATTTCTTCTTCGGTTACATTCGGTTCATTTGTGGGTTTTATTCTCAATAGTTTCAATGCAAAATCAGTAGATTTACTTAAGAACCAAATAATTGGGCGTCCGACTTTTGAAAAATAATACATTGGTTTTGCTACTGAACATGCCACTTTTTCTGGATTTCCCATACCAATCCGTTTTGGAACTAGCTCACCAATAATTAATGATAAGTAAGTTGATAGCCCAACAACTACGATAAGACTTAGCTCATAACTAAAAGAAGCAAGAATGTTAATTTGTTCTATATAAACAGCTAGCTGTCTCGCAATGGTTGCACCACCAAAAGCACCTGTAATTACTCCAATAAGTGTGATTCCAATCTGAATGGTCGACAATAATTGATTTGGGTCATCCGCTAATTTCAAGGCATAACTAGCACTGGAATTTCCCTCATCTCGCAATTTTTCTAGTCTGTTCTTCTTAGATGTAACAATTGAAATTTCGGTCATAGCAAAAATACCATTTGCCACGATAAGTATTAACAAAATGACAATTGAGGTCCAAATACTGTCCAAAAAAATCTTCACCGTTCCTTTATCAAATTTTTCACAGAATAGTATAACGCATACCATACCATATAGTCTATTTCCGCAGCAAAAGAATACACAACCGTAAAAAACATCAACTAATATATGTCTGTATCTTTTGCAGAAGTATTTAATATATACTTTTTAAAGACTGTTTTCATATTTATTAACCTGATTTCATGCGTGTGTGGTCAGAAGCATGCTGGACTGTCAAACCAATTTATTTATATAAATCATCATTCTCGGCTTCCAATTGTTTAGTTTCAATTAATTGCTTGTACCAGTAAGCAGACTTCTTAAGCGCTCGATTTCGATTATCCTCTAAATTGATTTCGACCAGACCATAGCGGTTTTTGAATGCATTCATTGGTGAAACATTGTCGGTGAATGCCCATAACATATACCCTTTACAATTGGCACCTTCTTCGACTGCCTTTAAGAGCCATTTCAAGTGCTCACTGATAAATTCAATTCGGTAATCGTCCTGAATGATTTGTCCTTCATTCTTAAATCGGCCTTCATTCTCTACACCCATTCCATTTTCAGCAATAAACCATTCAATGTTTCCGTACTCTTCTTTTAATCTGATGGCCATATCAAACATAATTTGCGGGTAGATTTCCCAGCCTCGATATGGATTCATTTTCTTACCTACCAGCTCGTGTTTTTCATAATAATATTCTGGATGGAAAGGAGTTTCTTCATTCCATGCCGTTGTCCGTGCTTTGACACGGTGCGGGAAATATAGATTAATACCTACATATTCAATCGTATTTTCGTTAATAAGTTGAAGTTCTTCAGCTGTATGTTCAAAAGTAATATCGTGTTTTTCCATTAACTCAAATAATTCCTGTGGATACTCACCCTTAATCGCTGGATCCAGGAATACTCGATTGAAGAAAAGATCATACATTCTAGCTGCTTTTTGGTCATGTTCAGAAGATGAACGAGCATAGGTAACTTCTGGGTTTAGAATTGTTCCAATTTTAGCTCCTGTTTTATCTTTTAATCCCATTTCCTTAAATAATTTCACCACTTTAGCAGTAGCAAGCCCTTTGTTATAGTTCCATTGCATCCATTTTTTTGTGTTTTGCTCATATGGCCAGCGAATGGCATCTAAGTATATGCGTGTTTGGACAACAACAGGCTCATTAAATACAAACCAATGTTTCACACGATTCCCATATCGTTCAAATACTTTTTCAGCATATTTTACAAATAAATCAACTACATGTTTTGAACCCCAACCCCCATATTTTTCAAATAAATAGGCAGGTAATTCATAGTGTTCTAGACAGATCATTGGCTCAACATTATTGTTAATTAATTCATCGATAACGTTTCCAACATAGCTGGCATATTCTTCATCAACAACAGCATTCTCATAATCCACTAAAAAACGAGACCAATTGATCGATGTTCTAAAATGGGTCAGGCCGATTTCCTTCATATAACTGATATCAGTTTTATAGCGATTGTAAAAATCAGTTGCACCGGCGGGTCCAAATCCGTTATGCCAAACATTTTTATTCTTTTTATACCATAAGTCTAAGTATGAATCTTGAAACTCTTTTTTATCAGTCCAACCTTCCGTTTGCCATGCTGAAGATGACGCTCCCAAAATAAAATCCTCTGGTAGATTCATTGTTATTTTTTCCATTTCTCATCTCTCCCCCATTTTGTAGTCTTGTATGTTTGTAAGCTTCTATACTTCCGATAGTCCGTCGCCGTCATTCCTGTAAATTTTTTAAAGACCCCAACAAAATACTTATATTCATGGAATCCTACTTGTTCCGATATTTCATTTACTTTAAAGGGAGTCTCCGCAAGCAATATCTTCGCTTCTTCAATTCTTAATTGGTTAACGTATTCATTAAAATTAACGCTTGTTTTTTGCTTGAATAGAGAACTAAAGTAATTTGGCGATATATTAATAACCTCCGCTACTTCATGAACTTTAATGTTCGTTCTGTAATATTCATGTATATATTCCTTCGCATGATCGATTAACAAATCTTGTTTGTCTACATTTTTTAACTGGGATTGTTCCTTACGGATAGTAGATAGATCCTGATAGAGAAGCTCTTCCAGTAATTCATACGAGTTGTAGACATGAACATTTACACTCTGATTGTAATAAAAATCCTGTTCTACCTTTCTCCCACCCAAAGACTCATAGTGATTCAAGATTTTATTGAGCAGCACCTTGCAAGTTTGAACAACTTCTTCTAAGAAAAATTGATTCACCGAAAAGTATTCGAATAATTCAGTAATCAAAAAATGCACGTCCGCATCTTTCATCTGGATAATAGCATCTATGAATGGCTTTTCTAGTTTAGTTGGATAGGATGAATCTGTAGTCCGACTCAATTGATTGGAAACGACAATACTGGAGCTATTTGTAAAAGGCAAAAATCTTCCTGTATCAACTAGATCAGTAAGTACAGTCTTGAGTTTTTTAATAGGAATCCATTCATCATTCCATACAAATTGAAGTGTGAATCGATCATTCCACTTCAAATTTCGCAGCCTATCTGACGGCACTTTCCGTCCATCTTCACTAATAACACAGGTAACTAAGATATTTTCTTCCGTAAAAAATGAATAAGAAGCAAGACCACAAGCATGCAGCCCACTTTCGATCGCCTTTTCCCATTCTCTTAGAAACTCTTCGTATTCCGCGGCCGATAAATTGTTTATTTTCCGTATATAATTTTGATGCATACTAATAAACGTATAAATCAGGATGCCATTGTATGGGTCTGATTTAGTTTGTAAATTTGATAGTTGTTGGAGGATCGCATTTCGCAATCCTGTTTCGTTCTGGTCTTTTTTTTGCTGCTGCTCTTGCTTAATTTTGTTTGTTATATTTTTAACATTCTCAACAAGCTCATTAATATTAACCGGCTTAAGTAAATAATTCTCCACCCCTAATTTGATGGCTTGCTGGGCATATTCAAACTCGTCAAATCCACTAAGAATGATTGTTCGAATATGAGGATAGTTCACATACAAAAAACTGGCCAGCTGCAATCCATCAGCCTTTGGCATTCTGACATCTGTAATAACAATATCAATATTACCATATTCTGCAATCTTCTGGATGGCATCATCTCCGTCATGTGCTGTATCCACCACTTCTACATGAATAGTTTCCCACGGAATTGTTTCCCGTAACCCGCGTGAAATAATAGGTTCATCATCCACGATTAACATTTTAAAAGTCATGATTAACCACCTAAATTCTCCATGTTTTTTGGGTCCCATATCAGCGGAAGGATAAGCCTTACCAATGCTCCGGATTCAGGTTCTAACATCAGTAATCCAAACGGTTCTCCTAAAACAATCGATAAACGTTCTTTTAGGTTTTTCATTGCATAACCAGAATCTTGCTTATCTTTTTCAACCCCCCAACCGTTATCCTTCACATCGATCCATAACTGACCTTCCACTTGATAACAGCGAATAGTAATGATACCTTGTCTCGGTAATTCTTTGAAGCCGTGCTGGATGCTATTCTCAACTAGTGGCTGTATAAATTGTTTCATGATATAAGAGCGTTTGATTTGTTCATCGATGAAAATAAAGAAAGCCAGACGTTCTCCTAAACGACTTTTTTGTAATTCTAAATATGATTCAATATAGGCCATTTCTTCTTCTATTGTAACCCATGTTTTCCCATTATTCAGATTCATTCGAAATACTTTTGCAAGTTGTTCAATTTGTTGACCTGTTTCCATCGCATTTTCCAGGCGTGCTGTCCATCGTATCATGTCTAAGGTATTGTAAAGAAAGTGTGGATCTATTTGATTTTGAAGCGCCTTTAATTCAGATTCCTTTTGTCTAATAGTCAGCTTGTATTCAGTATCAATATGTCTTTGGATTGTTTTGACCATTTTATTAAATTGCCTACCCAGTTGACCGATTTCATCATTTGTAGAAACGTCCACGTTCGCAGAGAAATTCCCTTTCTCAAGCTGTTTTGTTTGGTTGGTTAATTCAATCACTCTTTTTATATTGGAGCGATAGAATCCATAAAAAGCGAAGATTCCACATAATAGAAGAAGAAAAATCATAGTACTGATCGAATTTCGAACGGTAAATAGTTCCTTGACCAAATCCTCCTCATTTACAATCACGATAGAGGTCCAATCGGTCCCACCCAGCTTCTTTTTGACAGCTTTGTAGTCATGGCTGTTAATTTTAAAGTCGTAAGCTAAGTTATCACTATGATTTGCCCAATCAACAAAAGCAGAATCATTGTATTTTTTTCCTAGTAACTCTTGATTGGAATGAAGAATAATTTCACCTGACTTTGACATGACCAGGTACGTTCCTTGTTTGACTTCTAAATTTCTCTTGATTTTTTCCTGATCGAGACGGATTCTTACGCTGCCAATCGGGTGATTAATTTTATTTAGGTCATTAATAACTCTTGAGAGGCTGATCACATATTTTTTTCCGTCCCATCCACTTGTAACCCCATAGGTATCACTCCACACCGGAGAACCATTTCCTTCTATAGCAGCCTGATCCAATTTATCCTCGTCTCCAAAAACGGGTTCACCAAATGCCAGTTCCTCACCATTGCTTCCTCTTAACAAGATGGAGGATATATACTCATTTGACATCAACTGAAAAGTAAAATAGCCTTTAATCCCTTCCATACTGCTTTCATCAGCAAAGGTGGTTTCTCCTGAAGTTTTAAAAAATGCTCGGAAGTCCTCGCTGTAAATCATATAGGAAGACATACTTTCCACATCTCGAATGATGGACAAAAGGCTCTGTTCATCTTTATCTAGCATTTCAATGATATCTTCTTCCAGCTGACTTTTAAGCACTTCCGTTGTTTGGTAATAAATAAGTACTCCAAAGCAAACTGTTGGAAGTGTAATGAACACAAGAAATATGATGATAAACTTCCTTTTTAAGCCCCAATTTCGAATCATTTTCATCTACCCTTTTACGGCACCAGCTGTCATACCTTTCACAATATTCTTTTCAAAGATCATGTAGAAAATGACTATTGGTATCAAAGACATCGTTAATCCAGCCATTTGTGCACCATAGTTGGTTGTAAATTGACCTGCAAAGTTTGCTAAACCAAGAGGCAATGTTTGAAGCTCTGGGTCATTGATTAACACCAACGCAAATGAAAATTCATTCCAATTATAGATGAAATTAAGAATCACAGTTGTTGCGATTGCTGGGCGTGACATAGGAAGAATAATGGACCAAAATATCCTGAAAATCCCGCATCCGTCCATGATCGCAGATTCTTCAATATCCTTAGGAAAGCCTTTCATAAAGCTAGTTAGAATAAAAATCGTAATGGGTAAATGAAAAGCGATATAGGGAAAGAGTAAGGTGATGGGTGTATTCAATAGTCCTAAGTTTTTCATTAAAATAAACATGGGTACTAGTGTGGCATGGATTGGAATTAATAATCCAAAAATGAAAAATCCATATAACCACTTACTCATTTTGAAATCAAATCGAGATAAGAAATAAGCTGCTAAGGCCCCGATAAAAACGGTTATGACAGTTGCCGTTACTGTAATAAAAATACTATTTTTAAATAGGACGCCCAAATTGGCAATGTCCCAAGCGGCAGTATAGTTATCTAGTAAAAATTTCTTTGGAAACCCAAATTGGTTTATTGCAAACTCCTTTTCAGATTTAAAGGAGTTGATTGCCATCCAAAGGATTGGATAAACATTAATGATTGCAAATAGTATTAATGCCAAATAGATGCTTACTTTTTTGAAGCTTCTTTTCTTAGGTATTTTGTTTGTCTTCACCACGATCCCCACCTCCTAAATCATTTTCTTTCCCAGTAATTTGTTTACTATCGCGATTAAGATAAGACTAAAGAAGAAAATAAATACTGACACAGCACTGCCATACCCATACTGTAATTTTGTAAATGTTTCATTAAACATATAGAGCGCCATCACATCTGTTGAGTGGGCCGGACCGCCATGTGTCATGACATAGATTAAGTCAAATGTTTTGAGACTACCTGCAATACAAAGGGTGATGGCAACGAGAATGGTTTCCCAAATCATCGGAATCGTTATCTTCCAGGTTGTAGCCCACTCCGAGGCCCCATCCATTTTAGCGGCTTCTAAGACTTCCGAAGGTACATTTTGTAAGGCGGCAAGAAAAATAATTAAATATAGACCAACGAACTGCCAAACGACAACGACTAAGACAGAAACCATTGCCCACTTTGTATCTCCTAACCAATTTTGCGCGAGTGACTCTAGCCCAATGGATCGCAAGAATTCATTGATTAATCCATCACGGGAATTGTAAATCAAACTCCACGTTAAGGAGATCACAACGGTTGATAAAACAACTGGTAAAAACCCAATTGTTCTAAATAATTTAGCTCCCTTAAGTTTACGGTTCAATAAAAGGGCAAATAACAAAGCTAGCGGTACCTGACCTAATACAGATACTAATACTACGTATATATTATTTTTGACAGAGTTCCAAAATAGGGAATCCGCAAATAACTTTTTAAAGTTATCTAATCCTACAAAGGTCATTTCATTGAATCCATTCCAATCCATGAAAGAATAATAGAAGGATTGGAGAATCGGATAAATGGCAAAAACAACATATAGTAAAAAAGCAGGTAGTATGCCTAATATAAACGCCCCTTTACTCTTCTTAGTCAATTTCATTTTTCTTCCCCCCTAAACATTCACAGGTTACTTAGATGCAAGTAACCTGTGAAAGAATCTATAAACTTTTTATTTACTTTTGTTTGCTTTCTGCATCTCACCCGCTAATTGTTCAGGTGTTTTGTCACCTAAAGTAATAGATTGCAAACCATTGTTAATGATATCAGTCAGTTCTGGAGTCAGCTTGGCATCATATACAGGTACTAATCCACCTTTAGCAAAGCTATTAGCATCCTGGAATATTTGTGGAATACTGTCATCCATCTTAACATCAGCAGGAACGATAATATTCGCTTTGATTAAGCCTTGGTATAATTCATCACCATAGTAGTATTTTAAGAATGTGAAAGCAGCCTCTTGCTCTTCTTTACTTAACTTGCTATTAACTGCAATCCCACCGCCAGCAGCACCTGCAATCTTTGTAGGATTTCCTTTTCCACCTTCAAATGTAGGGAATGGCGCTACACCAATGTTATCCATATTTTCTACACTGTCTAAGATTGGACCAATTGCCCATGAACCAGCAAAGTGCATTGCTGCAGTTCCTTTAATGAATTCGTTACGCGCTTGAACTTCATCAAGAGTATTCATATCCTCATTAAATGCTCTTGATTTTGTTAATTCGTCAATAACAGATAATGCACTGACAAATTGCGGGTCTTTAAAACTGCCATCTCCGTTTAAGGTATTCTTTAAGAAATCACTGCCAGTAAAGCGGTCAGCCATTGTAGAAAGGTACACGGATTGTAATGGCCAGATTGCCTTGTTTCCTAAAGCAATTGGAGTCGTTCCTTTATCATTAAGTGCTTTTACAAGTTTTTTAAATTCCGCATATGTTTTTGGGAACTCATCATAACCTACAGCTTTAAGCAGGTCTTTATGATAGTAAATTAAACCTGTAACACTTATGTTTGATGGGATTGCGTAATAATTATCTTCAAATGCATAATCTGTTAGAATGGAATCGGGAATGACTCCATCCCAGTTCTCAATAATTGGGTTTAATGGAAGGATAGCTCCGCCTTCGGCAAGAGGCTCTGTTCTCGCTCCAGGCCATACACGCATCATATCAGGCAGTTGATTTCCTGCAGCTTGCGTTCTTAATTTTGTTTCATATTGGTCATGTGGTATGGCCTCTACTTTAACCTGAATATCTTCGTGTTCTTTATTGAATTTAGAAATAATGTCTTTGTATAGCGTGTTTTCCGGTCGATCTTCGGTCCAGTCAGTCCAAAGTGTAAGCTCAATTGCCCCGTCCTTTGTGGATTGATCTACTTTGTTATCATCACTACACGCAGCTAAAGCTAACGCTGTCAGTACCCCCATTAGGACCAAACCTAATTTCTTCATTCATAGTTCCCCCCTTTTTAAATATAAAGCGCTTTCAAATATCATTATAACGCTTATATTTTTAATGAAATATCCTACAAAACTATAAAAACATCTAATAATCTCAGGGTATAGTGTTTTGTATTCTGTGGTGGGGGTTGAGTATCTGATACAAAATGAAGGAAATGAAACGAGTGGAACTTGATTTGTTAGTCGTATAGGATAATAGCAGACTACTGAACCTTAAGAAAAAAGATGGAGCTGGCCAGTCCAATTGTTGAATCAGTTACGTCCACCTAAACCATTTATTGTTAATTAATTCTACCATAATTAGGTTAAATGATTTAATCAATCCTTTCCTCGCTCAACTTTTTTCACTGAAAATCGCTGTCCTTCCTTTCCTTTGCATATTCATTATCAATAATAATTGGCTTTTTCTTATAACGAACAAACGTTCTATAATGAAGTCATCAAATATAAGTTGGTGATGACTGTGAAAGCAAGGGATATACTTAAAGCCATTCAAAAACTGAATCCAGCGGAAAAACATCGATTACGGGAATATTTAATTGATGCTCTTACTGCCTCATCATCCACAGGAACTGTACTGGAAGAGATTTCAGAACGTAAAAATAGGAATGGCTATCGGTGTCCCGATTGTGAGTCAGAACAAATTGTACGATTTGGAAAATATTCTTCTATCGTAGATGGTGAAGAAATTAAGAAACAACGTTATCGCTGTAAGGCTTGTAAAAAAACTTTCACTGACCTCACCAATACGGCATTATATCGAACCCGTCATCTCAATCGTTGGATAAAGTTTATAGAATGTATGATAGAAGGTTATTCGCTTCGTAAATCAGCAGAGTTGATTGGTAACGTCACTCACGTCACATTATTTTATTGGAGGCACAAGTTCCTAACAGCATTAAAACAAATGGAGATCCCAGATTTCCAAGGTATCGTTGAAATGGATGAGACTTATTTCCTTTATTCTGAAAAAGGGCAAAGAAAGATTAAGGATAGAAAACCACGCAAACGGGGCGGTTCCGCAAAGAAACGTGGGATAAGTAACGAACAGGTATGCGTCCTGGTCGCAAGAGACCGTGACAAAGTGACCTTCTCACAGACGTTAGGCATGGGACGTTTAACCAAAGAACAATTAAACTAAGCAATCAGTCATAAACTTTCCAGCGAGAATGTGTTATGCACCGATGCTTGGCATGCTTTTAAAACCTATGCTACCGAAAAGGATATATCCATTTACCAGTTTAAGTCTGACGGTAAAACTCGCACCAAGGGTCTATATCACATCCAAAATGTAAACAACTACCACCGAAGATTGAAAGGATGGATACAGCGTTTTAACGGTGTGGCGACCAAGTATCTGAACAATTACCTTGCGTGGTTTCAAGTATTAGAGAGCATCCATCATCAGCGAAATGAGGTTACGGTAAAAATGATATGATGATAAAAGGGAACTTAATTCCAAATATAGAAACGTATGATACACTTAGATTATCTAAGTTTACTGTATAGAAGTTATATCTTTAATTAACTATGTGATTAAAGTTTTCTTGTATATTCATTTAATAATACTGATAGACGTATCAAGAAAAATGAATAATGAAATTCTTACATTAACGGAATGTCAAAGATTAAGCTATTAGATAAGGAGGAGAAATTATGGAAAAAGTAACAATCAACTTGATCAATAGCTTAGATTTCTATGATAAGTGTTTATCAGGGAATGTTAATGAGAATTCATTTCGTTTTGAATTGATGCAACCAATGAAAACGATGTGGGATTATTTAAATGTACCGTTAAAAGCAACGCAATCCAATGGATACGATGTTGTTATGGCATCGGAAATGTTAGGGATTTGGACTCCAAGAAAATCTATTCAACAAGTTAAGGATAATCTGCCAAAACTTATAGAATCTAAAATTTTTGATGATTATCAAGAAGTGTTTGTAAAAGGAATTTACGAATTTGAAAAGATAGATTATTTGATTCCTCTGAAAAAAATCAATGTAAATATTCTTTTAGGGGATGAAGATAGTCAAGAAATGAAAGTAAATAAAGGATATTCAGGTTTCGGTGGAATACCAGGATATATTATGCTAATGGTTATTCCTAATGACTTTAATAAGAAACGTTTAAAATCTGCTCTTGCACACGAATTTAATCATAATGTTCGTTTTACATTTGAACCATTCAATCACGGAGATGTGACTGTCGAAGAATATTTAGTCTTGGAAGGCTTAGCTGAATGTTTTGCTGAAGAAATGTACGGAGTAGAGCTTATTGGACCTTGGATTTCAGATTTTGACAAAGAAGAGATGGAATACTCAATTGAAGTGATAAAAGAGGGGCGAAAAACTAAAGGTTTTGGTGAAGTATCAGCTTATCTGTTTGGGGATGAGGTTGCTAAAAAACGAGGGTATCATCCAGTTGGGTTATCAGAGAATGCTGGATATACAATTGGTTATCATTTAATTAAACAATACTTAGCCAACAGTCGAAAAAGTATTGCCGAAGCGACGCTGACTCCTACTGAAGAAATAATTAGAGTCTCTAAATTTTTCAATTAACCGAATTTAAAGCAAAAGTATTGAAAATAAGGTAAATCAGTTGATGTTCGATTTGTGAACCTCTGTACATCCTAAGGTAGCGATAGTTCAATGAGACAATAACGAACAGGACTTCCATCAAATTGGAAGTCCCGTTTTTCTAATAAATCAACATTCATCTTTAACAGAGTAATAAAAAAAGATGCTCCTGCAAAATAGCAGAATTCATCTTCTTGAAATAACCTAGCTTTTGCTTTGAATTACCTTTTTAGCTCCTCCAACATGGTTTTTTCTGCAATCTTCTCCAGTGTTAATCCGTCACGAACCCATTTATCCCTATATTCATCCTCAAGAATCTCTAAAAGGATTCGTTGTTTTTCCTCAAATGGGATTTCAAGCTGCTTAACGGTTTGCCTCATTTCATTAAGCCATGCTGTATAGCTAATCCATGATTCATCAAATTGTTGCTCAAGCTCTTTTTTTAGCTTGCGTGTCAATTTTGGACTGGCTCCGTTGGAGGTGACTGCAATTTGTAAATGGCCACGCCTAACAGTAGCAGGGAACGTTACGTTTCCATCTCCTGACTCGTCGACGACACAAACTAATTGATTAGCAGGCAGAATACGGGCTAACGAAGCATTTACTTCCCTATTATTAGTTGCTAATATCACTAGCATGGCCTCATGGAAATCACTTGGCAAGGCCGCCCGTTCAAGCAACGAATAGCCATGATCCTCAGCAAGCTGACGTACTTCCTCTGATATTTCAGGAGCGATAAAGCTAATATCTGCCTGTTCAGCCGAGAGTACCTTAGCCTTTCGTGCTGCAACTCTTCCTCCTCCAACAATGATGATTCTCTTTCCCTTTAAATCAATGATGAGCGGCTGCATACTGTACCTCCTCATTTCTAACTCTTTTTGTCATGATTTCTAGCATTGTCGGATGTTTTCCAAGAGCAGGAGTAAGTATGACAGACTCACCATTCTTATTTCTCTTTTGAACCTCTGCTCTCATTTCAGACAAAAGCAGCCCTTCAAAAAGGAGATAAGGGACGACGATTACTCTTCCTTTCGCTTCCCCGCATAGGTGTTCCATTCCTTCTAGAAATGTCGGCGTTGTCGCAGCTAAATAACAAACATGCACATCGTTTGTCTTAAGCCTGGCGCTAACCCCATTAGCAATCTCCTTAAAACTTTGATGGATGGCAGGATCACTGCTTCCCCTTCCGACAATGAGGATAGAATCTTCCTCTGATGCCTTTGGTACCGTATCCTTAATAAGCTCAATCATCGCATTCAAAATGTCATCATGAACACCAAACGGTTCTGCCATTTCAATCGGGATATGAGGATACTTATGTCTTAACGGCTTAAGTGCCTGGGGTATATCCGTTTTGATATGGCCTGCGGATAAGAGAAAAACAGGGACAACACAAATGGATGTTGCCCCTCTTTCGACACAGCGAGTAAACCCCTCATCAATGAACGGTTTAGTCAGCTCCAAGAAACTGATTTCTTGTATTTCTGCACTCACTGCCTCGATGACACGATTCAGGAATGCCTTCGCCTCATCTGCTCCTTTTTTAGAACGTGTTCCATGGCCAATATAAAGAATCGCTCGCATCCTAGCCCTCCTTTTCTTATCCGTGGACGACCGGCAAATGAGGAAGAATTTCTTCCTGAAACCAGTTCAAACGATAATGCAGACGCACCACTTCACCTATAATGATCATACTTGGATTAGCTATTTCGGCTTCCTTCATAATACCTTCAATGGTTGATAAGGTCCCTGTAACTGTTCGCTGCTCGGCATATGTTCCCCAATGAACAAGCGCAATTGGTGTATCAGAAGATTTACCTGCATTAAGCAGCTTTTGAATGATAGAAGGAAGATGGGTTACGCCCATATAAATACAAATGGTATCGACTGCCTTTGCAAGGTGTTCCCATTGTTGTTCAGCCTCCTTATCCCCCGCCTGATGACCTGTCACAAAGGCAAAACTTTTGCTTAAAGTTCGATGTGTTACTGGTATACCTGCATAAGCAGAGGCTGCAATTCCGGCGGTAATACCCGGCACAATTTCAAAGGGCACTTCACTTTTCGCACACTCTTCTGCCTCCTCGCCGCCACGCCCAAAAACAAATGGGTCACCACCCTTTAACCTGACGACGCGATGCCCGCGCTTAGCATACTTCACCAGAAAGTGATTAATTGTTTCCTGTTTCATTGTATGATAATTAGGTAGTTTTCCGCAGTACACGAGCTGAGCATCCTTCTTCGCATAGTTCAATAATTCCGGATTGACAAGACGGTCGTAAAGGATAACATCTGCTTCCTGTAAACAGTGCATCCCCTTTATTGTAATTAAATCAGGATCGCCCGGTCCCGCTCCAACTAAGTATACTTTCCCTACCATCCTTACCACCCTCTCTCATCAGCATCTAAAATAAATCCGGCATTTTTGCCTATCCGTTTCTTCTCCCTTAAGGTCACATCTTTTACAACTGGCATCTTCAAATAAAATTTCTCAAGTTCCACATCCAGATGTTTAAACGCTTCCTCATCAGTAGCAGCCACAATAATTGCCATAACCTCTTTCTCTATGAAGCTCACTTCAAACCTATATAGAAACGCCATTTGAACCAACTCCAAGAATGGAATCCAGTGTCTTTTGAAAAGCAGCCAATCCAATACGCTGCTTAAAATCATAAAAGGATTCACCTGCAAACTTTTCTTCTCTAAAATAGGTTAATAGCTTCAAGAGAACACCCGTCAAACTCTCAACTGGAATTTTACCTTTTAGCTTTTCATTAAATTCTCCGCCAGCATTAAGGGTTCCGCCGACATAGATTTCATAGGCTTCCACCATTTCTTTATTGGTATTTCGCATCTTCATACCCTGCAATCCAATATCAGCAATTTGCCGCTGACCGCAAGAATTTGGACAGCCTACCATATGCATACGAACCGGTACGTCCAATTGAATTTTTTGATCAAGTTCTTCTGCGATTAATCGCATCCGCTCTTTTGTCTCCACCAATGCAAGATTACAATATTCAATGCCTGTGCAGGACACCGCATGACCGATAAATGAATTTGGCTTAATCGTGATCCTCTTAAAAATCGGTTCATCTAACAAAGCATCTACATTTTCAGTTGGGATATTCGGAATAATTAAATTCTGTGAGTTACATGTACGAATCTCTCCATTCCCATATTTATCTGAGATTCTTGCAAGCTCGAAGACTTCATCTGCATCAAGGCGTCCAACTGGCACATTAAATCCCAAAAACTTTAGGCCTTCTTGCTTTTGATCATGTACGCCATAAAAATATCCGGCATTCCAGTCTCCCACCGGCTCTTCTCCTCGTGTTGACAGTGGACCGGTATGCTCTTTAATTTTATCCAGGAATTTTTCTGGTCCCCAATCTGCCATCAGAAATTTCAATCGAGCCAAATGGCGTTTATCCCGGTAGCCGTAATCACGGAAAATAGTCGTGACCGCTACTGCAACTTCTAATGTTCGCTCAGGTTCAATGAACACATCAAGTGTCTGAGCCAAGAATGGGCGAGAAGATAAACCGCCGCCAAGTTTCAAATGAAAGCCTTTCTTTTGAACTACATCTACTTCTTTAACCGCTGGAGTGAAAGATATACAATTGATTTCGGCGTTAGCTGCATTGTTTAAATTTGTACTGATTGACATTTTATATTTTCTCGGCAAATTGGAGAAATCCTCATTGTTTTGGAAGAAGTCAAAGACTTCCTTTACGATTGCTGATGTATCAAACAACTCATTTGGATCAATTCCCGTGATTGGATTACCGACAATATTTCTTGTAATATCTCCGCAAGCTCCAACACTTGATAATCCAACTGCCTCTAACCGATTAAAAATATCCGGTATCTGTTGAATCTCAAGCCAGTGAAACTGGATAGCCTGACGAGTTGTAATATCAAAGACCCCACGTCCGTAATCACGGGCAATCTCAGCAAGTACAACCGACTGTTCTTTTTTAAGGATGCCTGATGGGACATTCACACGCATCATGAAATAACCATCTTCCTTTGGACGTTGTAAATAAAGACCCGCCCATTTAAACAAATCCCATTGATCCTTCGGAATGGAAGCAAAACCTTTTTGAGCATATTCAGGGATATCATCCAATATGCGAAGACCATCCTTTTCAAGCTTTACTACTTCTGTTTTATTCAATTTCTCGTTATTCGCCCAAAACTTTTCATAAGCCATCTCATCAATCCCCCCTTAAATTATTTTCTTCGATACTAGATAACTAGCAATTTGACTTACCGCTTCGTCTATTCCTACTTTATTTGAATGAATAATAATCTCTGGTTCTAGTGGTGCTTCATACGGGGAATCAATTCCTGTAAAATCCCTGATTTCCCCGCGGCGCGCCTTCTCATACAGTTGTTTCGGGTCCCGCCGTTCACATTCTTCAATCGGACATTCCACGAATACTTCAATAAATTCTCCTTCGTCAAATAAAGAACGAACCTGTTCACGATCAGAGCGAAATGGTGAAATAAAGGCAGATGTCACAATTGTTCCGCTTTCAACAAAGAGCTTCGCCACCTCTCCAATACGACGGATATTCTCTTTTCTATCGGAATCTGAAAATCCAAGATCCTTATTCAGACCATGGCGAATATTATCGCCATCAAGAACATATTCACTTATTCGTTGTTCATATAAAAAGCTCGAGAGCGCATTGGCAATCGTTGATTTTCCGGAACCAGATAGTCCCGTAAACCATAAAACACAGCTTCCATGCCCATTCTGCACATGCCGCTCTTCTTTCGTAATAGCCGTTTCATGCCACGTTATATTGGTTGCCTTCTCCACAAATAGTTCCCCCTCACACACTCTCTTTTTCTTTCAAGCCTTCAATAAGTACTTCTACCACTTCTTTACGACTGAAAGTCGATGGCGGAAGCTGCCCTGAGCGTAATAATTCTCTCACCTTTGTACCTGAGAGAATGACTCGGTCTTCACGGTTGTGCGGGCATGTTTTATCTGATGCCATTCCCTCACATTTCTGACAGTAAAAACTATGTTCAAAAAATAATGGCTTAATGCCAAGCTCTTCCTCCGTAAACTCATTAAAAATATACTGAGCATCATATGTACCGTAGTAATCACCGACTCCAGCATGATCACGCCCTACAATAAAATGGGTACAGCCAAAATTTTTACGCGCAATTGCATGGAAAATGGCTTCACGTGGGCCAGCATACCTCATCGCAGCTGGATAAACCCCTAACTGAACACGCTCTTTTGGATAATAATTTTCCAAAAGTACACGATAGCTTTTTAAGCGAACATCTGCTGGGATATCATCTGATTTCGTTTCCCCTACAAGAGGATTCAAAAATAGCCCATCTACTGTCTCAAGCGCCGCCTTTTGAATATACTCATGCGCACGATGAACCGGATTTCTCGTTTGAAAGCCAACAATCGTCTTCCAGCCCTTTTGTTCAAATAACGCACGCGTCTCTTTTGGCTCAAACCAAACATCTGCTGCGACATTTTTGTCTGCCTTTTTGAAAAGTACAATATCACCGCCCGCATAATAGGAGCCTCTCTCATACAAACGCCTAACACCCGGATGAGCATCCTCTTCTGTTTTATAAACCTCTCTGGCTTCTTTAGATAAATCAGGCTCATATATTTCAGAAACTGTGATAACTCCAACTGTTTCTCCATTAAAAATGAGTCTAATCGTTTCTCCCTCTTCAATCGCTTCCTTATCCTGCTCTGATACCGGCAAGGTCACGGGAACAGACCATACAATTCCATTGGCCAGCCTCATCTTCTCCACTACTGATTCATAATCTGCCTTGTTCAGAAAACCAGTGAGCGGGCTGAATAGTCCTACTCCAATTAGCTCTAGATCGCTGTAGCTTATTGCATCAATCTTTATCTTCTTTTTGATCGTTGAAGTATCATAATCAGGATTATAAGCAGAAATTAGCGTTCCTCCGTGTGGTTTTGGCAAAGACAAGTAATCTCCCTCTTTCATTATTTTTTATTTTGTCAGTAAGATGTTTTCCTTTTCTTTTTTGTTTAAATATTTCACACCAAATACAGAAATAAGCAGTCCAACCATGATGACAATTGGATACATATTTTTTTCGATTAGTAACTGAATGAGTGTGAAGCAAAGAACCATGGAAAGAACAGGCGATACAACCCAAACAGTCAGTAGTCTGATAACAATATCCTTCTTCAGTACACTAACTCCTTGCTTAACAAAGCCGATTCCAATAATGGATGAGGTTGTGATCTGTACCAATGGGACGGGGATACCAAAAATCGACGCCACCATCACAATCCCGGCTCCTGTACCGGAAATGATACAACCCTCTTCTAATCGTAGATCGGTAATTTTCTTCCCATTTGTTTCAAGTACTCCCCGACCTAAAAGGATAGCCCCAATCGCTACAAATAGACCTCCCCAAAAAATACCTGAGCCCGTGGATAAAACATTTGCTCCTACTAAAGGCCCCACGGCATTTGCTACATTGTTCATTCCCGCTGAAAAAGCTTCAAACAATCCCATAATAACGACCAATACGGCTAAGATTGGCTTAGCTTTTTTTGATTGCACCCATTTCTTTACAAAGGGAAGTTGTAGAAACTTCCCTGCTAAAACTGCCACAGTAAAGGCAATTAGAGGAGTCAAAATCCAAAACATAAATATCCATGCAAAGCTTTCCACATAAAGGGTTTGATAAACAATGCCCACTCCTACTATTGAACCGACTGTTACTTCACTGGTAGAGAGTGGAATAGCTAAGATATTCGCTAGAAACAGGGATAAGGCAGCCGATGCAAGCACGATAAGCGCAATGGAAATCGTAAAACTTTCCTTAGGAACAATCCCGCTTCCCAATGTTTTAACAACTTCTCCTCCGCCTAGCCAGGCTCCGAAAAATACTGCTATCCCGCACAGTATTAAAGCGATGATTGGTTTCTTGATAACTCCAGATCCATAAGAAATACCCATGGATGCCGCAGCGCCGCTTGCTCCAATATTCATAGCAAAGAACAAACCAATCACTACGGCAACAATCGTTAACATGCCTCTCTCCCCCCTTTACTCTGTGTGAAGTCCACATTCGTTTTTTCCCGTTCCGCTCCATCTACCTTTCCGGCTATCTCCTCCATCAAGAACAGCTTGTGTGCATGGGAAGCATCCTATACTTGGATAGCCCTGATCATGTAAGTGGTTATAAGGAAGATTACGCTCATGGATATACGCCCATACCTCGTCCCATGTCCAATGAATAAGCGGACATATTTTGATATTTTCAAACTTTTTATCCTCATTAAAAAAATTCGTTCTTGCCCTGGTTGGAGACTGTTCTCGGCGCAGACCAGATATCCACGCTTCCTTAGACATCAAGGTTTCTCTCAATGGAATCACTTTGCGGATTTCACAACATTTGTTTGGCTCTCTTTTCCACAGGGCTGACCCATATTGTTCTCTTTGTTCATCAAGAGTCATTTCTGGTTGTTTTCTCTCAATCTTTAACTCTTTAAATCTCTCCTCGATACGGTTAATGACATCATATGTTTCCGGAAAATGAAGACCTGTATCTAAAAAAACAATGGAGGCATCTGGTTTAACTTGGCTAATCAAATCGATTAAGACAATTGCTTCTGCACCAAAGCTTGATGCATAGACGATTTTGTTTTCGCTAAACATTTGATACGCCCATTCAAGAGCAGTCTTTGCCCCCTTTGTTTCATCCTGTATAGAAACTGAATCCGATAACTTATGCCAATTAATCGATTGAATCATGAAGCAATATGCCCCTTTCATGAAGCTTTGTTTGGCTGCAAGTACAAAAAAAGGCAGTCTATCTCTACAAAGTAGAAAAAGACTGCCTCTAGTTTATCTAGTCAGCAAGCTTATTAGGATTTATGAATTTGTGAAGAGGATGGAAGGCGAACCTTTTCATTTTTCTCAATTTGGATGACCTTCCCATCCTGGACAACTAGCGTAACTGATCCAAATTTAATAGTAGATAACATGATTTCTATTTGATCCATGACGTCCTGCAAATTAGTCGATTTCAGCTGGTCTTCCCCCCTTTTGAATCCTCCCGTCGGTTATTGTTCTAACCAATAACAGAAGCCCTCACTGACCTTTTTAGAACTTATTAAAATTAATCCTACCATACACATATGATTTGTCAACATTATTTACAGAATTTCTCATAAATAGGTACAGCAGACTACCTCAATAACTACTAACAGACTGTAACTATCATTTAATGAAGAGAAGCTTACTTTCAGCTTCACGCTATCCCTATAACAAAAGGCATCTTCTGTCTGCTAAAACGATTAAACAGCAGGTAGTTAATGGAGGGTTAATTCTAACCCTCCTCACTTTAATGAAAATGGTAAGAGAAGCGATCTCTATTTATATAAGAAACATCGCCACAATGGTCGTAACGATAAGCCCAACCACCACCGGCACTAAATTTCGTCGTGCCAGTTCAAAAGGGCTGACATTACAAATAGCAGCTACAGGTATCAGCGCCCATGGCACTAAAGTTCCTCCACCAACCCAAATGGCTGCTATTTGTCCAAGAGCAGTCAGGGTAGCAGCCCCAGTATGGAGAGAATGCTCAAATAACTGAGCCACTGATCCGACCAATGAAATCCCTGAAAATCCTGAACCATCAAGCCCGGTTATGGCTCCAACAGCGGTCACAGTGACAGCTGCGATTTCCTTTGTAATCGGTATCGCACCGGCTAGAGCAGTCCCAATATCATTAATGATACCCTCAGACCCATTCGGGAGTCGATCACCGAATACAGCCTCGAATCCCGCATCCCCTAAATAAAAAAAGGCAGCAATCGGAATGACAGGACCAAAAACCTTAAATCCAAACTGGAATCCTTTTATCAAATACGCTGTGGTCTCCTCCAACCCTTTCGATTTATGGGCAAAGAGAGTAAGCAGGATCAATATCATAATGGCTGTACCACCAATGAGTGATGTTGCCTCCCCACCCTGAAGATCAAAGAGAGACATTGCCACCACATCTAGAATAAACAAAAGAGGAATCAGAACAGCAAATGATTTTTGTTGTGTGGCTGATAGCAATTTCTCCTTTTCCCTTTCATTCTGCTGCACATCAAGAACCTCTACAACCAGCTCACCTTTCTTCATATCTTTTCTTAACATGAAAAAAGCAGTTATAGTAGTAACAATACCCATCGTAATAACCAGAGGTATACTGGCCTCCATAACCTCACTGACCGGAATCCCCGCTGCATCTGCTGTTAATTTTGGCGCAGCCTGGATGACATAATCACCAGATAAAGCGATTCCATGGCCAAATAGATTCATTGCCATTGCCACACCTAAACCTGGCAGACCAACCCGTAAAGCTGCTGGAAGAAGAACAGCCCCAAGCAGTGCCACTCCTGGTGAAGGCCAAAAAAACCAGGAGCAGATCATCATGACAATCCCTATTGTCCAAAACGATAACGAAGGAGTTTTCATTAATTTTGTAAAAGGGTAAATCATCCTATCATTAATTCCTGTATCAGTCAGAACCTTGCCAAGAGACACAATAATGCAAATAATCAAGATGGTCGGCAGGAGCTCCCCAATCGCATAAATAAAACTATCAAACACGCCACTCACTGAAGTAGTTAAGCTCTCTGTGGTTAGAATCGCGATCACAAATATTCCGATTATACAAAAAAGAGACGTATCCCTGCGCATTGCCATCAAAATGATAATTCCACCAATAAACAACAAATAGATCCAATGGATCTGGGCCAATTCCATCTCCATTCAAATGCCCCCTCTGTCAAAATAGGCATTTAACCAAATGCTTACTACTACCATATGAAAAAGGCCCAGTTTGGTTCTTTTCCTTGCGAAGGAGTTGCCGATGAACTCTATAAGCTTGCTCTATTAACCAAAGAAGATGATTTTTTGGAAAGTGATTGATGGATAGTGAAAGGTGGTACTCTACATCAAAAAAAAGACTGTCCTCAGCAGTCTACATTCGTTCAAAAGAGGGGCAGGTAAGAGCAAACCCGCGTTCTTGGTTAAATCAAGTGTCTATGGATCGCCTTCACCAAGCTTTCATTTATTCTCGCCCATTCAAGTTTTTCACTAAATAAGTGATACATAAAATGTTTTACAACCTTTATAAAAAGAAAAAAGTTCAACCAGAATGTTCTGGCTGAACTCTTATCATATGAAGTTGCTGCTGACGTCAATCCATATACCGATATTCTCTCAAACTATTTAAAATCGAAATTTCCTGTATAATTTTTTCACCAATATTAGTTTCCCTAACTTTTTTACGCGTCAATTCTTTATCTACCAATCTTTTTATCGATAAAACATCTGTCCCGTTAAGTAAAACTTCTTCTTTGGAATTAAAATGCTTATGGGCAACCAGCTGCATGCCGTAGGAATTATATAGCAGCGTATATCCTGCTATACCTGTCGTTGATTGGTATGCTTTGGAGAAACCTCCATCGATTACAATCATCTTACCATTAGCCTTAATGGGATTTTCGCCCTCAATTTCTTTAACGGGTGTATGACCATTTATAATATGACCCGTTTCTGGATCTAAATCAAATTCAGTGAGGATTTTACGGCAAATTTCTTCATTCTCGCGCAGATGGTAATATATATTCTTTTTTTCTTTATGGGTTGCTTTATCCTCAATAAAGTACCTTTCAAACGTTGTCATTTCTCTTTTTCCAAAGAGTGATGAATATTCGCCTGTCCATAAATACCAGACCATATCCGTTGCCAGATCATCAGTCTTATCCGGATGCGCAAAAGAATGCCGTAAATAATGTTCAAAAACATCCAGTAATTCTCGCCCTGAATAGGTGTTATTTTCAATGGTCATTTTCTCCATATTTCCTTCTTCATCCAAAGGAATACACCCATGTATCAACAGATTCCCGTTATATTTTAAATAAAGACTCCCTTTCTTCATGAGAAAATTCATATGTCTGGCCAGCTTTTCTGAATTCTGAATCGAGAATAATAATCTTTCCATAACCTGCTTTTCTTCCTCTAATAACTGATCAGGCTGCTCGGGATTGACTGTTGCAAAGCAAGTATTTTCAAGCGAGTAAGTCTTTCCATAAATGGTTATTTCATTCTTATCATAATCAATTTTTTCAAGCAAAAGCCTTTCGGACATATTAAAATATGGACGTCTCTTTATAATCGGCATTTCTAATTTGAACTGAATCATCGCAATCGCTTGATGAATTTTCGTTATTTGTAATGTTTCATGTTTAGACAGCTTCTTATCCGAATGTTGTACCTTTGGTCTGAAAGCTGGATTGTCATCATAGTATTTCTCCGCAAGAGTTAATAGCGGTCTCAGATTGATTCCATATACATCTTCAATAATATCCAGATTGTCGTATCTTGCGCATATACGTATAATATTTGCAAGACAGACCATTGAACCAGAAAAAGCACCTATCCATAGTACATCATGGTTTCCCCACTGAATATCAACAGAATGATAATTGATCAGAGTATCCATGATTTTATCAGGTTCAGGTCCGCGGTCATAAATATCCCCCACGACATGGAGATGATCGACAACCAATCTCTGAGTTGTATAGGCAAGTCCAATGATGAGTTTATCAGCCTGTCCTAAAGAGATGATTTGCTCGACAATTTCTTTATAATATTTCTCCTTATTCATTTGATTGGTTTTGTAAAGCAGTTCTTCAATAATAAACACAAACTGGCTCGGCAAAGCTTTCCGCAATTTAGAACGTGAATATTTGGAAGAAGAATAAGAAATAAGCCTAATCATTCGCTCGATAGTCACGACATACCATTGATTTAATTCTTCTTTATTATTAAATTGATTTTTAATTAACTTCAATTTTTCTTCAGGATAATAAACTAATGTCGCAAATTCATTTATTTCATTTTCTAATAAAACATCTTGAAACAGGTCCTTGATCTTTTGTTTTACATTCCCGGAGCCATTTCTCAACACATGTTGAAAAGCTTGGTACTCCCCATGCAAATCACTGACAAAATGTTCCGTCCCCTTTGGTAGATTCAAGATGGCTTCCAAATTAATAATTTCCGTCACTACTTTTTCTTCACAATCATATTTTTGGACAAGTAAGTCCAGATATTTTGTATTCAATTGTATGTAATCTCCTTTACGACATTAATATCAATCTAATAGATTAAATCTAATTAATAAAGGCTAAGCATCAAAACTTATATAAGACCTTTTTGTTAACGTTAAATTAGTGCATATAGTATTTTAATTATAATTTATTTATACAAATAGTAGAATATAGATCTATCAAATTTTCATCCAAGAACCATTTTTGCTCTAGATGGATAGTTCTATTTTAACATTGTTTTTATACAATTCGTAATATTTAATTTAAAAAAAGAGTAGCCCTCACTGCCTAAAAGGATGGAATGAGAAAAAACAACGTTATTTTAAAACAAAGATTTATCTATAACTCGCTACTATCTTCTAACTGATTATAATAATGATATTGTACGGAAGGAATATGGGAGTATTCAAAATAAAAGAAGCCTAAAGCGTATGCTTTAAGCTTCAACCCTCAACTATGTTTATCACCTTCAGGTTTTTGACATTTAATAGAGCAGCTCATAAATCTTATTTAAATGCGCAGATCTTTCCTCGTCCTGTTCTTGGTTTGAATACTCTATGGCATCTTTTAGAATCCGGTTGAGATAACTGCTTTCATCCTCTGATAAGTCTCTAGCAAACAGTTCTCCACTACTATAATTCCGGTCTGAAATCCGATCAAAAATATTCTTCCCAATTTCGCTGTCTTCTGTGTGTGCTGATAAAATTTCCTGTACATAAGCTAATGATTGGTTCATGAAGTACACTCCTTTATAGAATAAACCATAATTATCCTCTTATTGTTTACAGGATGATATAAATCATACCAATTAATTAGGCTAATGTATGACCTTTGACGGCCACATCAACTTATATGTTAAAAAAAGTCTAAACCATTTGCTGCTTTAATTAAGGTTTAGACTTCTCCTACAATGCCTAATTATTCGAAACCCTATCCTGAATCATTTCTCTTAGTTTTGCTTTCAGAAACTTACCAACAGAGGTTTTTGGGATTTCTTCCATAAAGATGATTACATCCGGCAGCCACCACTTAGCAAATTGAGGTTCAAGGAAGCTTCGAATTTCCTCTTCTGTTATTTTCCCTCTAAATCCAGGTTTTAATACAACACAGCCGACCGGTCTTTCCTGCCATTCTGGGTGTGGAATGGCTACGACACTCGCTTCAAAAACCGCTTCATGAGCCATTAGGGCATTTTCAAGGTCGACCGAAGATATCCATTCACCACCGCTTTTGATTAAGTCCTTAGTCCGATCAACAAGTTTAATCGTACCTTCTTTGTCTACTGTGGCTACATCTCCTGTCAATAACCATCCATCTTTAAATGCCTCGCTAGTCCGTTCATCACGATAATACTCATCCGCGATCCAGTTGCCACGCAACATTAATTCACCCATATCTGTTCCGTTCCATTCAACTTCGCCCTCTGCTCCAACAATTTTCATCTCCAAACCAGGTACAAGCAACCCTTGCTTCGCTCTAATATCAAGCAGCTCTTCTTCGTCTAAGTCCAATTGATAACTTTTCAGTCTGGATACAGTTGCTATTGGAGTTGTCTCTGTCATGCCATATGCATGAAGAAACGGTATCTTATACTTGATTTCAAATTGCCTAATCAACCCTTTTGGTGCAGCCGAACCACCGCATAAAATAAATTCCAATGAGCTTGTATCATACGTACCTTTTTCAAGCTCCTGTAAGAGACCTAACCAAATAGTGGGGACACCTGCTGTTTTGGTTACACCTTCTGATTGGATAAATTCAGCCAGTAACTTTGGATTGAATTGCGGACCAGGGAGAATTTGCGTCGTTCCAAACCAAGTAGCCGCAAATGGTAACCCCCAAGCATTCACATGAAACATTGGGACTACCGGCATGACCACATCACGTTCAGATATAGCTGTTGTATCAGCTAGACCGAGCGCAAAACTATGCAGCACAATCCCTCGATGAGTATACTCTACTCCTTTCGGAAATCCGGTAGTTGCGGATGTATAGCACATCCCAGCCACCTCATTTTCATCTAATTCTTTTATAAAAGGGGTTTCCGGATTCCCTGTTTCTATGAGTTCTTCATAAGAAAATATCGGAGTAAGACTTGTTGCCGGGAGTTCTACTTTATCTGTCATGATGATGTAAGCTTTGATAGTAGTCAATGATGGGGCGATTTTTTCTATAAGAGGTACAATATCTTCGTCAATCAGGAGTACTTTATCTTCTGCGTTATTAATAATGTATGTGATATGTTCAGCAGATAAGCGAATATTAATGGTATGGACAACAGCACCTATGCCAGGTGCTGCAAAATAGGCTTCTAGATGGCGATGGTGGTTCCAAGCCAGAGTACCGACTTTATCACCTCTTGATACATCTAGTTTTTGTAGAACATTCGCCAGCCTTCTCGTTCTTTCACCGATTTCTTTATACGTTAATCGGTGTACTTTATCATGGGTTCTCGATACCACTTCTTTCTTTGGGAAAAATTTTTCAGCTCGTTCCAATAAAGAGTGCACAGTTAATGGTACATGCATCATTCTAAATTACCCCTTCCTACTATCAATTTAATATCGACCTCTCGAGGCTTTGAATACCCCTAAACTACGAGATTGTTCCCTAATCCCTTAAAGTCCTAAATTTTTGGCAATAATAGTCTTCATGATTTCATTTGTACCAGCGTAAATACTACTAACAGGAGTATCCCGAAATCGTCTGGCAATCTTGTATTCTTCCATGTACCCATATCCTCCGTATAGCTGCATACAGTCTACCGAGATGCGCTTTGCCGCATCTGTTAATTTCCACTTGGCCATCGAGACTTCTGAGACCACATTTTTACCGGCAATATGATCCGCAATTAATTGATCGAGAAATACACGACCCATTTTTATGTCAGATGCAATTTCAGCAAGTTTAAACTTGGTATTCTGAAAATCACTGATTGACTTTCCAAACGCTTTTCTTGACTTCACATATTCGAGCGTCATCTGAAACATATCCTCTGCGGCAACCTGTGCTGATATAGCTACGATTAATCGTTCTTGCTGAAGCTTATCCATCATGTAAAGAAAGCCCTGTCCCTCTTTACCTAATAAATTTTCCTTTGGAACGATACAATCCTCGAATATGAGTTCAGCTGTATCTTGGCAATGCATGCCCACCTTTTCTAACTTACGTCCTCTTGAGAAGCCTTCCATATTTCTTTCGACAACAAGCAGACTGATTCCTTTATGCTTAGGGACAGTGTGCAAATCCGTTTTACAGGCTACTAGGATAAGGTCTGCATGGATACCGTTCGTGATGAAGATTTTCTGTCCATTTAAGACATAATGATCTCCTTTTAATTCTGCATAGGTTGAAATAGAGGCTAAGTCGGATCCTGCACCTGGTTCAGTCATCGCAATAGCAGTGATGATCTCTCCACTTACACATTTAGGAAGCCATTTTTCCTTCTGTACGTTTGAACCGAAAGTATTTATATATGGGACAACGATATCATTATGAAGACCGATCCCAATTGTCCCCGATCCCACCCGTTCGAGTTCTTCATTAATGACAACTGATATCCCCCAATCTGTTTCCAGTCCCCCATACTGCTCAGGTAAATCTGGACATAAATATCCTTCTTGACCAAGTTGCGACCAAAATTCCCTTGGAATCAGTTTCTCTTTCTCCCACTGCTCATAGTACGGATAGGCCCTTTTTTCTAAAAACTTTCGAAAGGATCTTCGAAATATGTCATGCTCTTCATTTAAATAAGGATGCATCTTGTATTTCCTCCTCAAATATGTAAGCGCTTAAATAATAACCTATGCTTTTTATATTAGAGACCATCATTAAGAAAGTCACGAATATTTTAATAATTTACCAAAAATATATAATAGTACATACCAATTTTTGAATAGAATAATAATGAGCTAAGAAGCTGAAGTAAAGAATGCTGATTATATGACTCTATAAATAAAAAAAAGAGGCCTGGGCCTCTTTTTATCATTTAATTGACGTAGGCGATAATGCCTTCATCATCATCTAATTCAAGTTCAATACCGGCAGCAAACGGATCCATCTGAAGCTCATGCTCAATATAAAAACGCAATGCTTCAATCATATTTGCTGTAATAAGGATTTGTGATCTTCCGTTTACAATTGCTTCTGCGGAGAATCCATATTCATCGTCATACATTAATTCAATTTCAACTTCTTCAGGTTTGACTTGCTTTTTAGCAGCAATATAAACACAAAGTGAATTAATAATCTCTTGTTCTGATATTTTTATCCTCTCCACGATCCGTCAACCTCTTTTCTTGGACGGTTGTTACGTGTGAAGATCTTTTTAATTAACCCGATAATTAACACAATTACAAGTACATTTAATAATAATCCAAGCACAGAACCCATAGCACCCATATTAGCCAGCAAACCGCCGAATAATAAACCGGCGATACCGCCAAGCATCATGCTCTTCATGAATCCGCCTTTATTAAATGAATTTGTTTTAGTTGCTTTAGCATTGCTGTTAGTTGATGAATTTTGCTTATTCACAGTTGATTTATTTTGGTTGAAATTCGATTGGTTGTTATTCGAATTAAAAGATTTTTTGCCTGAACGGTATGATTTTGCACTAACTTCATGTGAAGTTCCTACAAATGTAGATTCAGCAACCGGCGCAAATACAAAGGTAATCAACATAAACGCTGTTAACAT
Organism: Pradoshia sp. TA40_28; assembly: GCF_059694525.1. Taxonomy (NCBI): domain Bacteria; kingdom Bacillati; phylum Bacillota; class Bacilli; order Caryophanales; family Bacillaceae; genus Pradoshia; species Pradoshia sp. TA40_28. The sequence goes on from NZ_JCATZO010000005.1 coordinate 252,879, forward strand.
TTTCTTTATCAAAATAATTCCTCCTGTAATTCTGGTATAATTTTTTTCTGATAGGCTAAGTCTCCCATATTTGTATATACGAATCAAGTTTAAAGAAGTTTCATTGTTTTTCTTTTTTCTTTAACTTTTTAGTTAAATAGATATTTTTTTAGAGAAAAATCCTTTATCATGAATAAAAACTTAAAAATTCCAACTATTTTACTACTCTTGTTACTCAAAACCGTATAAGATATACACTATGAATATATTGAATCAGAAGGGATTAACTGCGTATGTACCAATCTATGTTTACCATAGCTGTGACCATTACGATTATGACCATTTTTTTAGTCATCGTCCTTTCTAAACGCAATCCTTTCGTTGCGTTTAAACTAATTTGGGACAGTCGAAGAGATAAGAAATTATGGATTCATTTTGCCTTACTGGGTGTTATACTTCTTATCAATAAACTTGAGTTGAAAATTGAGAACAAGTTTATCCATATCGGGGATTATTCGCATATAATCCAACAATACGAAGGACAATTTTTAGCCAATTTCCAAAATTTATTGAATCATAGTTGGCTAACAGAGCTAACTACTTTTTTCTATATCATCATATTCGTCACCTTAATTTCCACATCTTTTGTCCTTTATTTCATCCAAAAAAATAAACAACTATTCTATACATTTATTTATGCCATCGGCTTAAATTATTTGATTGCCATACCTTTTTATCTTTTTTTACCCGTTAATGAAGTTTGGTTTGTTCATAGTCAGGTTAGCTTTTTAATCCCGGAGGTCTATCCGGACTTTGAGAGTCAATATCGGAATGTATCAGGATTAAATAATTGTTTCCCGAGCTTGCATAATTCTATTTCACTGACTTTATTATTTTTAAGCTATAAATCGAACAATAAGGCATTTAAATGGTTCATGACGGGCAGTGTTGGAATTATCATGTTCTCAACCATCTATCTGGGAATCCACTGGCTGACTGATATGGCTGCAGGTGTTGTTCTTGCCTTTACAGCCTTTACGATGGCTAATCTGATCTCTCTGTTTGTTGCAAACCCAGCCTTAGGAAGAGGCAGAATCGCTCCGAACCTGGTATTGATGAAAAAAAACACCGTATCCTCCAAGATGAAATCTGATAAGCAAGCAAATTAATAAGTACCTAAAACTTAAACTATAAAAAATGACACGAGATCCTGCAAAGATCGCTATGCTGCTCTGCGGGTTCTCGCGTCTATTATTTATCTTTAAAATCCTTTTACTTTCCCACCGTCGACTAATAACACTTGGCCGGTTACATACGTATTTATCATTGATAACAGGAAGACTGCATAGTTGGCAAATTCTTCAGGCTCTCCATATCGGCCTAGCGGGATTTGGTGCTGGGCATTCGCTCTTACTTGGTCAATGGATATCCCCTGGCGCTCGGCCGCTTTTCCGTCCAAATAAGTTATTCTGTCTGTAGAGATAACTCCAGGCGCTATCGTATTAATTAATATTTGGTCCTCTGCGAATTCGGAGGCTAGAGTCTTCGTTAATCCGGTAATGCCGAGGCGGAACGTATTGGATAACAATAATCCCTGAATCGGTTCCTTTACGGATGAAGAAGCCATATTTAAAATTCTTCCGCCCTTCTCTTTCATATGGGGATATACCTCTCGAATAATCCTTATGTAACTTAACAAATTCAATTCAAACGCGTTTTGCCAGTCTTCATCAGATAACTCCATAAATGTCCCGGCCGGCGGTCCTCCAGCATTATTGAGTAAAATATCAATGCTTCCGAACTCTTGGACCGTTTTATTTACCAAATATTTAATTTGTTCCGCTTTCATGATGTCTGCTTCACAGTAAGATACCTTACCTTCTTTGTTTAATCCACTGAGTTCCTCTGCCACTCTTTTGAGCTTACTCACATTTCTGCCTGTAATCATTACATTTGCGCCCTCTTCCACTAACTTTAACGCAATTGCTTTTCCCAACCCCTGACTGGATGCAACCACCAGTGCATTTTTTCCTGCTAAATTAAGATCCAACTTCCTAACCTCCATTCTATTTCTATATCTTTATTTTCACATTTAGAGAAATTGTTTGTCAAAAACCAATTTGAATGGGTATAGACAGGTATAATATTTTTGTTCATCCAAAAACTAAGGATGAAGTTATGCAGGAGGATATGTGATAATTATGAAAAATTCATGGGAATGTATTGTAATTGGCGGAGGGATAGCCGGTACCCAGGCTGCCATCCAGATGGGAAGAAGCCAAATTAACTGTTTAGTCTTGGATTCTAAAGAAGCAGGACGATCGAATTTATGCAAGGATTACAGAAATATCATCGGATGGCCTGAAGGTGTCAGTGGAGAGCAGTTGCGTGAAAAGGGGCAACAACAAGCAACCGAAACAGGAGTTACTTTTATGAAAACTCATGTGAAGCAGATAACAAAAAAGGACGACGACTTTCTAGTGACGACCGAAAATGGAACGCATCAAGCCAAGACTCTTTTATTGGCTACCGGGATTACGGATCGTATACCTGCCATCCCTAACCTAAGAGAGTGCCTGGGCAGCACTATTTATATATGTACAGATTGCGATGGGTATGAAGCGATTGATAAAAAAATTATTGTGATGGGTGCAGGAGATAGCGGTGCAAGTCTTGCTGTATCCTTATTAAATTGGACAAATGATATTACCTATATCAATCACGAAAAAACAGCTGTTTCAACCGATATTCTCTCAAAACTAAACGAACATCAGATTACGTATTTGGAAGAAGAAATTGAATCAGTATCAAAGGAATCAGAGGATCACTTTACAGGAGTTTACCTGAAAAACGGTGAATTTTTAAAAGCAGATCGTGCTTTTATCGGCTTTGGTGGGAATGAAGTTCATACAGAATTAGCCAAGCAAATTGGTGTGCATATAGAAAATAACAGACATATTAAAGTCGATGCCCGCACTAAGGAAACAAATATTAAAAATGTATGGGCAGCAGGAGATATTGTTTCACACTCTGAACAGGCAACCATTGCGATGGGTGATGCGACCCAGGCAGCTATTTGGATCAATAAACGATTAATGGAATATAAAAGAAAATAAACCATGTAAACCAATTGAATATAATTAGCAAAAAAAGAGAGCAGATTTTATGATAAAACCTGCTCTCTTTTTTCTCTGATTATTTAAAAATGTATCTGGTATGCGCTTGATATACATCCTCTTTCTTCAACGTTACCTGTTGGAAATCCGGTTGGTTTATTGCATCCGGAAAACCTTGTGTTTCCAGACATATAGCCATATGAGGATGTGGTTTGACACCTCTGATCAGATACTCCCCTTCATATTGATTACATGTATAGATAACAACAGCTGGCTGATCCGTTTCTACTAGTAACGTACGACCGCTTTCAGGATCATATAAGGTTATTTCTCTATTAAAATTGGAATCCAATGCGAAAGGATGGTCAAATCCATTTCCCACTAATTCATTTTGTCTGTAGCCACTGTTAATACCCTGCGAAATCGGTTTTCTATCTAGAAAATCAAATGGTGTTCCTTCTACTGGAATCAATTGACCGGTCGGAATGGAATCTTCTTGCAGTTCAATAAACCGGCTGCTCTTCAGATGTAATTCATGATTTTTAATTGTGTTTTTCAAATCTCCACTCAAATTAAAATATGTATGATTCGTTAAATTAATGATGGTATCTTCATCAGTGGTTGCTTTATAGTGAATATCCAATTGATTATTTTCATTCACTAAGTACGTGGTTGTAACGTCTACCTTGCCAGGAAAACCTTCTTCTCCGGCTTTACTTGTATAACTGAATTCAACCCCAACAGCATCCTCTTCCTCTATTACTTTATAATCCCATAAGACATGGCTAAATCCTTTTACGCCTCCATGCAAATGGTTATCTCCCTCATTTTGAGTGATCTGATAAGATTTGCCGTTTAGGGTAAACTGACTATTGGCAATTCTACCAGCTATTCTACCGACAACTGCTCCAAAATAGGGGGAATGATCTACATAATCTTCCAAACGGTCAAAACCTAATACCACATTCTCCATATTACCCTCGCCGTCTGGAGCCATTATATCTGTTATTACACACCCATAATTTATAAAGCGAACTGCAAATCCTGATTCATTTGTTATAGAAAACTGTACAACCTCCTGATCTTCAATCTTTCCAAAAACCTTTTGTTCGATTTGCATGTATTTTCTCTCCTTATCCTGTAGGTCTATCTTTATTATAGAATTGCATAATAACTCTTCACAACCAGCACGATTGTAAGGCTAAATGCGCCAGAGTCTACTCGGGTGACCAGCTAAAGACTCCACTAGTTCTACACGGTCATTTCGACAGCTGCTATCTATATTGCAAACAACTTAGTTTTTAGTTGATACAAAGCTATAGAGAAGCTTTGCTATTTCCAGCTACTATGTACCTGGCATATCTCATTTTCCCTTTAACAGGATAGAGAAAACCTTCTATTAATCAAAAGGATATCTACCCTTTTTATTATAAAAAATAGCTCTGTTAAACTTACATGTTGATATCCGTTCATCGCCTTTGCTTTCCGCGGGCGTTTCGGGGGCCTCGCTACTCCCTCAGGAGTCTCAGGCCATCCACTACTATCAGCCAGCTACTAAATCATCAATGAACTTTAACAAAACCTAAAGAATAAACAGGAACTAGAGAAATGATCCGTCTCTAATGCCTGCTCATTTAGCATTTAATTATAGCTTCCTATTTATCTGCTTGTTTAATAAGGTCCCCGAATATGATCATGTACTTCCTTTATATAAAAGGTATGTAGCTTTTTTAGCTCCTCTTCTGTAAAGGGATTAGTATGGATCGCTTTAAGATTTTGATCAACCTGCGCCACATTTTTAAATCCTGGTATGGCACATGTAATTTCTTCTTGATCAAGAATCCATCGTAAGGCCGAATTCGCCAAGGAATCCCTGCCATCCGCTATCCACGAAAGCTTATTAGTTAATTCGACCCCTTTTGAGAATTCAAGGCCGGCGAATGTTTCACCTACATTAAATTTTTCTCCATTAGCGTTAAACTGGCGATGGTCATTCTCATCAAATTTTGTTTGGGAGTTAAACTTCCCTGTTAACAAACCACTGGCAAGGGGAACACGGGCCAATATTCCAACCCCTTGTTTTTTTGCGGCTGGAAGAAGCTCTTCAAGTGGCTTTTGCCGAAATAGATTAAAAATAACCTGCAACGCCCTGACACCTGGTATAGTCAGACAAAATAATCCCTCTTCAACTGTCTCGACACTTACACCATAATGGCGAATTTTCCCTTCCTGCTGAAGTTTATCCAGTACAGTAAATACATTCGTATTTTGCAAAATAGGTAAAGGAGGACAATGAATTTGATATAAATCAATCCGCTCCCGGCCCAGTCTTTTTAAACTATCCTCACAATATTTACGTATGGACTCTTCTGAATAGGTAAGTGGATCATGAATATCACCGGCTCGGCAAAATTTAGAGGCAATATATATTTCGTCCTCTTTTCCCTTTGTCGCTTCCCGCAGCAGTTCTTCGCTTCTTCCATTTCCGTAAACATCTGCTGTATCAAAGAAGTTGACACCACACTCTATGGCACGGTTTAAACCGAGAAGAGCATCCTGGGTATCAGAAATTCCCCAATCCCCGCCGATTCCCCACGTACCAAAACTTATTTCACTGACAGATAAATCTGTATTTCCAAGTTTACGATAATTCACTTTATTGACACTCCTTTAAGGTTATATCCGCTTATGAGGATTTATTTTTGTTATAGACATCAAAACCTACAGCTAATAGCAACACTAAACCTTTAATGGTCTGTTGATAATCTACGCCTAAACCAATTAACGACATACCATTGTTAAGGACACCCATTACCAGACCGCCTACTACAGCACCAATAACTGTTCCTATCCCTCCGTATGCAGATGCACCGCCGATAAAGACCGCTGCAATTGCATCCAATTCGAAAGAATTACCCGCTTTTGGAGTCGCTGCATTCAAACGAGCTGCAAACAATAATCCGGATAAGGCAGATAACACACCCATGTTTACAAACACCCAGAAGGTTAACCATTTTGTTTTAATACCTGATAATTTTGCTGCCTTTTCATTACCGCCAAGCGCATATAAATGACGACCTGGAACCGTTTTATTTGTAAAGAACGAGTAAGCAACAATTAATACAACTAATATAACCAGGATATTTGGAATTCCTTCATATGAAGCTAGGAAATAAGCAAATATATTCATAACTGCTACTATAAATACAATCTTTAAAGCAAATAGCCACATAGGAAGTACATCAAAATTGTAAGACTGTTGTTTTTTACGTTTTTTCAATTCACTCCATAATAGTACGACTGAGATCAGAATACCAACAAACATGGTCAATAAATCTAAATCTCCTGTTTTATTCAACCCTGGTATGAATCCTGTACTCATTTGGCGGAAGGATTCAGGGAATGGAGCAATAGATTGCCCGTTGAGGACAAGCATCGTAAGTCCGCGGAAAATCAACATCCCCGCAAGTGTCACGATAAAAGCAGGAATTTTGAGAAATGCCACCCAGAATCCATGCCAAGCTCCAATTAATGCACCAATAATCAGACAAAGTATAACCGATAACCAAACCGGCATGTTCATTTCAATCATAAATATAGCTGACATCGCGCCAACAAAGGCAACAATTGATCCAACAGAAAGGTCAATATGCCCTAATATAATGACCAAAAGCATCCCAATCGCTAAAACAAGAATATAACTATTTTGCAGAATTAAATTTGTAATATTAAGAGGTTTTAATAAGATTCCGTCCGTTAATACCTGAAATAATACCATGATAAAAATAAGAGCCAGTACCATTCCATACTGTCTTATATTATTTTTCAATAAACTAGTCAGTGTTTTCACAGCTGTTCCACCCCTGTTCTGGTCATATATTTCATTATTTTTTCTTGAGAAGTGTCATGTCGGTCGAATTCAGCTGTGAATGTACCCTCACGCATCACATAAATTCTGTCACAGATTCCTAGTATCTCAGGCAGTTCTGATGAAATGACCAATACTCCGATTCCTTTGTCAGCCAATTCATTAATAATCGAGTAGATTTCATACTTTGCACCTACATCAATCCCGCGTGTCGGTTCATCTAGTATTAAGATTTCCGGCTCCGCAAAGATCCATTTGCTCAGTACTACTTTTTGCTGATTACCTCCGCTCAAATTCATTGCTTTTTGCAAAATACTCGGACTCTTTATATTCATTTTTTTACGATATTGTTCGGCCTCTATAATTTCCTGGTTCTCGTTTACGACTGCATTCTTCGATATTTTATGTAGATTGGCTAATGTTATATTCGTTTTGATATCTTCCTCTAAAACAAGGCCATATGACTTGCGGTCCTCGGTCACGTACGCAATCCCATTTTCAATTGCTTGCGTAATATTTTTCAGCATTAGTTCTTTGCCATTTTTAATGATTTGACCTGAGACTTTTTTGCCGTAGGCTTTGCCAAAAATACTCATTGCCAGCTCGGTTCTCCCAGCCCCCATCAAACCGGCTATCCCAATAATTTCCCCGCTTCTTATATGAAGACTAACATCATCCACGATGTTTCGATCAGGATTATTTTCATCTTGTACCGTCCAGTTTTTCACTTCTAAAATGGTTTCTCCTATATTGGAGGTGTGATCAGGATACCGATTTGTGAGGTCACGCCCAACCATGCCTTTGATGATTCGATCCTCCGTCACCCCTTTTTTCATATCGAGGGTTTCGATTGTCTTGCCATCACGCAGGATGGTAATAGAATCTGCCACTTTAGCAATCTCATTTAATTTATGTGAGATGATAATAGAAGTCATTCCTTGCTTCTTAAATTCAAGCATTAAATTCAGGAGATTTTCACTATCATCCTCATTCAGAGCAGCTGTTGGTTCATCTAATATCAGTAGTTTCACTTTTTTAGATAATGCCTTTGCAATTTCAACCAATTGTTGTTTCCCTACACCTAATTGGTTAACAGGTGTATTGGGTGTTTCATTTAATCCAACAATCTTCAGTAAGTCTAGCGTCTTCACGATTGTTTCATTAAAGTTAATGATTCCGTGTTTTGTTTGTTCATTACCAATAAATATATTTTCAGAGATTGATAGGTAAGGTATTAGAGCTAACTCTTGATGGATAATAACAATCCCCAGATTTTCACTTTGCTTTATATTTTTAAATTCACATACTTCATTATTAAATAGAATATCTCCTGAATAGGTACCATGTGGATATACTCCGCTCAATACTTTCATTAATGTGGATTTTCCCGCTCCATTTTCTCCGCAAAGGGCATGAATTTCCCCTTCTTTTATTTTCAAATTCACATGATCGAGCGCTTTTACCCCAGGGAATGTCTTCGTGATATTTCTCATTTCCAATAATATTGATGACACGCCATTTCACCCCAACTGTATAGATTTGGACGATGTTTGATTATTTAGATTACAAACAAACATCATCCACCTATCATTTCTCTTATTTACCTAATTCCTCTTCTGTGTAATAGCCACTATCCACTAAAAGTTCTTTATAATTCTCTTTATCTACTGTCACCGGTTCCAATAGATAAGATGGAACCACTTTGTTTCCATTGTCATATGTTTCAGTATCATTCACTTCGGCTTCCTTACCTTTTAAAACGGAGTCTGCCATCTCAACTGCTTTTTTAGCTAATGCTCGTGTATCTTTAAAAATGGTTGACGTTTGTTCACCAGCAATGATTGCTTTCACTGATGCTAAATCAGCATCTTGACCAGTAATAATTGGCATTGGTTTACTATCCGTTCCATACCCAACACCTTTTAAGGACGAAATAATACCGATAGCGATTGCGTCATTCGGCGATAGAACCGCATCTACACGCTCCGAAGAATATTGTGAACTTAACAAGTTATCCATCCGAGTTTGCGCTGTTGCTCCATCCCAACGTAAAGTAGCAATTTGCTTCATATCCGTTTGTTTACTTTTAACAACTAATTTTCCTGAATCTATATATGGTTTTAGGACAGACATGGCACCATCATAGAAAAAATATGCGTTGTTATCATCTGGAGACCCCCCAAACAATTCAATGTTAAATGGCCCTTTACCATTTTTAAGGCCAAGTTTGTCCTCAATATAGGAACCTTGTAGGACACCTACTTTGAAATTATCAAATGTGGCATAATAGCTAACGTTATCTGTCCCTTTTATTAATCGGTCATAGGAAATCACTTTAATGTCTTGATCAGCCGCTTTTTGCAGAACTTCTGTCAAAGATTCACCGTCAATAGATGCAATAACGAGAATGTCTACTTCTTTCGTAATCATGTTTTCAATTTGTGAAATTTGATTCTCAATGACATCTTCAGCGTATTGAAGATCTGTTTTGTATCCTAACTTTTCAAATTCTTCAACCATATTTTCTCCATCAAACACCCATCGCTCCGATGACTTTGTTGGCATAGCTATTCCAACATATCCCTTTTCATCACTACCGGATTTTTCATCGCCGCCACAGGCCGCTAACGTAAATACCAACACAAACATCAGTAATGCAGTAACAAATTTCTTCATGCTATTAATCCCTCCCTTTTGATAAAATAAGGTTCATCAATAAAGCCTCAATAGAAACCCTTCAAATTAGCGTATTCACCTATTATTTCTCTTATTTACTTAATTCTTCTTCTGTGTAGTAGTCACTATCTACTAAGATCTCTTTATAATTCTCTTTATCTACTGTCACTGGTTCCAATAGATAGGATGGAACTACTTTGTTTCCATTGTCATATGTTTCAGTATCATTTACTTCTGCTTCCTTGCCTTTTAGAACGGAGTCTGCCATTTCAACTGCTTTTTTAGCCAATGCTCGTGTATCTTTAAAAATGGTTGACGTTTGTTCACCAGCGATGATCGATTTTACTGATGCTAATTCCGCATCTTGACCAGTAATAATCGGCAATGGTTTGCTCTCCGTCCCATACCCAACACCTTTTAAGGATGAAATGATTCCTATACTGATTCCATCAAACGGTGATAAAACAGCATCTACACGGTCAGATGAATATTGTGAACTTAACAAGTTGTCCATACGAGATTGGGCAGTTGCTCCATCCCATCGAAGGGTGGCGATTTTCTTCATTTCTGTTTGTTTACTTTTCACAACCAGTTTACCTGAGTCTATGTATGGTTTTAGGACAGACATTGCCCCGTCATAGAAAAAGTATGCGTTGTTATCATCTGGAGACCCGCCAAACAATTCAATGTTAAATGGTCCTTTTCCATCTTTAAGGCCAAGTTTGTCTACAATATAGGAGCCTTGTAGGACACCCACTTTGAAATTATCAAATGTGGCATAATAGCTAACATTATCTGTCCCTTTAATTAAACGGTCATAGGAAATCACTTTAATATCTTGGTCAGCTGCTTTTTGCAGAACTTCTGTCAAAGATTCACCATCAATAGAAGCAATAACGAGAATGTCTACTTCTTTGGTAATCATGTTTTCAATTTGAGAAATTTGATTCTCGATGACATCTTCTGCATATTGAAGGTCTGTTTTGTATCCTAACTTTTCAAATTCTTTAACCATATTTTCACCATCAAATACCCAACGCTCCGATGACTTTGTTGGCATAGCTATTCCAACATATCCCTTTTCATCACTTCCGGATTTTTCATCGCCGCCACAGGCCGCTAACGTAAATACCAACACAAACATCATTAATGCAGTAACAAATTTCTTCATGCCGTTAACCTCTCCCTTTGAATAAAATAAGGTCTCTCATTCGATAGTATTTCTAAAGTTATTCGAATATAAAAACCTTTCAAAAAAATGAATACGCTTACAATTATATGATACTACTTGTTAGTACAAGTATGCTACATAATTATGTATATTTTCACAAATTTTACAATTAATTTTGTGACATAATAAAAAAACCCAATTCAATGGGTTTTTACATGAAATTCTTATATTTTTTTTGTTGAATTACGCAAAATTAAGTTGGGTTGATACAAGATTGAAGGGTCTTCATCTTCTTTATTTTCAATAAGACGGATAATAGCTTCCGCTGCTTTCTCCCCCATATCTGACTTAGGATGACTAACTGTCGTTAATTTAACTTCAGATGCAGTTGCTAAATTCGAATCATCAAATCCTACAATCGAAATGTCATCCGGTACACTTATTTCATATTCCCTTAAGATATTAAGAGCAGCCAATGCTAATTCATCATTATAGAAAAAGACTCCTGTTGGCCTATGACTTGTATTTACCAGTTTCCTAAAATCTTCATTCAGTACTTTATTTTTTTCTTTTGTGGAATACGAAAGTATCATATTCGATAAAATCGGGATTTTATTTTCACGGTGTGCTCTTATAAATCCCTGCATCCTTTTCACGCCCTGTTGGTCATCCGTTTTAAAAATTCCCGCAATCCGTGTATGGCCCAATTTAATCAAATGTTCAGTTGCCATAAAAGCTCCCAATTCATCATCAACTGTTAAATTATAAGGAGTCAGTTCAGGATAATACGCATTGATCATCAGATAGGGAATTTCTTTTCTTTCGAAATTTAAATAGTATTCTAAGTTAGGATTATAGTAATTGCTTTTTGTTGGTTCCACAATTAAACCCGCAACGCCCCTGTTTAAAATATTCTCTAAACATATCTTTTCTTTATTTAAATCATTATTTGTACTATATAGGAGTAACGTATATCCCTTGCTGCTTAGATAAGACTCTACTCCATTAATAATAGAAGGAAATATGTAATTAGAAATATATGTAGTTAGCAGGGCAATTGTTTTTTCAGACGGCTGCTTTACATTTCGATCGGCACAAAACGTTCCAGAACCTTGCTCTGTATATAACCATCCTTCATTAACAAGATCATTAATGGCTTTACGCACAGTATGTCTGCTAACTTCAAATTGTTGAGTTAACTCATATTCAGAACTAATACGCTGATTAGGGATATATTTGCCTTCTTCTATGAACTTCTTAATCTCATTCTTAACTTGTTCGTATTTTTTCATCATATGACCCATCTCCAATATGTACCTATTTATGAATATTTTATCATAACTTGTATGTACATGTTAGAGGTTACACGGATAAGATTTATTTCTATACATCATAGTGATCAAGTATTTTCATATCGTTACGGTATGACTGCCAATTTCAGCTTCACGGCTAAATAGCCTTGAATATACCCCTTGTTTATTATCCAGCAAGTCTTCATGTGTACCAGTCTCAATTACTTCCCCTTTTTCCATAACGATAATTCGATCAGCCGATAAGACGGTTGATAGTCGATGAGAAATGATAATAATCGTTTGGGAATCTTTTCTTTTTCTGATTGCTTCATTTATTTTTAGTTCAGTGATTGGGTCTAATGCTGAGCTTGCTTCATCCAGTATTAGAATCTTAGCGTTTTTCACCAGGGCTCGAGCCAAGGATAAACGCTGCTTTTGCCCTCCGGAAAGCATGCTTCCTCTTTCTCCTACATTGGTTTCCAGTCCATTTGGCAATCCTTCGATATACTCCTTAAGACCGCTGTCTCTGATCGCGGAATAGAGTTCTTCGTCTGTTGCTTCTGGATTACCAATTCTTAAGTTATCAGCCAACGTTCCATTCCTCATTTGGACATCTTGAGAAACAAACGCAAGTTGCTGACGAAGCCATCCCACATCAACCATGCGAATATCTTGATGATCGATCATAATGGCTCCCTCGACAGGATCATAAAGGCGTAAAAGCAGGTCAACAATTGTAGATTTTCCAGATCCACTTGGTCCAACAATTGCAGCTATTTCTCCTTGCTTAATCTGAAAGGAGACTCCTTTTAATACGTACTCATCTTTATCGGGATACGAGAATACTACACCAGCTGCTTCTATATTGCCTCCAATAGCGACAGGCTTTTCTCCTTTATTCATTTCAATTTCCGACTTGGATATGGAGAGCAAAGCATCTGATCGATCCAGTGCCGGTCCTGTTCTTCTGACCGATAGCCACATTCTTAGCATTCTTTGCATTTCATTTGCAGCTATGGTTACTAGGCTTCCGGCAGTCAGCATTTGGCCGGTTGTTAGTTGACTTTCCCAAATCAAAAGGACACTAAAATAATAAACGCCTGCGAGTGCAATTCCATTATATCCACCAATTACAACGATCGATTGCATGCGTGCCTTTAATTCCCTTACTGAATGTTTAACGAAGGACTCCCGAATGGAAATAATGCTCTCCACCTCACGATCGGACACGCCCAACACTCTTGACAGATGGATTCCCGTTACAGATTCGCGTAATCTTTCTAAATATCGAGACGCCTCCTCCCTCGCTTTTTGTGAAGCAGACCTTGTTCGTTTACCAACATGATTAGAAGCTAAATAGAAGATAATTCCCAAAATCACGCTGGCCATCATCAAGTAAGGATGGATAAATAATAAGACCACATTATAAATGATAACTCCTTGAACAGATGCCATTAATGTAGAGCCTTCCCATGCCAAGAAATTGTGCAATGTGTCAGGGTCATCTGAAACACGAGCCAGTAATTCTCCCGATTTTGCATTCTGAAAGTAGGAAAAGGGCAGATAATGAATATGGGTGAATAATTTAATTTTCTGCCTATTCGTAACGGATTTCGCAATATAATGGCAAAAATATTCGTCTATAACCATCATAAATAAATCAAAAATAGCTACAAACAACAGCAACCACATTAATCCCCACAATAAGGATGAGGATTGTTTAGGGATGACATCATCAACCAGCCAGCTTAAGGCAAATGCCGGGATAACAGAAGCACAAATCTGTGCGATGGCTATTACAAAGGAATCTCCCAGCACCCATTTCCAAAAAGGCTTTAAAAAGGCGAGTACACGTCTGCCATCCCGGTTTTTTTGATTCTTTTGTTCAACACTCAACCTACTCGCCCCCTCTCTAATTCACTATATTGCGACCTATATAACTCAAAATATTTCCCTTTCAAGGCAAGTAATTCTTGATGTGTTCCTCTTTCGGCAATTTCACCTTTATGTAAAAGTAAGATTTCATCCGTATGCCGAACTGTTATTAAACGATGGGCAATCGTAATGGTTGTTCTGCCTGGTATAAGTTTTTCCAGTGCTTCTTGTACCTTCTCTTCCGTTTCTCCATCTAAAGAAGATGTTGCCTCATCAAATATCAGTAGGTGCGGATGCCTTAAAATAGCTCTGGCTAAAGCGATCCGTTGACGTTGCCCACCAGAGAGCTTTAGACCTCTTTCACCCACGATCGTTTCGTAGCCTTCCGGCAATGACTCAATCAACTCTGTCAATCCAGCCGCTTCAACAGCATGTTGAATATCACGATCAGCAGCATCCCTTTTTCCATATACGATATTTTCTTTAAGCGAAGCGTTCAAAAGGAAGGTTTCCTGACTAACAATCCCTACCTGACTCCTGAACGAATTTCGATTATAGGCATGCAAGTTCTTCCCATCAATTAATACCTCACCTTCATCAGGATTATATAATCCTAATAAAATCTGAACCAATGTACTTTTTCCGCCTCCACTTGTCCCTACTATTCCAATATGGCAGCCCTGTTCTACCGTGATCGAAATATCATTTAATACATTTTCGGTTGATTCGGGATAATGAAACGTAATGTTTTTTAATTCCACTTTTCCTGATATCGGACCTATTGCAGGTAATTGTACATCATGCTCTTCAGGCAAATAAAAATATTCATAGATTCTTTGCAAGGCAGGTATAGCCTGCTGGATGATCATTGCATTTTCAGCGAGTGAGCGCACGGGCTGAAACATGGTTGGGATAAAACCTAAGCATGTCACGAGTACCCCAACCGTGATTTCACCCTTCCAAACCGAATAGCCGCCTACTAGCATGACAACTCCAGGAGTGGCGATATTGAACATATTCCCTAGGCGCCAGTTAACTTTACCAATCAAAGCTGCTTTGATAGAAAAAGTCATCCATTTTTCAAGCTTGGATTTCTGCGTATCTATTTCAGAATTCTGTTGATGAAAAGTACGGACCAACCGTACGGATTCGATACTTTCTTGTAGATGATGATACATATCAGCACTCATATCCCTTTGAATAGCGCCCATTTCCCTAACCGTTTTCCCAAGTTTAAAGGAAGGATATAAATAAATGGCGAATACAATCAACATAACGACTGCAGTTGGCCAATACAGAAAAATAACGGATGAAAAGGCGGCAATGGCACTGATTATTTGCTGTAAAAATCGCGGAATAACGGTGTTGTTTAAATTTTGGATAGACTCAACATCGTGCGTCAGCCTAAATAACATGTCTCCCCTTGGAGTTTTTTGAAAGAAAGACATCGGAGCTTTATGCAATTTTTTAAAAACCCGTAACTGCATATCAGTTATGACATCCAGCCCAACTTTAATTTGTACATATTCCTGTATACTCTCAAATACTACTTTCCCGATATAAGATACAATAATACCTCCAATGATCCACGGTAGAAGTTCAACTACATTATGTAAGAGTACATCATCAACTAATTTACCCGTCAGAATAGGCGGAAGAATTGTAAAAGCCCCACCAATCAAGGAGAAAACAACAGCTATTGTGATACTGAACCAATAAGGCTTAAAGTGGCCAAGTATCTCCCTCGCTAAACGCATAACTTTAAACACCCCCATAAGTCAATATTTTATTATATTTTCAGAATATATTCACTATTTATTTGAATGATTTTACATTTATTTACCAGATTAGTAGTCATTTATTAATGGTGCATTATTGCTAATTAATCTTATATTGAAATTCAGCTTTCAGGGAAATTAGGTAAAGCAAGGAGGATAATTATGTCATTTTATATCGGTTTAATTATTGGTGTTTTACACTTATTGATTGCTTATTTGGTTTGGAAAAGAGGGTTGGTAAAGTTTTTGGCAGGATATGTGGAAGGATAAATTAAAGATAAAAATAAACTTGCGAAATATGCGGGTATACTGCTAATTGGTCGGGTTGATCGCTATCTTATTCACATTGGCATCTGATCAATACACTATTTTATTTTGGGATTGTATTTTTATGCTTTTTACCGGCATGATTATTATCAATACTAAAATAAAATAGTAACCACTTTTATACAAATCTGTTATCACAATTTATCATTTTATTTAGTGGTTGGATATCTCTCTGAAAAACTCCATATCTTCATAAAAAGTAATATACATTTATTGTAAAATAATGTTAAGATGTTCATGATTAAACTAATTATTGGAGGGCAACTTATGGGAGTATCTATTTTATTTGGAGCTTTTAGCATACTATTCTATTTGGGAATGATTATCTTTGCTGTTTATTTTGCAATCACTATTATTAAATTGATGAGAGAAAGAAATAATACTCTCAATGAGATCCGGTCCGAGATATGGAAACTGAATGCCAGTAACCAACAAGATTCAAATAAATAAAATTATGAATATATCATTTCAGGCTGTCGACAGTGCGTCAACAGCCTCTCTGAAATGGGATATAAACATAATCGATTCATTTGCGATATATCATATAACACGATAGTTGCCAATGAAATATCAAGATTCCAATAAAGTTACCGAGAGTAATAGATTTACGGAACCTTTGATAGACATATTTTTACTTAGTTAATGTGTGTGCAAATATAGAATCTTTCCTTTCCTACTTACACTTGCAAATTTTCAATTATGGAGGAGATCCCCATGCCGCCTCCTATACACAAGGTAACCAATCCATATTTTTCGCCTCTGCGCTCCATTTCATGAAGAAGTTTGGTCATAAGGATGCCTCCGGTTCCTCCAATTGGATGTCCGAGCGCGATGGCTCCCCCATTTACATTCAATCTTTTTAAATCGATATCTAATTCTTTCATCACAGCCAAAGCTTGAGCTGCAAATGCTTCATTTAACTCGATCAGTCCAATATCTTTTAGTTTTAGCCCAGCCATCTTTAATGCTTTTCTCGTAGCAGGCACAGGCCCAATTCCCATTATTTCCGGTGAGACTCCAGCTACTGCCTGGGCAATAATCTTTGCCTTGGGTTTAAATCCTTTTTGGATAGCTGTTTCTTCTGCCATTAACAAAAGGAATCCTGCACCATCATTCCGTCCACTCGAATTCCCGGCTGTTACTGTTCCATTTTCTTTAAATACCGGCTTTAGCCTTGTCAATTGTTCCATATTCGTTTTTCTTGGATGTTCATCCACTTGAAACAATACAGTTCCTTTTTTCATCTTAACCGGATATGGCATGATTTGATCTTCAAACAGACCAGCTGAGATAGCATGTTCAGCTTTTTCTTGGCTTAAAAGCGCAAATTCATCCTGTTCTTCTCTGGTGATCGAATATTTTTCAGCCAAGTTTTCAGCAGTCAACCCCATTGTTAAATGACCATAGGTTTCAATCGGTTGGGCCCGAGGTTGACTTTCGGTATTCGAATCCAAAATTTCTGCATTACCTACGCCAAAGCCATAACGGGCATTCCGAAGATAAAATGGTGCCTGACTCATACTCTCAGCGCCTCCGGCAATTACGATATCAGATAAACCACACATAATTTGCTGAGCGCCATTATGAACGGCCTGAATACCTGATCCGCACTGGCGGTGAACTGTGTAACCCGGAGTTCCGATGGGCAATTCAGCTTGCAATAAAGCTAATCGAGCGAGATTAGGCTGATCTGCACTTTGTTTCGACTGGCCAATTATAACTTCATCTATCTCATCTTTTTGGACTCCAGTACGCTCAATTAACCCATTCATGGTGGCAGCAGCCAAAAATTCTACTCCTTCATTCTTTAAAACGCCGCCTATCCTCCCTACAGCCGTCCTTACAGAATCAACAATCACTGCATTTCTCATCCTACTTCCTCCCCTTTGAGCCTAAGTATCTTTAAATGGCTAGTAAGATCTAGGCAACCTAAGACATGCTTACACTAAACAAAAAGGATCTGTTGGTAAAAATGAAGCCACTTGAAATCTCTATATTTCCTTTCTATATTCTATTCAGCGGCAAAACCAAATCTAACAAAAATTTTTAGCACTATCTTTACTGCTGCAGAGAAGTCCTTAAATAGATAAAACAGCAGACAATCCCCTTAAGGAATTTGTCTGCTGTTTTATTATTTCATTCTGTTTAAATCTACTTCACTGCACAGGCCTGATAACGATAGAATCCGGCAGGTAAATACTAAATTTCGTCCATTCCGGATTTGATGTACATACTAAGTTGCCATTATAACGACCAATGATTTTTTTACATACATAAAGACCAATTCCAGTACCTAATTCCTTCGTAGTAAAGAATGGTTCAAAGATTGATTCGATATATTCTTTTGCAATCATTGGTCCATTATTGGAGAGGCTTATCACTAATTGACCGTTCTTCATCATCGTTTCCACTTTAATCACACGCTCAGATGGCTGATTTTTCAAGGCATCGATTGAGTTAACAAAAAGATTAAGGGCAACCTGCTTCAATCCATTTCTGCTTGCCTTTATGGTTAAATCAGCCGGAACATCGATTTCCACCTTAACATTGGTGTCTATAATGCTCGCATAGCTTAATTGTTTAATCTCCTCAATCAGATCCCCGATTGATATATCCATGATGATTTCTTCATTGAATTCAGCCTTTGAGGTGTGCAAAAATTGAGTGATGCGGAAATTTAATTGATTGAGCTCATAATCCATGATATCTAGGTATTTCATATCCGGATATTCTTTTTTCAAAATCTTATTAAAGCCCATTACAGCCGTCAGTGGATTACGGAATTCATGTACAAAGCTTGATGATATTTGGCCGAGCAACGCTAATTTATCCTTATGGTTCTCATTGATGAAACTGGTCTTCTCATCAATGACTTTATTCTTCATATGTGTATAGGTCGAAACCATCTCATAGCTGAATATGTCAAATTGTCTATTGATATTATTAATTGTACTCTGGAGAATATGAGACGGTATATCCATCTTCAACACAAAATTAACAAATATTCTGCGCCCCTGATTGATATTGTATAAGACATCTCCTATATTGATAGCATCCATCCGTTCCATGGCTGTTCTTTTCGCCATTTCCTTGATTTCATTTTCAGATATTTTTCCATTTATCGTGTCGATCAATTGGCTGAACATCGTTTTACGCGATTCTTCCATGAGTGCTAGATATTCCTCATGATGCTGTATCTTAATTGAATCTAAATACTCCTGATATAAGCTCCTCTCTTCTTTCATCAATAATTCCTCAATCAATTGTTCATATTCATTTTGCTTTAACAAAATTGGCTCCATCCATTTAGACCACCATTTCACTTTAGCTTTACACGTATGAGTTATATTCGACAAATAACCCTGATATCCTTTACTGTAAGTAAAACATTCACAGAATGACATAATTGTTATATTTTTGTAAAACTGACCCTCTTAAACATTCTGATGATACTTTTTGATAAATAAATCACATATTTTCACACTATCGTACTTTTACTTTATAGAAAAGGTTATTAACCTTGGTCTTACACTGTTTAAGAATAATCCTACAATAAAAATATTCTACCGACCATTCTCTATATTATTGGGAAGTGCTACAGCCATCTCTGTTACCTTCATAAGGAGAGTTGAGAAAAAAGACATTAATCCAATCTATCTTGGATCAATGCCTCACTAGATCTTCAATCTATCTCTATACCCATTTAATTCAAATAGACAGTTCACTCATTTAATAACCTAAAAAGTATTCATAAAACCATTTACATGTTCACTCATTTCTTTAGAACGTGTCCAATGAAGATAATGATGCCCTTCTATAGTGACTATTTTACCTGGAGAGTTATCACGTAATTGAGTTCGATAGAATGTCACATAGGACTTCCCCTCTTCGTTTATTTGTTCTTCAGCCTTAGTAAAAAACAGGACAGGCATATTTTTTGGAAAAGTCATATCCTTTGTTTTACCAATATTACTTTTGATTTCATTCGCTTCATCCACCACATTCTTGTTATATCCTTTCCAGGCAGAAATAGCTTCAGTCATTTTTAGATTTTTTTCTGTATAGGTACCATTCTTAGCAATTGGAAGATAGTTATCAGACTTCAAAGATACCATAAGACGGGCTAATCCGGTCGGTGCAGCAAAACGAATAAAGTTTGGTAAAGCAGGAGCTGACTCACCGAAATAGTCTAAAGCCTGAGGCAGCGTAGTATCAATTCCTATAACCGCTTTCACTTCACTTGGATATTTATCAGCATAATACATACTATATATTCCGGAAAGAGAATGTGGCATTAAAATATATGGACCTTTGATATTCGATTTCTGAAGAGCCGTTCTTAGCTCTTCTACTATATTTTCCACTGTTCTTTCTTTAGTTGTTACATCACTCCACCCATAGCCAAAAGGCTCCACTACAACTACTTTATTAGTAAGTGCCAGCTCATTTAGTAAAGGTTCGAAATCCAAGACAGGAGCGGCAGTGCCTAAACCACTTAATAAGACAATCGTATTTTCTCCGTCCCCTTTCGTGTAAACATGCATATTATTTCCGTCTACTTCAACTAATCTTCCTGTAGCTGGGTAACTTTTTTGTTCATATGCTGTTTTAATGTAATGAAAAGCGATCCATATCAGAACCACAGCTACTAAAAACAAAAATATAGTTCTTGTCATATTCAAAAATCTGGATTTCTTATTTACCACCAAAATTTCCACCTCTTTCCATAGAATATCCTAACCTTTATTTGTAAATTTTACCATATAACTAGAATCCATTATAAAAAAATTATCTTCCTATCAAAGAAAAAATTATAACGGTAGTAATCTTGAAGGTTATACTTCTCCTTATTCCTGTAGAAGTAACATTTAGCCAACAAAAAAGGACTATACAGGAGGAATCAATTCCTCCTGTATAGTCCTTAATTATTCAACAGGCATTCATGTGATTAGATGATTAATGAAGCTTATTCAACGTGATCCTCTGTTTTTAAAAATATTAAATACAAATACAAGTGCAGCAATTACTAATAGTACGTGGATAAGCCCTCCACCAATCTCAAATAAAAATCCTAATAACCATAAGACCACTAAAACTCCAATTATTGTCCAAAGCATTTTAATCAGCTCCTTTCAATTGGTTTTACTTCTATTTATTTTTTACCCCATAGAATAATATCTGAAACAAAAAGGTGTAATTGGATACAAATCTTTTCTGTATAGCTTACCTTTTTGTGGAACCAAATCCACCAGATCTATTTGCATGCAAGACTTGATCATCATCCGCTACTAAATACTGTTTAAATATACCCTGTGCAATCCGGTCCCCTTGGTTAATCAGCACAGGCGCTTCTCCTCGATTGGTAATAGAAATACCAATATTTCCATCATTATCAGGATTTCCATAATAAGATGAATCAATAATGCCAGTGCCATTCGATAATACAAGTCCATATTTCACTCCAAGGCTACTTCGTATATGTATTTCCAACAATTCATCTTTTTTCATATAAGCTTTGATGTTCGTCCAAAATAAATGCTTCTCACCAACATTCAGTGTGATTGTTTCATTGGAAAAGAAATCATACCCTGCCGAACCGGCATCACCCCGCATGGGCAGCTTAACCTCATCCTCATTCATTTGAATCTTAAAATGCTCTGGTTTTACAACTTCAAATCCTCTTACTCTTTGCTCTCTCATATGTATCTCCTTTTATGTCATTTCCTTGTCATTTTCAATAATTTTAAAAGTACTCCACATTTCGGGGAATAAAGATTGATATTTTTTGGTTAGAAAACGATCATCTATTAAGGTTAGCGTACCAGAATCATGCTCACTTCGTATTAAGCGGCCCGCCGCCTGTAATACCTTGTTCATACCTGGATAGGCATAAGCATAATCAAATCCATTTTTCCCGGCCGCTTTATAATAATCGCGAATTAAATTTCTCTCCTCATTTATTTGTGGTAACCCAACACCAACAATGATCACCCCACTCAATCGATTCCCCACCAGGTCAATTCCTTCAGAAAATATACCGCCTAAAACCGTAAAACCTATGACGGGAACACTTGAATCCTCTTCAAAGGCTGATAAAAAAGCCTCTCTTTCCTCCTCACTCATTCCCTGATTCTGAATCAATATTTTAGATGGACCCTCAAATTCCTCGAGTTCATCCATTACCATTTTTAAAAATTGATAGGATGGGAAAAACACTAAAAAATTACCTCTGTTTTGAATCACAGCTTTAATCGTTTTGGCTATTTGAACACTTGAGGCTGCTCGCTCATAATAACGCGTGGAGAGCGGCTGGATCGTGATATCCAACTGTTCAGGAGAAAAAGGGGAACCTATTTTGATGCGATAATCCCCATCCTCACTACCCAGGGCATCCATGTAATAACCAATTGGCGTTAGCGTAGCTGAAAAGAATAGTTTCGCAGCAAACCCTTTTGTCATCTTCTGTATATTTAAGGAAGGATCCAAACAAAACATCTTTACATGCAAATTATTCCTTTCCTTTACTACATGCGTCGTATAATTTTCATTATAGTACTTCGCAATCCGGAGAAAATTTTGGGATGTAAAAAAGATCTCCAATAAATCAGTTTGATTGGAAGGAGTGCTTTCTCCGAACCGGGTTAATTCAGCACTGGCATGAAGAACAAAATGCTCGAGCGCTTCCAGCAATTCATCTGGTTTTTCCAGATATGCAGCGGATTTTTTATCACCTAATTCTTTCTTTACCTGAATCAATATCGCGTTTATCACTTTAGCTGCATTTGATAAATCTGGATTGGACTCGCTGTATGCTCTCTTTATATCAAGGAACACTTTCTTCTCCAATTCTGCTGAAAACATTTCTCTTCCGCGATCCACCAAATTATGAGCCTCATCCACTAAAAGGACAGTCCTTTTCCTTTGCTCATCTGAAAATCGTTTCAAGAATACTCTAGGATCAAATACATAATTATAATCGCAAATCACAATGTCTGCCAGGTAAGCCAATTCAATCGAATATTCAAACGGACATACGCGGTGACGATGAGCATACTTTAAGATCGTTTCTCGATCCATAAGTAACTCATTTTCTAAAATATCCAAAACAGCCTCATTGATTCGATCAAAATGGCCTTCTCCATACATACATTGATCCGTGTTACAAGTTCCCTCTGGACTTATACATATTTTATCTTTCGCTGTAAGCGTAACGGTTCTCACTCTTAATCCTCGTTCATTCAGGATCTTTATTGTATCCTCAGCCACTTGTCTAGTAATGGTCTTTGCCGTTAAATAAATGATTCGCTCGATTTTATGATCCTTTTCTGCCATCATTTTTACGGATGGAAAAATAAAAGAAATTGTCTTACCAATCCCAGTTGGTGCTAAAGCAAAAAGATTTCTCTTTTCAGTAATCGTTTTCCAGGCCGCTCCAATCAGCTTTCTCTGGCCTTTTCTGAAATCCTTGAACGGAAATTCGATTTGTGCAGCTGAGTTCAGCTTTTCTTTCTTTATTTTTAGTTGTAAAACTGCAAATGGTGCAAATTCAGTCAGTACCTTATCCAAAAAATGTTCTAATTGTTCAATCGTGACGTTTTTTCGAAACGCAATCGTTTGATTTGTCAGAACATGTACATAGGTCAATTGAATCTCTATCTGTTTAAGATTTTCATTCAGACAATAGATGTACCCATAGCACATCGCCTGAGCCCAATGGACAGGGTATGTATTTTCATCAATTGCTTCAAGAGTTCCGGAAGTCGATTTGATTTCCTCTATAACGGGACCTTCCGACCGATGTAATATTCCATCACATCTTCCTTCAATCTGATAACTAATACCCTCGAATTCCTTGACCAGATGCAGAGGTACCTCTTTTTCATCGTTCTCTTGATATCCTGCCTGAATGGCCTGATGGATTCTAGTCCCTTCAATCATTGAACTGGACGTACGAAAACGACGATCCAGGTCGCCGCTCCGGTACACATATTCAACTAACTGTCTAATGGATATATGATACTCGCCCAACATATACACTCACCCATCCCGCTCTTAATACCATTATCATACCATATAGGGCACAAACGTTTTTACGAGAACCATTCATTCAACAGACTCATTCATGTTAATTAAAAAACAGGGCTATTCCCAAAATGGAGAATACCCTGCGCCGTAAAGAATAGATATTTAGTTATCCTAAAAATATTTCCCACTAAGATAGTTACTCTTCTGTCGTTTCAAGACAAATTAGACTCTATCCTAATTTTGTTCAGAAATATCCTGCAAAGCCTCTCCAGCTTCATCATTACCTGTGTTGCTTACCGCCAAATCACCCAAGGAAACAATCCCAACCAGCTTACCGTTTTCCAGGACTGGCAGGCGTCTGATTTGATGCTCAGCCATAATGGCTGCCGCCTCTTCCTCTGTCGTATCAGGGTTGGCCGTAACAACATTTTGATGCATAACATCTGTTACCTTAGTCGAACCCGGCCTTTTTTCAGCAATCCCATCCACTACTAGATCGCGGTCCGTGATGATGCCAAGCAAAGTTCCATCCTCGCAAACTGGAATAATTCCCACATCATCATCTTTCATTTTTAAAGCTACCTCATATACATTATCATGCGGTTCTACGTAATCTACATTTGTTGTCATAATATCTCTTAAGTTTGTCATGAATTTGTCCCTTCCTTCCTTTTATACTTTTATCTTCCCCTTTTTTAGCCTATTTGACACATTTATTTAGAAGGAAGGACAAATAATCTTCAGTCTCAGTTAGATTTCATTCATCTGTTTATCTTTATATACCTGGACTTCTTCATTAATTCTGAGCATTTTATCATCCAAATCTGCAACCATATCGGCAGAATCCTTTAATTCCATAAGGAGATGGTCAGGTACCTCCTTACCAAATTTATAATAAATTTTATGTTCAAGACTTGCCCAAAAATCCATAGCAATGGTCCGTATTTGGATTTCTACCTTCATCCATTTTTTACAGTCTGAAAAAAACACCGGAATTTCTGTTATTAAATGAAGGCTTCTATATCCATTTGGTTTAGGGTTTTTAATATAGTCTTTAATCTCTAGAATATGTATATCATCCTGTTTCCCCAAAGCGTTTACAATGGCATAAATATCTGTCGTAAATGAACAGGATATACGAATGCCTGCGATATCACGGACGTGTTGCTCTGCATTCTCAATGGTGATATCCAGATTTTTCCGCTCTAATTTTTTCTTAATACTTTGCGGACTTTTCATTCTCGACTTTATATGTTCAATCGGATTATAATTATGGATAAATTCAAATTCCTGATTTAATATATCCAGTTTCGTATTCATTTCACTCAAAGCAAACTTGTAACCAATAAAAAATTCCTTCCATTCATTTAATTCATGTAAATTAAGTATATTCATGTGGTAGGTCCCTCTTTTCTGTAGTGTTCCATAATTCTGAATACGAATCTAATGAATGAAAGGTTTCGTTATGTACAATTTTTTTGATGCCTAAGTGCCTTCTAAATAAAAAAAACAGACCATAAAATTGGTCTGTTTCTGCGAGAAAGCTGGACGGCTTAATCGTTCCGTCTAGGATTATTAATCGCTTGAAGCATTTTTATTCCTTCTGTCATTTCGCTACCACATAATGGACACTTAGGTGTTTCAGTAGCTTTGAAATTGTCCCGTACCCAGCCGTTACAATCATCAGAAGTACATTCCCACACCTTTGTTTCTTCAGGGATTATTTCCTCAACATTTTTTCGATTATACATAACCGGCACACCTTTCTTTTAGAAGTTTAATATGTAGTTAAAGACTACCCTTACATTGGATAGCCTTTATTAGCATACTTCTTAAAGTTTAATTACGTTTTCAGCTTGAGGTCCACGAGCGCCTTCTGTTACGTCGAACTGTACGCTTTGGCCTTCTTCTAGAGATTTGAAACCTTCGCCTTGGATAGCGGAGAAGTGTACGAATACATCGTTTTCGCCTTCAACTTCGATGAATCCGAAACCTTTTTCTGCATTAAACCATTTTACTTTACCGTTTTTCATTTTGTTACCTCCAAAAATGTGATAAATAAAGATTCACCTATTATAAAAAGTACCGCTCTGTAAAAAGGAGAACACTTTATAATAAGTGAATGTCTATTTACGGGTAATTTTATATAGATAAACATTATTAGTTAATTATACGTCACATTTTTAGAAATGTCAATAATGTGCTGAACTTTCTAACGATAGGATAGCCTATTTTACAGGCATTATACCTATTTATTTCGATTGTTTGTTCCATTCATTTAATTGTCGGAAATAATCAATTCTTTCTTCTCTCGTGTAATGAGCATTTGCCCCGCTCGTAGATGGAACCACGAAAACGTGGCAGCCTTCCCAATCATCGGTGGAATAAAATAAACCGTCCTGAAGACCTGGTGTAATTTTGCCTTTATGACGATTAGCCGCATATCGAAAGGCAGTAACTCCGATAAAGCATAAACATTTAGGCTTGTATTGCCTCATTAAATCACGTAACTCATCCGCACCCTCTATAAATTCTTCTTTTTTTACATCAGATGAGGACCGTGTTGCCCTGCCGACAATATCGGTTATTCCATATCCATAATCAAGAAGCTTTACTGTCTCCTCCGGCTTAAATTGATACGGCGTAATGCCTCCCAAATACAGTCCTTTCCAAAATAAATTCGCTGGATTGGCAAAATGATAACCTTTAAGAGCTGAGATTCTGCCGGGATTGATCCCACAAAATACAATATCCAGGCCTGGCTTAATGTAGGTTGGCAATGTCAAGGATTCAAAATCCTCCATTCAAACCCCTCCTTGCTATCTATTCAATTCATGATTACATCTTCCCAATATAGAAATAGATTCACTGCCATTATAACCTTTCTGAGAAAAACAAAACACGATGTACGATTGATAGCCGAAGCCACAAGTGTACACCGTGTTTACGATTTAACTTTTATAAAATTAAGCTTTTCCGCAGCATTTTTTGTATTTTTTCCCTGATCCACATGGACAAGGTTCATTTCTGCCTACTTTAGGTTGAGTTTTTTCTACTGGAGTAGAAGTTGCAGGTTTACTAGCAGATGGAGAGGATAATTCAGAAGGTGTATGACCTTTTAAAATCCATAGTCTTGTATTGTTTACGACTGTGACCATTTTTTCAACCAATGTATTAATATCTTTTTCTGACTTTAATTCAACTTGTTCTCCAAACCATTTCACCACATCCGGTAAGGATTCACCAAATTGAACTTTATAGATAAAGCGATCTGCCAATTCTACTGCTTCTTCTTGTTTTAAAGAATACGTATCACTTAAATAGTGTACAAGATTCACCATTTGTTCGGTTCTTTCAAATGGTTCAAATCGGTTCAAATTTAACATAGTTTCAGCCGGAATCGGGAAATATTTCAAGCCTACTCTGCTTGCTATTGCCTGTTTAAACCCATCCAATTCTTTGATTGTCTCATGAATGATATACCCATCATTTAAACGGAAATCGCCATAGTATTCTTCTAAATAGCTGATATAGTTGTTTAACCATTCGCTATCAACTTCTTCTTGAAGATACCCTTCAATCAATTTATGGGCTTTTTCAATCTCCATAAAACCATAATAACGAACCAAACCAAACAAGATGTTTGAAACTTTTTGATTACGGTTAACTATAGACATGATCTCTGTTGGATTTAAGTTGTAAAATTGTTTCATGACTTCAGTCGGCATTACAACCACTGGTTGATTTTCCACTTCGGATGGGTGGATATATCCGATGCTTGATAAGTAAAATACATTTTCAAGACCGATTTGTTCAATTGGCATAATTCCGCTTTTCGTCATCATGGCTACAATTGCAGTGTATTGATGAAGATCCATCATTTGAACCTTTTCAGGTACAGATGCCGGTATTTTTTCAGCCAATGCTGCTACCAATTCTTTTTTTCTTAATGAACTCATGTTTTTCAAATTTAGATTTCTGCGGATATTCTTTAAAGCATCCATCTTTAAAGAATCCAGCAAATTCTCTAAATTATATTCATCTACAGTTGCGGTTGTCATCAGAATTCCTCCATATTGATTCAAAAACTAATTATATAATAATTCCCCGTCAAAGACTTTGATTTTACTACAAATCTCGAAAAAAATAAACTGTCATTCTATTCTCACTTTTTATTATTCATTATGTATAGAACAAAAAACATATGCTATTGATACTACTATTCTTTTACTAGAATAGATAGTAAAAAGCAATCCAATAAGCCTGGATTGCTTTTAGTACATACTCATAAACACTACTAATCTTCCAATATTTTTACTTCAACTGTTTTAATACCCCAGTCTTCGGCCATTGCTTGAGAAGGAATAAAGACATCAATTTTATTCCCTTTGATCGCTCCTCCTATATCCGCTGCAATCGCATGCCCGTAGCCCTCTACATAAACTTTAGTACCAAGTGGGATTACAGATGAATCAACCGCGATTACTTTCTGATTCGGATTTGCTTTAAGGTCTATGCCAGTGTAGGTAACACCAGTGCCGCCTTCGCAATCAGCCGTATAGGCCGTAGCAGTGACCGTTAGTACTTTTTCTTCTTGTTCAGAAGCATTCGAAGATGTAACTACCTCTTCGTTCACTTCCTCGTTTATATTTTCCTGCTCTGTAATAGGGTTTTTAGTAGTATCACCTTTTGTTTTTCCCTCTTCCTTAACAGGGTCTGCTGTTGTTTTATTCAACTCATCCTTTTCAGCAGCTACAGGTGTTACATTACTCTTGTTTTCCTTAACCTTGTCGGCTTTTCCTGACGGTATTTTATCTGTCTCTTCCGCTTCGTCATCGCGCACTGTTTGTTCTGCTTTTACTTTAGCTGCTAGTTTGGATGATTCATTTTCAGAAGCAACTGGTTGGACATCCTGTTTGCTGTCTAGTTTATCCTTTAGTTCTGGATGAACAGCTATACATGATGCGATTTTTTCTTCCTCATCACCTTGAATATACGTGGAGCTTGTCTCTTCTGCCACTCTATTTATATATTTATAATCAGATAAAGCATTTTTCTCTACCTTACTTATGTTAGTTGAAGTTTGTTGATCTACAACTTGATTATCATTATTCTGATATGAGGAAACGAAGCCACCTTGCACAACTCCAGCAAGTGACGTTGAAATTAATAATGCAATAAGCAGTTGATTCATTAGGCTAATCTACCTCCTTTAAATTTATCCAAATGAATGACAGCAATTATCCTATCAACTAAGCAAGGTAGATGTTAAGAACAAATTGATGTTAAACAAGTTACAAATATGTCTTTAAGATTACAAAAATGTAACAATTTTACAGAATATTGAATTTGTAAGCGCTTTTTATATGGCTATTATTGATTGCTCATTTGTTCTCATTTTTCATCGCTACAGACAAATCTAACAGATATTACCACACGATAGTCTCCGTTTTTTTTAGTTTTATCACTTGATTGTGCTGCATCTCTTTCAATATATGTACATGTGATGATATAATTTGCTAGATACCAGCAAACGGAGGAAATGAAATACATGATTACTGTTAATAACGTAGGTCTTCGCTTTGGAGATCGAAAATTGTTTGAAGATGTAAATATTAAATTTACACCTGGAAATTGCTATGGATTAATTGGTGCCAATGGTGCCGGTAAATCTACTTTCCTTAAAATCTTATCAGGTGAGCTCGAGCCTCAATCAGGCAACGTTTCTCTTGGACCTGGTGAGCGTCTGACTGTTTTAAAACAAAACCACTTTGAATATGAAGACATCGAAGTCATCCAAGTAGTCATTATGGGACATGCCCGACTTTACGAAGTTATGAAAGAAAAAGATGCTATTTATATGAAGGAAAACTTCTCCGATGAAGATGGTATGAGAGCTGCGGAACTAGAAGGTGAATTTGCTGAGCTGAATGGTTGGGAAGCAGAGCCTGATGCTGCAATCCTTCTTAAAGGATTAGGTATACCTGAAGAGTTACACAACAAAAAAATGGCTGAACTTGATGGTGGAGAAAAAGTAAAAGTTTTACTTGCACAAGCTTTATTTGGCAAACCCGATGTATTATTACTCGATGAGCCTACCAACCACCTTGACATTAAAGCTATTCAATGGCTTGAAGAGTTTTTAATTAACTTTGAAAACACTGTCATTGTTGTATCTCATGACCGTCACTTCTTGAATAAAGTATGTACACATATCGCAGACCTTGATTTCGGAAAAATCCAGCTGTATGTTGGAAACTATGATTTCTGGTATGAGTCCAGCCAATTGGCACAGAAATTAACGGCTGAATCCAATAAGAAAAAAGAAGAAAAGATTAAGGAATTACAAGCATTCGTCGCCCGTTTCAGCGCTAATGCTTCTAAATCCAAACAGGCTACTTCTCGTAAAAAACTATTGGAAAAAATTACATTAGATGATATCAGACCATCATCCCGCCGTTATCCATATGTACACTTCACACCAGAACGTGAAATCGGGAACGATCTATTACGTGTTGAAGGTCTTTCCAAAACGATTGATGGGGAAAAGGTCCTCAACAATGTTAGCTTTACCATGAATAAAGATGACAAAATTGCTTTGATTGGTCAAAATGACAATGCTAAAACAGTTTTGTTTAAAATCTTAATGGGTGAAATGGAAGCGGATGAAGGAACATTCAAATGGGGAGTAACCACTTCTCAATCCTATTTCCCTAAGGATAACTCTGAATTCTTCGAAGGTAATGACATGACGTTAGTGGACTGGCTTCGTCAATTCTCTCCACAGGATGAGAGCGAATCATTCCTGCGTGGATTCCTTGGAAGAATGCTCTTCTCCGGCGAAGAAGTTATGAAAAAAGCTTCTGTTCTATCCGGTGGAGAAAAAGTCCGTTGTATGCTATCCAAAATGATGCTAAGCGGCGCAAATGTTCTTCTATTAGATGAACCGACTAACCACCTTGACTTGGAATCCATCACGGCAGTCAATAACGGTATGATTAATTTTAAAGGTGCCATGATCTTCACATCTCATGACCACCAGTTTATCCAAACAATAGCAAACCGTATTATTGAAATCACTCCAGATGGCATCATCGACAAACAAATGTCCTATGATGAGTATTTAGAAGCGGTTAAGAAATAATTGATACTATCTGAAATGATCTGACCCAAGAAAGTTAGACATTAACGTTAGGCGAAATTTAAGGACCTGAGCCCATTAGAAGACTGGGCTCAGGTCTTTTTATTTGACTGTTTTCTAAAAAAAGAGAGACAGCTTTTGCTTTCTCTCAGACTGTAGACAAAGTCCTTATATTAGGGAGACATTGTCTACGTTTTTTTCCTTTCGTTACCACTATTTTCTGTAGAATGGGCTCGCTTTCCGCGGGCAAGCATAAAGCCTCCTCGCGCTTAAGCGCTGTGGGGTCTTGATACGCTTGTTCTTCCCCCAGGAGTCTCACCCATTCTGAAGAAAATAGGACACTGCGTTCTATATCAAATTTCTCGGTGTACGAAAGAAATTGTGTTTTTAACAAATATAATTAACTATATAGGGCCTAAAAAATAGATGGAGTTAGTTATATCCATCGTGAAAAAGCCAAAAATAAAGAAGGAATTCAGAAAATGGATCCTATCGAACCATTCTGAATTCCTTTTTTGTCTACAATCTGAGAGATAAGCTTTTGCTATCTCTACATCCACTATTTAATTGATACACGTCACAATAAGAGTATTATTTCGTTTTAACAGTATTTTTATTGTATTATTGGAAGCTAAGGCAAAGTATTTAAATCCATCCAATTTACAGCAATCAATCCAATTACAATTATATTTTTAAGACTATTCATCAACAACCTGTTATATTTAATATTTAAATCTTTATCTTCACTTATAAATATCGGTAAATTAATGTTTTCATCAGACTTTTCTATGAATGTAAAAGCACCCCAGACTATACCTCCTATTAGAGGTAACGCTATAAATTTCTTTACGTCATCGCCTCCTAAAACACTCCATTTATAGAACACTTGTAAGAAACCTAGTGCAAGAACTACTAATGAAAAAATATTCATAATTACTTCTATAGACATTTTCTTTGAAGTTGGCATTTTTAGTCTTCCCCCCTTTGCTATATACTCTATTATTTTTCAAAATAAGGATAATGCTCAGTATTAGTACGACCACAATATATTCTTTAAAGGGGTAGCATAAGAAAAACCCATTCCTTAATGTGCTCTTTTTAGGTAAATACACCAAATTGTATATTCTCTCAACCCATCCATAAATAATGCAACTATCACTATTAAAATAATGATTTTTTCCTATGTAATGTTAAGTATGAGCTTCATCTTTCAGCTAATTTAAGCTCTTTATTTAACAATTATATATATTTTTTAATTATTTTTACAATTTAAATTAAAAATTCGGCTAAATTAATAATTCGAATATTTATTTCAATTCAAATAAAAATTACTACTTCATTTCCCTTGCTTTACTTTTAGTAGTTCAAATGATAACTCTCTTCAATTCTGTATTAATGGCAAGCAAAAAACGCCAGTTTGAATGACTTTATTCAAACTGGCGTTCATTTTATACAATAGTTTTTGTATTTTTAATTTTAGTTTTGTCATTAAACAAATGTACTTATATAAAGATTCTACTAAAAAATTACCTTTTCGATATTCTTAATAATGGTGGTACTACCGCCATCGTTACCAATCCGGCTAGAAGTGCTTCAGCAAGTCCATTTGTGAAAAATACAGTTAGAACAGCTGTATAGATGGCACTTGTGCTGCCAGCATTAATAACTTGAGCATAGGCATCTTGGAATAACAGAGAAATAGAACCCATGACCAAAAATGTATGAATAAAAGTTGTTACTACGGCTGTTGTAAATAAAGCCGTTTTTTGAATGGACTTTCTCTTCTCTATAGCCTTACGAAATGCTTTGAAAATGTAGTAAGGTATAAACCCAATTACTACTCTGGGTACAAGGGCAATAAACAGTGCCCAAAGACTCCCTTGATCTGTACCTAATACAGGAATCGCCGGCGAAAACGCAAAAGATAAGAGTGACGGTGAAATCGTATTGACCGCAATACTGGTAAATCCAAATACAAGCCCTAGGAAAGCACCAATTTTGGGTCCTAAAATAATAGATGCGATTATGATTGGAATATGGATTAGGGTCGCTTTAATGACACCTAAATGGATAAACCCAAACGGCGTGAAAGCAAATAATAGAATAATAGATAAAAAAATGGCTGTTAAAGTAAAGTCTTTTATTTTCAACTTTCTAACTCCTTCAGTAATCAAATTTCTTTCAATTTCTATAGATTAGTAAACTAAATTATAATGATAAGTTATTTAGAATGTAAAGATATTTCTCTCTGAAGAGTAAAATTATAGGAATTATCTGTATATTAGTACCGGTGAAATAGATAAACCTTACAAATTTTTCATCGTAATCAAAACGTGAATCCATCAAGTAGAAAAATGAATCCGCTCTATTATTACGTACATCAGCTCAATTATAATCAAAATCGGCTCTATTCTTGCAGCTATTGGCTCTATTATTCAAGAAATCGGCTCAATTAATTACTATTTAACCTTCTACCTAGTCATTTCACTTATCTAGGAGTCTCATTATTAAAGTATTTGTACTAAAAATTAATTTTCAACAAGGAATTAGTAGGATATTGCCATAAAACGCAAAAACAGGTGGGAAAGAACAATTTGTTCTTCTCTCCACCTGTCTGATTTTACTAAATATCAATCTTACCTATTTAACAATATCAAAAAAAGTAGCATAGCTGTCCACATAATAATCTGCACCGGGCGTACGGTTTTGAAATAAGCAGGTTTTGACCCCAATACTCTTCGCAGGCAAAATATCCAGCTCTCTGTCACCAACTGCGAGATCAATCTGGTACTTATCGTGCAGATACTGATAACTTGCCGGATGAGGTTTCTTTGGATAGCCGTCATCTATGGCTACGATTTCTGTGAAATATTGATCCATTCCGTTTGCTTTTAAAATACTCTCAGCACCTTCACGGTATTTATGTGTCATAATTACATTTAAATCCGCTGCCTCCAGCACTTCTTTCACTCCCGGAAACGGTTTAAAATCCAATGGCTTTAACTGCCTTTCAAGCTTATGGATATGCTTAATTTGTTCCTCCGTAAGCTTCAGCTCATTAAACGCATGACCGAATGATACCTTTAATAAAGCAAATATTTCTTCCTCAGAAAGATTTGTGTCTACCGCACTTTTGACCATTTTTGCATATCCAGGATACGTATCAAATAAAGTGCCATCAAAATCCCATAATATATTCATTTAAATCACCCTATTGTTTCGTAATCTTTGTCCAGCCATCCTCTTGTGTAATTCTGCGGTCCTTCATTAATCGGCCAAGAGCACGTTTAAAAGAAGCTTTACTCATTCCAAAACGTTTTTGGATAGACTCTGGATCAGATTTATCCCAGTAAGGCATACTGCCTCCGCGACTTTCCAGATAAGTAAAGATTGCTTCCGCATCTTCATCAAGGCGTTCATGCGTACGTGGCAGCAATGAGCCATTTGTACTGCCATCCGGCTTAACCTCTGTGATTCTGCCTTTTACTAGTTCACCTAGTCTTGGTTCATTCGCACGTTCACTTTCATGAATGAAACAGCGGTACCCTTCTGTCGTTAAAATAAAGGTTCCTACTTTTAATAAACGATACGCTCTTCCCTCAAAATCTTTGTTTTTTAATGATTCAGGAGCATGCTGACTTAGTTCCTGTACAACGGTTTCAGTAGCCAGACGCCCAAACATTCTTCCTCTATTATCAACCTTTAGTGTGACATAAAGCTGATCGCCAACTTCTGGCCATAAACTTTTTAATTTTGGTAAATCATCACTAGATATCAACAAGTCTTTTTGAAGTCCGATATCAAGAAAGACTCCATGGCTTGGATGTACATCCACGACTGGAACCCAATCGTATTCACCTTCCGTTATTGTTGGAAGTTTCATGGAGGCTGTCAAACGGCCTTCTTTATCATGAAAGAGGAAAACCTCTACTTGTTGGCCGATTTCAATTTCACCAACGATTTCATGATTGTGGAGCAAAACATCTTCTTCTCCATTTGATAGAAAGAATCCGAATGAAACCTCTCTTTCCACTGTTAATGTTGCTTTAATACCTGGTTGTAAATAACTCATTAACTCTTCACCGCTTCCTTTATTCGATCCTTTAGTCTATCATTATTTTACCCATTTAGGAGTAAATAAGGACTGGTTGGATCATGTTTTTGTCTATTTGTCTGCACCAGCTTCGGGCTTCTTACAGCATAGCAATACACACAGCCAAATGGGCATGTATCATACGAACCCATTTCTTCTGCCTGCATACATCCGCATTCAGCCCTCTGGTATTTATCCTTACTCCCGGATAATCGCAGGTTAAATACTTCTTCTATATAATTTTTATCAATACACGCCCCATGTTTAATCCCGTGTGTATCCAAGTCAATCATCTCTGAACAAGTCTCCGGCATCATCCCATATTGCTTTGAAACTGAACTAATGATACTGACCAATCTAGTTAAATCTGAACGATTGGCAGGATCAAGCCAGTCTTGAAATTGATAGCCTTCTTCTTTTTCAAGATTAGCCAGTCTTCCTTTTGTCTTTGTATAAAAATCCTGAAAACTGATCACTACACGTTTTGTAAACCCGGACAGTTGTTCTGCTATATAAGTAAACCGCTCGATATGATACTCCACATTTGTTTTATTGCTTAACACAATAGGGTCATATCGCCAGATCACTTTATCCGGCCCGATTAATTCAGATATATACTGAAATTCTTTGATTCTGTTAGATAAACTCGGCATTCCCGGTTCAATCTCTTTTGGATAATCATTTAAGGTGTATTGAAACATCAAACGGTGTCCCATCTCCATCAGTTCAGGAATATATGGATTCATCGGTTTTGGATTCTTTGTCCAAAAACATATCGCATCCACATCCTCCTTCAAAAGAGAGACTTTCTTTGTTTGATGACGATTAAAGGGATTCACCTTCATATAAAAGCCTTCCTTGATTCGGTTCATAAACCACTCAGAGTAAAAGGCAGGAATATCGGTTCTCCTGCTGGCACTTATAATCATCACTCTCACCCTTTCAGGCCTTTACTTTATACTGTTACATCCCTTTTTGCAAAGAAAAACCAGGCAACACCATAAAAGAAAATAAAATGCATGATTAGAATGAGAATAGAAAAGCCGGGCGACATTCCAGGCAGGATCGGTGTATTACCGAACAAGTATTGGTCCCACTGCGTATTGGCAAAGAGCAGTATTTTTCCGAAGGACAGTTCCAGTAGTTCCGAAATCTCCGTTACAAGCTTCCCGCCAAATAAAGCAGCCAACCCAATTCCAACTGAAAATGCACTGTTTTTAAATACGGCAGACGCTGCATATGTAAATGTAGTAATCAACAGTAATTCCAAAAAGGTAATTCCATAGTTCAGCAATACCTTTTGGAACATGAATCCATCACCTGCTCCAAAGCCGTATACAATTCCTCCGACAATCCAGGAAATGATAAATGTACTGATTAATAAATATATACCATACAATTGGATTGTAAGCCATTTGGCAAATAAGACCATTGATCTTGTTCTTGGACGAATTAATAACAATTTTATTGTCCCTGTTTGATATTCATTAGCCAATATGCTTCCTGCCAAACCAATCGCTAAAAATACGGTAATAATCAGAAAGTTGGATAACACAGACATAAAATCGATTACATTTCCGTCGGTTCCTTTGATTAATTTTGTAAAAAAGAATGGCATTAGGCAAATCAACAAAGGCATAACCAAGAAAGAGATTCTGACCATTTTCATGCCTGCGAGTTTGTAGTGCTCGTTATAGAGTAATGACATCATGATATTTCGACCTCCCTCTTTGAAATGGTCTGTAAAAAGGTATTTTCCAACTGATTTTGTCCATACGCAAGCTGATACACACTCACTTTATTCAGAACCAGTCTTTCATTAAGCAAGGGGATGTCCTTCTTTTCAACAGATACCCGGATTTGGCTTTCGGTATGTGATAAAATATCAAAATCAGTCTTTAATACTTTCAAAGCAAGTTGCACATCATCAACTTCAATCACGAGCGTACAATGATCAGTCTTCACGCTTGTCACCTCAAGCAATTCTCCTGCTTTAATAATTGCAATTCGATCACAGAGCATCTCAACCTCCGATAACAGATGGGTGGAAATGAGAATAGATATGTTCTCTTCTTTGGCTAAATAGAGAAGATGATTACGCAAATCATGCATGCCTTCCGGATCTAAACCGTTTGTCGGTTCATCCAAAATTAAAATCTTCGGTTTATGTAATACAGCTTGGGCAATTCCTAACCTTTGTTTCATCCCTAACGAGTATGTATGTACTTGATCATGAATTCGTTCGGAAAGATGAACTAACTCAACAACCTCTCCTATTCTATCAGAAGAAACATTCGAATATAAATTTGCATATAATTTCAAATTTTGCCAGCCAGTCAGATCATTATAAAAGGATGGGTTTTCAATAATTGCTCCTACATGCTGAATAGCCTGCACAAAAGATGTTCCTACTTCCTGATTCATGATTCGAATCTCGCCGGAATTTTTCTTCATCAGTCCGCAAATCATGCGAATTAACGTTGTTTTTCCAGCTCCGTTGGGTCCAATTAAACCGAAAATTTCTCCTTCTTCTATCGTGAAACTGATATCTTTTAGAATATCAGAACCAGCTAGTTGCTTGCTGACTGATTTAATCTCTAGTACCGTCCTGTTCATGCCCGGTTTCAACCTCCCCACTAGTCAATCTACTTATCCATTTTACACTACTTATAACGAGGTTACCTATATGGAGAAGAGCATTTTCCCATAAATCAAAGAAAAACGGACAAATATCTCTAACAAGTGTCAGAGAATAAATGCCCGTTTTTGTTTTCCCATTAAAATCAGACGGTGAAGAGCTCTGGTCATGACTACATACAATAGTTTAATATCAATCTCATGGTTTGCTGAGTAAACTTCATTATAGGTAACAGCAAATACGCCATCAAACTCCAAACCTTTCGCTAAATATGACGGTACAATCACTAGTTTATCCTTCGGAATCGAGGTCGTTTCTTCTAGTAAATAAAGGTCTAAATTTGTGTGCTTTTGAAGGATAGAGTACACAATAGCCGCATCTTCATCTGTTTTTGTAATAATGGCAAATGTATTTAATTTTTCTTCCTTCAATTGATTTAACTTCTCAGAAATCTGGCGAGCCCATTCTTCATCAGAGGTTATTTCCATAAATACCGGTGGTTCACCATGCCGAATAATTGGCTCAACTTCTGGAAATGAGGCGGAAAGCAGTTTTAATAATTGATTGGCTTCATTCATAATTTCTACAGTTGTTCGGTAACTTTTTTTCAACTCGCGATAAATGGCTCTTGGAAAGATGGCCTGTCTTACTTCTTGCCAATCCGTTATCCCTCTATATGAATGGATGCCCTGCGCCAAATCACCAACAAGGGTAAACATATCTGTTTCAAGAGCCGTTTTAAGCCCTTGCAACTGCATAAAACTATAATCCTGCGCCTCATCAATGACCACATTCTTCGCCTTTTTCTCCGGCTGAACTCCATAAATTTTTGCATATAAATACAGAATAGGTCCCAAGTCTTCAAGCTCATACTTTTTCTTAGAAAAGATGCGTTGACTGCTTTTGCAAAGCTCTTCCGCTTCTTTTTTACTGAGCGTTTGATCAGAGTATTGTACAAGCTTGTCCGCATCACTGTACAACGCTTTATAAAGCGTCCATATATCTTTCTTATCACAATAGCTCATGTAATTCTGGACGGCTTTTTTGATTTCCTTTTGAAGTTCATTGATTCTTGCCTCTTTTTTATCCAAAGCAAGCGAAATGTATTGTTTCCGCTTTTTCTCATCGCCCTTCCAGTTGAGGGCCCTTTCTATTCTCACATCATAATGCTGAACAACTTTTTTCACCATTTTATCTTTATTGAGGCGCACTTGGTTTTGTAAGACCTTTTTCAATTTTTCTATCCGTTTATAGAGAGGCAAATAAGTATATTCATTATAGAAAAGATGATTAAACTGTTTTGCTGTATACAGTTTAAACTTATCGACCCGAAAATCTTCATGAACCATTAAGCCAGTTTTGATTTCTTCTACATAATGGTCCAGCACCTTCTGAAAAAGAGAGGAACCTTTCAAGCTTGATAAATGCACTATTTGTTTATCCATTAGGAAGTCATGCAGCTTGGTATCCTCAGCTAATTTAATTTTCTTCCCTAATACCTCTTCCACATATCCATGGAAGGTTCTTTGTCTTACTTTCTCCACTCCCAGTTCCGGAAGAGCCTCTGAAATGTAATCAATAAATAAAAAGCTTGGCGCTAAAATTAATAATTGTTCCGGTTCAAAAACATCTTTATAGTGATACAAAAAATAAGAAATCCGATGCAAAGCAATCGTTGTTTTCCCGCTTCCTGCAGCCCCCTGGACGATAATAGGTTTATTTAAATCCGCTCGTATGATTTGATTCTGTTCCTCCTGAATCGTTGCGACAATCTCTGTTAATCGATTGGCAGAACTACCGGCAAGAGACTCCTGTAATAATTCATCCACTGTTGTCACATCAATATCCCGTAAATCCAGCAACTCACCATTTTCAATCATGAATTGTCGTTTCAAACTGATGGTGCCGTCATAGGTTTCGCCTTCTGACGTGTAACTCACATCTCCCAGGCGGCCTTCATAATATAAGTTAGCAATAGGCGAACGCCAATCGATAATCAATTGCTCCTGATTATCCCTCTGGAACAAGGAGGTTTTTCCAAAATAAAGTTTTTCCTTATCCAACGCTTCCCGTGAAGTGAAATCCACCCGTGCAAAATATGGCTTTGGTATTGCCTTTGTCAGACTTTCCAGTTCAGATCGAGATAGCTGATAAAAGCTGGCGCTTGTTAAAAGCTGTGAATACCCCGCGCTCTCTACCCAGTCTGCATCTTCAAAGATATCCTTCATTTTTTGCATAAATTGTTCTTTATTCGTTTCAGCTGTTTCAATCACAACCTGCATATATCTTTTGATGAACTCCAGCCGTAGTTTCTCTTCTTCAATCTCCTGATTCATACCGTTTGTCACACTTTCTCACCCATCCTATCTTTAAATAATTTAAGATTCCCTGTTTGAAAGGCTAAACGATCCATCATACTACTAATGGAGGTGGAATCATGTACAGAAGACAAATCGCTTTACTCTTTTCCGATTTTGGATTGGAATCTCTTTATGAAAAATTCGAAGTGCCTCTTGATATCCATGGGTTATTGGATGATCCAGATACTCTTGAAATGATGGAATACTTTTTAACCGTGTATGATTTTCATTCACCTGAACTTCTCTTATTCGATGAATTTTTAAGCCATTACAACATATGTACACATATAATACAAAAAAATCCTGATTTGCCTTTCTACTATATTGATTTATACCATTCGGGTGACGAAATCTCCCTCTAAGCGTTTTAATTTAAAGGATTTTTTAATTTCAAGTCTTCAAGCTCTTCCGTAAGACAAAATAACCAGACAATCGCTTCAGGATTGCCTGGTATTCTTCTAAACAGTATTTACAATAAGTATGGCCCAAATAAACAGGTCATAACTAATAAATTATAGCCTATATAGTAAAATAAGCCAGCAAATAAGCCTGTATCCTGATTCATAACCCATCGATAGATTATATAAGTCAGAATACTGATGAATAATGGCCATACGATCAAACTACCATCGAAGTTAAGATAAGACGGAGCCGCAAAGAATGAACTTTCGGATAAGACCACATTCAGCATATAAATCATCGTAGCTACATAAAGGAGAATTCCTACGGGTTCCACCCACCTGCGTTCATTCCTCTCAAAAATATCACTCTTGATAAACGACAGGATTCCGTAAAAGACCAGCGGAGGCACAAGCCATACCATCCCCAGCACTAACATAAAAAAGCCGCTGAATATGCCTGATATAGAATAATATAGAGCTGAGATGTAATCATCTTTGGTTATTTGTTGTGATGATTCAATATATCGTTCATTATTTGTTGTACCATTCAACACATATTCCTTCCCATCAAATGTTTGCCACGTTAAATAAGTCTGACCAAGCCATTGAGGTCTCACAGGAGTGTCTTCCGTATTGCTTCTCCTTTCAGCGACCCAGGCTCCTTTTTGCTGAGTGGCATAATAGACATTATATCCAGATCGTTTTGCCACTCGACTGCCCTCAGCAACAAATAAGATGGCCGGTTTATCATCCTGATAGGATATTTGCAAATAGCGAGGATTGTCCAACTCATTCCCATTCGTCTTATCATAGAATGTATACTTCTCATTTTTCTCCATTTTTGATGTAGCCAAGTCAAAACTCAACTCCATCGCTTGATAGGCCCTTTGTCCCTGTGCCATCGTATACTTTTCGATAATCGCTGTAGCCTTTTTTTCTCCAGCATTATAAACAATGTTTTCAATCTTTTCTCCTCCGCTTGCTGAGTACTCGAGGATCTTTTTGGATTGATCATTTTGTAAAGAATAAAAATGGATATCCATATCAGAAATTTGGAGTCCTACAAAAGTAGAATGACCGTTTTCCGCTTGTAGAGCTGTATAAATGGGGTAATCGTATGTATGTATATGATTCGTTTCACCTGTACTTGCCGTATATTGTTTTAATTCATTCTGATTCCAAAAGAGAACTCCTGTATTCGTAGGTGTAAAAGAACTGATACCTGTAGCAATAACCTGATCTTTTCCATCTTGGTTGATGGTTAATTGATCATCATCCATATAAATCAGCTGATCCGCGGACGCCCAAATAGGTTCTGCCGGTGCCACTTCAGCTTGGATGGATTCTTCTTTGATAAGGTTAAAATTTGAATCGAATAC
This sequence comes from Pradoshia sp. TA40_28, assembly GCF_059694525.1. NCBI lineage: Bacteria > Bacillati > Bacillota > Bacilli > Caryophanales > Bacillaceae > Pradoshia > Pradoshia sp. TA40_28. The sequence continues at coordinate 294,998 of NZ_JCATZO010000005.1, forward strand.
TTTATGGGAAACGTCTGTCTCATCTGGCATAAAAACGTGAAACTCTTCATCTTTTTGATAACTGTAATAATCCATAGGAAAGTTTGATGAAACTTTTAAATTAGTAGATCTCCCCCAGCCATCATCAGGAAGAGTTGTCTCGAGTTTTAAATAGTAAACATAATAGAGAAGCAACATCATTAAAGCAGTAATAATCGGTATAAATATGGCTTTTTTACTCAAATGAATCCCCCTTTATTTCTAGATCTTTTTACACATATAAATATATCACTATATCGGTTTAAATTGGTAGAATTTTCTATATAATTTCAATAGTCCAAAAAATTCTATTCTTTATCTAATAATTCTTGTTCACTTAATTTAAAATATGTTAACCTTATATTTACATTAGTTTACTTATATTTTGGCTGAGGTGAGAATTTATGGCACAAAACAAAACGAAAAACCTAGTTCTGGTGGCTATGTGTGCATCCATCATCTGTCTGTTAGCCCAAATAACGATTCCTTTACCTCTGATTCCTATCACAGGACAGACATTAGCCATCGGGATTGTGGCAACCATCTTAGGCTCCAGACATAGCATGATTACCGTATTGGTGTATTTAACACTTGGCCTTATAGGTTTACCAGTTTTTTCTCAATTCACAAGCGGGTTCGGCATTTTATTTGGCCCAACAGGTGGCTACTTAATCGGCTTCATCCCTACAGCATTCCTGATCGGGTTATGGTTAGAAAAAACATCGTATACATACCGTCAAGCCTTTATAGCTAACCTTATAGGAATGTGTATCACCTTAGCTGTGGGCTCGATCTGGTTAAAACTATTTACAGAACTCTCCTGGAATGAAGCACTGGTGACAGGCGTTTATCCCTTCTTGCCAGTCGGCATCATTAAAGCATTCCTGGCCGCATGGTTTGGCATAGCCATCCGGCAGCGCTTGAACTCTGCCAAACTACTACCGACACAACAAAAAGATACTCCTCCCTTTAATTGGGTGTGAGTATCTTTTGCCTTACAGAGAAAATGAAATGTGGATATATGATTAGTAGACAATATGGGGTGAAAAAGATGACTTCTATCTGCCCTGTATATGGTATGAATTAGTTAGATGTACCGGTTTGATATTCATTAAGTTTGCCTAATCTGAGGTATGAAAATAGCCACCTCCATAAAGGAAGTGGCTGTATTATTCAACTACTGCTTTTATTTAAAACAGAAAGACCTTAATCAAAAACATCTTTTGATGCTTTAGAATTTATTCTAAATATTGTTTATGTCCGCAACTTTGGCACAGAGCTACACGTTTACTACTATATTTTGTTTTACCATGTTCTTTTCTTTTTGGCACTAGTATCCACAATCCAGCTGTACATAAAATTAAGAAGAGACGACCCATTCTAGCCAAAATACCTGTTTTATGCACCTGCATTTTTCCTGATTGTTGCTCTAATACAACATTCATATTTGTTCCATTACAGCTTTCACACTTCATTTCTTTCACACCTACCAATTATTTGCTTTCATTTTATATCATTTTATTATATTTATATATTATATAAAGTTTATTTAATGGTTGAACATTTCCAGATTTCTATTTTTACTTAATCTATTAAATATTACTAAATTCAGCCTGCTATAGTTTTGTGAGATTATAAATATTTCCAAATATTATTGTACTTTCATTTCCCTGTTAAATACTGTAAAATTAAATTATCTGAATATTCATCGTTGTAAAGTTTACATTTTACAGTTTTGTTATTTTGAGAGAAAGACTACTCGAAGGGGGATTTTTAAATGGGTTGGGATTACGAGTATGATGTTGTAGTAGTCGGCTCTGGTGCGACAGGTTTTTCGGCTGCCATTACGGCCAAAAAAGAAGGATTAGATACACTACTAATCGAAAAAGAAAAGCATTTTGGAGGAGCTTCCGCTTTATCAGGTGGCGGTGTATGGGTTCCAAATAATCGATATTTAGTTGAGGCGGGTGTTGCCGATAGTTTTGAAGAAGCTAAATTATATTTGGATTCAACTGTCGGTGCTTTAGTAAGTGATACCATTAAAGAGACCTATTTGAAAAAAGGAATCGAAATGTTAGATTATATGCATAATTTGAGTCCACATATGAGATTCTCCTATGCAAATAATTACTCTGATTATTATCCAACACATCCGGGTGGAAAAGGAATCGGCCGGTCAATCGAACCTAAAGTGATTGATTTAAATAAATTACAAGATTGGAAGAGCAAACTTGTACCTCCTGTAATGGATACAAAAGGTTTTGTTATGACAGGTCAAGATTTTGTTAAAGTGAACATGATCACCAGGTCCTGGGCAGGAAAAAGAGCCTCTTTAACACTAGGATGGCGATTAATTAAACATAAAGTATTTAAAAAGGATTATGCTGCTTTAGGAAGAGCATTAATAGCACGATTGGCTCTAACTTATAAAGATTTAAACGGAGAAATTTGGCTTGATTCCCCATTTGTTGATTTTATATACGAAAACGACAAAGTTACAGGTCTAACCGTAAACAAGAATGGCAAACAAGTCACAATTAAAATTAATAAAGGCTTGATCTTTGGTTCAGGTGGATTTTCCAGAGATCAAGAAAAGAGAGAGAAATATCTTCCTAGTCCTCAAGATGTCAATTGGACAAGCTCACCAAAAGGACAAACAGGCGATATTATTGAACCGTTCGCTAAATTAAATGCGAAGTTTGGGTTAATGGACAGAGTTTGGGGTGCACCTACTGTTATTAATCATTTGGGAATGCCCTTTTTCTTAGTTGCTGATAGAGGACTCCCAAATATGATTATTGTTGACCAAGATGGAAACCGATATATTAATGAACCGACTCCTTACCATGAATTCGTCGACAAAATGTATGAACATAATGAAAAAACAGGTGGTAAAGCTATCACTTCCTGGATTATTTTAGATGGTCGAGCTAAGAAGAGATATATCTTTACCGGTCTTTTCCCAGGGCAAGATTTTCCTCAAGCATACTATGACAATGGTGTGGTGTTGAAGGGAGATACAGTTGAGGAATTAGAAGGTTTATTGAATATACCAAAAGGAAATTTAGGTAAAACCATGGATAGATTTAATGAATTTGCTAGAAATGGTAAGGATTTAGACTTCCATAGAGGAGAAACACCGCATGATCGGTATTATGGGGATCCTTCTTTACCAAATCCTAATCTACTTGAAATCAACGAGGCTCCTTATTATGCCATGAAAGTGTACCCAGGTGATATCGGTACTAAGGGTGGTGTAGTGACGGACGAATTAGCAAGGGTCGTTAAAGAAGACGGTACTGTATTTGAAAATGTATACGCTTGCGGTAACTGTTCATCCTCGATTATGGGTCATTCTTACCCAGGGCCAGGCGCAACACTGGGACCAGGCATGACGTTTGGTTACGTAGCTTCCATGCACTGTAAAAATAAATAATAGAGGACTTTCAACATCTTCAACAAAAGCATTTGAATATATTCAAATGCTTTTGTCATTTCTTTATAATTAGTTCCGAGAAACTTATTTCCCTTGATTAAACCTGCTTTATTTACTCCAGGGATTATCAAATTCTCCTCAACCTATTTTCTTAAGGAAAACGATGTAGGTTCACTTTCCTCCCCACCCACATCATATGACTTAAATTGCCGGTACAGAATGAACTAAGTTACTCTTTATACTATCTGAAATAGTAGGAGCCATTAAATCCAAGTAATCATTAGGATGCTTTGGACAGACGCTTCTCTTTGTAGGCCAAGCCTTGTCCTAATACAAAAGCGCCAATCATTTGCATGATCGTTTTCACAATCATTTGCCCAATAATAGCTGCTGGTACAGCTGCCCAAGGAACATATCCTGCCCCAATTGGACTTAGGCCTACAATGACAAATACTACTGAATCTAATAAACCTCCAACAACTCCACTATAAAAGACACGCCATACCATCGGCAGTTTTAAACGGGTATAAATTTCTGTATCTGAGGTTTCTGCGATCAAGAATGATAGTGTAGAAGCTGCAACAATAATGAGCGTATCTCCTAATGAATAGGATACAACTGCTGATACTACTAAAGCTAAGAAAATAAATCCATATGTCCTCTTACGACCAAATTTATTTTGGACTAAATCGCGAAAGATAAATGTTGCACCAATTAAGAACGAGCCCATAGGAATAATGAATATCCAAAATTCTAGTGGCGCAAATCGGGCTGTCAAAACATTGGCTGTTACAATGGACAGTAAATAAAATAAAATGCGTATCATGTTAATCCCCCATATTCTTTTTTGTATGTAAATATGTGTGCATTCCTTGTAGACGAAGCTTACAAGCGGGACATTCACCGCAGCCATCCGCTTTAATCCCGTGATAACAGGTTAGCGTCTTTTCTCTTACAAAATCAAATACACCTAATTCATCTGCCAATGCCCATGTATCTGCTTTGTTCAACCACATTAGAGGGGTATATATAACGAATCCTTCATCCATCGATAAATTTAACGTGACATTTAAAGATTTTATAAAAATATCACGACAATCAGGATATCCGCTAAAATCAGTTTCACACACACCTGTAATAATATGCTTTGCATTAATTTGTCTCGCTAATATACCTGCAAAAGATAAAAATAATAAATTGCGACCTGGTACAAATGTTGATGGCAACTCATCATCCATCCCTTCCTTCACCTCAATATCAGCGCGTGTTAATGCATTTGGAGCGAGTTGATTAAGTAACGACATGTCTAAAATGTGATAATGGACGTTTAATTCATTAGCGATCTGCTTAGCGCATTCAATTTCAAATACATGCCGTTGTCCATAATTAAATGTTACAACCTCTACCTCTTTAAATTTTTTTAATGCCCAAAACAAGCAGGTCGTACTATCCTGTCCCCCGCTAAACACGACTAATGCTTTTTCTTGCTTCAATGTTCATTCTCCTTTCCAATGAAAAAACAGCACTAAGAAGATGCGCTGTTCATCTTAGTTTTTTATAGAGGGTCGCTAACAACCTCTCCCTTGGAAGACAAGGATTTTATTGAATTGTCCTAACAGTTAGCGATTATCAACTGTTTCCGGATATAAATCGTGATTCATTAAACGATAATGAGCGATTTCTTCATATTTCGTATCAGTTCGGCCATAGTTACACCAAGGGTCGATTGATATTCCCCCACGTGGAGTAAATTTACCCCACACCTCGATATAACGTGGATCCAACAGTTTAATTAAGTCATTCATAATGATATTTACACAGTCTTCATGGAAATCTCCATGATTGCGGAAGCTAAATAAATACACTTTTAGTGACTTACTTTCCACAATTTTTTTATCTGGAATATAGGAAATATACATGGTTGCAAAATCCGGTTGCTTAGTAATTGGGCAAAGACTTGTAAATTCAGGGCAATTAAACTTCACAAAATAATCTCGGTCTGCATGTAAATTATCGACAGACTCTAATACTTCCGGTGCATAATTAAAGGCATACTTCACATTTTGATTTCCCAATAATGTTAAATCCTCTAACCCTTCTGTTTGATGACGACCAGACATAAATAACCCTCCTTGAATTAGATATCTAATCATTTCAAGGAGGGCGATACTCTTTTTCTATAAAAATAACTACTAAGAAAGTCAAAAAAGCCACGTCCACTATATGGACATGGCGAGATTGACATGTATCCATAGTTTTTTATAGAGGGTATCCGCTATGAACCTCTCCTGAAAATCTTCAGATATTATTTTAATTACCTCTTAGCATACCACAACCATTATTGGTTATAATAGGAAATTTAAAAACTTTATTGATTGTGAGTTAGATAACTGCTGATGTCCCGTGAAATATGGGCGGCGAGCCAGAACTGACATAGAACGAGTAAACTGATACTTGGCAGGCCAGCCTCATTATTTTTTATAGTTCAACCATTACCATTACACAGAGAATGGGTATATGTGAATTGTATTCTATAATACTTGATTTATTCTTCCCTTTATCACTTTAGGAAGACTTATAGTTCCATCCATATATCTTCTCAGTGAAAATTCCATTGGTTTACTATTCTCCCCTACCCCAATCATCAGGCTTAATTCCTTTGGTGAATAAACAACTGTATGAAGCGTACCAAAAAATTCTTTATAGAATTTAAAAAATAAAGGAGAATTGCCATTATTAAAATAATTATAAGCAGACATGGGTGTTGGTTTCTCTAATAATAAATTGCTGAGATACTCTTTACGATTTATGGATCCTTGTATCTCTTGCTTATTTTGGTTTCGTAATGCTTCTGTTTCAAAATGATTGGTACATATGTTAGGAGTTCTGGAGGTCACAATCTGTTTCTCGGGAGAGACTTCCACTACAATACCCCTTCCACTTTGATCTGTTATCGAATAATTATAGCAATATCCATGGGGAAGTGTTGAAATGAGGTCGATTGCTTCTTCTATATTAGCACACTGTTCTAATAGTATTCTCACAATGGTCGTCGCAAGAAATCCTTCTCCTTTATGCTCGCTGTTGACAAAATGTAATCCAACTACGAGCCCTTTTTCATTCATCCCATCAAGTCTACCAATCACTTGCTGGCTAAAACCAACACTGGCATAGCCAACGGCCGGTTTGGAAAATACAAGTCTTGCATCATACAACTCCGGACTAAAATCATAATTTCGTACATAATATTCTTCATTTATTAGAGCCGTACATCCCATTGCCGGAAAATCTACATCATAACCGCTATAAAGTCGGATTATCGTCTCTAATTCCATGCCCATTCCTTCTGCTAGTCCTCTAAGTTCCTCTAAAAGAGTGGGAGAGATGTCCTTCAGTATCTCTTTTGCTTTCTTGGTGTTTGAATTTGTACTTAAATCCTCGGTAAACGAATTTGGTTAGCGAGGTGTGTCGACTTAATCTCTTCACTTTGCTTTAGACCATATTCAAAAGGACTCCACTTTAACTCTACTATTCTAATGTTCAAATCTTCCATACATAATTCTCCCCCTCTATGATTATCTGGATTCCAGCTACATTCTAACCTTCATGCAATTTGGTCCATTATATTTTCACATTGTTTGAATCATCTTTAGCCCTTTGATTATACAGTTTCTATATATTTTATATAACTTATATATCCAGAAAAAGGAAGTTAAAGTTTTTTTCCTTCCGTATTTCGTATCATATAAACCAGACTGGTATACAAGTTCTTGTTTCACTATTACTGGATATGTTACTATTTTATATACTTGTATAAGAAGATAAATCGTTTATTGGAGGAAACATCTATGATTATTGATCAATTATCAAATGCTCCATTATATGATGGAGTGCATCCAAGATTAAAGAAAGCCTTTTCTTTTTTACTAGAAAATGATTTGCAGGCTTTGCCGGTAGGTAAGTATGAAATTGAGAATGACAAGGTCTTTGTCATGATTCAAGAGTATGAAACAAAGCTTATTGAAGACTGCCGCTTGGAAGCTCACTATACATATACAGATATCCAATACGTCATTAAAGGCGAAGAAAGAATGGTTTATACAAATAAAGAAGAAACAGAAGTCGTAGAAGAACAAAAAGAAAACGATGTTATGTTCCTGAATGGTGAGGGTAATCACTTAATCGTGAAAGAAGGATGTTTTGCTGTGTTTATGCCGCAAGATGCTCATATGCCAGGTGTTTGTGTAAAGCAACCACAAGCTGTAAAAAAAGCAGTAGTAAAAGTATTGTGTGATTAATGGAAGAGGCAAAATCATTGATTTGATTTTGCCTCTCGCTTTATTAAGCTAGCTCGTTGGAGTGTTCTTTCAGTAAGGTTTTTACAAAGCCTATAAAAACATTTTATATAAATTTTGTAGTTCTTGAAGAATGATTGTTTGACGCAGCATATGTGAAAGCCTTTTAAAGTTCAACGAAAGATAAACCATCATTAAATGCCAGAAATCCCTTTTCTACCAGGAGAAAAGGGATTTTGGTTAAAAGATCTTTTTAAGTGTGGTTGAAGCATGGTCGGTCAAAATATGAGCGGTTGATGAAAGGACATTCCCAACAATGAAAGATAGAATAGATAATTTATGCTGGATGAAGATCTCCTCCAAGTTGTCGATATACGTTTCATATGGCACACCTGTAAGCATACTCATCAATCCTGCCCCTAACATGATCAAGACCATCAAGTATAAATATCGTATGATATCCCCGATTACATATCCATGAGTCCAGATGGAGCGATGCTTCAATGTTTGGTAGGGAATCCACATAAACCGTAAGAATCCCCATCTCCGATACGGGGTGCTTTTTATATCCAAATCAGGGTTCATCCAATAGGTACCGAAGAGATAACCTATAATCACAGAAATCCCATGCACATAGTGCTGAGAACTAATCAACACTGCCCCAATTCCAATCGCTAAAAATATCAGATTAATTTTCTTATGTGCTTTCCCGTTTGCCATCCTAATCCTCCGTTATGTTCTTCTATGGTGACTTTACTTAACCAACCATGATTTCCATTATAGGGGATAATTAGAGCTACGAACACATTTTCGCTCAAAACAGACGTTCGCTCTTTCGTATTTGGATGGATGATAAAAAAGCCAATAATCTTGGCTAATATCAATTGGTATTTATCCAGACACAAGAATCAGTTAATCTGGGTCCCGCTTCTTAAAAGTCTCATTATTTATTCTGAATAAACGAAATAATATCAATATATAAGACTGTCATTTCTTCAGGCGTTTTATCTAAATCATTTTGAATCCATTGTTCGATTAATCCTAAAAAAGCAGATGTTATAAATGATAAGAAATATTCCAGAGGCGCATTTAACCTAGCTTTAATACTTTCGTTTTTTTCTAAATTAATACGAACCTTTTCTGTAAAGGCATCTCTAAATCGAAGGTGAAAACCTGCTCTGCCATGATTGCTTAAAAATATTTTTAATAATGGAGCATGCATTTTTATAAAGCTGAATAAAGAAGCAGCTAATCGCTCTTGTTCTTTTTCAAATGTATATGTAGATGAATATCGTGATTGTAATAGGTCAATATGATTTCCTAAATCTCTAAACAATTGTTGTTCGATTTGATCAAGCAAATCGAATTTATCTAGATAGTGTAAATAAAATGTTCCTCGGTTTATATGTGCTTCTTTTGCAATATCTCCGATCGTAATTGCTTCAAACGGCTTATTCTCTAAAATTCGCAAAAATGATCTTTGAATAAGTTGTTTTGTTTTACGGTTTTTTTCTTCATAAATACTCACAAAAATCCCTCTATTTCAAAAAAGTGAACAAGATGTTCACTTTTGTTCATTGCTTCTGTTTACACCCTGATTATAAAATGAATTAATATTACTGAACAATATGTTGTTTAATAAGAAAGGAAGAAATTGATTGAGATTATTTAAAGAAAAATTAGCATGGGCTGCTCCTATTGCAGTTATATTAATTATTGCTCTTTTCTCCTTAAACTTATTTGCGCAAGGCAATCCACAGGTGAAAAATTTACCGGTAGCGCTAATTGTAAATGATGAAGGCGAACATGTAGACGCCGTGAAATCAGCAGTAGAACAAATGAGTAAAGGGACTGACGGCGGTGAACCAATGTTAGCTTTTACAAATGAAAAGCAAGAAAATATTAAAGCATTATTTGATGATAAAGAGTATTACGCAGCTTTAGTCATTCCTAAAGGTTATAATGATACATTGCAAAATGCGATAACAAACAACTCTCCAGCAACTTTACAGGTCTATATTAACCAAGGTTATAACATAACTGGTGCAAACTATGCGAAGACTGCTTTAACAGCTTTAATTAGCCAATTAAACAACCAATACTCTTCAAATTTTGTTGCTCAGATGGACGGTCAACAAATAGAAGCCAACAAAGCAGCTGTGCTTGTAAATCCGATTGTTGCTGAGGAAGAAGTATTCAATGCCGTTACAGCCTCAACTGCAAACGGAAGTGCTCCAACCTTAATGGCAGTGCCTGCTTGGGTAGGTGCCCTAATCGGCGGCTTCATTGTATTTTTAGCATCATCTAATATTTTGAAAAAAGAATTATTAACACGTAAACAAGCCTTACACCTAATGGGAGGTCAAGCATTATTCGGCATCATTATTGCCCTATTCTCTGGTTTTACCGTTGCAACGCTTGGTTTGATCGCTGGTATTAATATGCCTAGCTACTTCTTGGTTGGTTCGTTCGTATCGTTTGCTGCCTTCTGTTTCTTCTTATTAGTTTCCGGAGTAACTGCATGGATTGGTAAACCAGCCATTACTTTATTCATGGTTGTCATGTTATTAGGTATGGGTGTTTTAATGACACCAAAAGAAATGCTACCTGATTTCTTTGTAAACTTTATTCGCCCGTGGGTTCCAATCCGCTTTGCCTCTGAAGGTTTACGCGAAATTTTCTACTTCGGCAGCGGCTTTTACACTGGCCAATCATTTAACACTATTTTAGGAATTGGTATTGCAGGTTTAGTGATGTATGTACTGTCTGTCTTCAAACCAGTACTTGCACGAAAAACAAATGCTAATTAAATACTGACTACAACTAACCCAATTTACAAAGGTAAAATTAGTTAGTTGTAGTCAATGCGCTCCCCAATAGGCAGGCAGATTAAAAAAGAAAATCTGTCTTTCAATTGGGGAGTTTTTATGAGAAATATAAGTTTAAAAGAATAAAACCCAAGAACCCAACTACTATTAAAACAGCCAATTAATTCTTAATGGGGTAGCCAAGGGCCTATAAAGCAGGTTCCGGAATTATCTAAGATAGGCTAATGAATCGTCTGGTTTTAAGAAAAATTAGAAAGATATATTTCATCTCATAATTAGAGAGAACTATCAGGAAAAATGGAGTGGCTTGAACTCTCGGCAATTCAGGGCTCAAGCTGCATAAATTATTTTATATTCACTTTCTTCTTGAAAGGAAGCACTTTACAAATGGGAAGATTTTATGTTTCACGTCGACAAGAAAAAGCACGATTTCTATCTGATCCTTAACTCCCCTATCGTGTACCTCAAATCATCCCTCTCTCCTTCCATTTCCAAATGAATTGCTGGTTCCATAAGCTCTGGGTCAAGTATAGCTACATTAACCTGATAGATTCCTTTCTTTAAATCATGAGGGATTGAAATAAATTCTTCAATTGAATGCCGACCTGGATGCCACTCTCGTATATCTGCTGACGCAGTTTCTTTATAGATAATGTTTCCTTCCGTGTTTGCAAGGGATATTTCCAATGGCCAATCAAAATAAAATGGAGCTACTCCGCTATTTTCCCACTCCATTTCAAGTGACAGCTCTGCCCCTGCCTCAGCAGACTTTTTATAACCCACTTCAGTTAACCGGAAGTGATACCCAATTTTCTTTAAAAAGCGATTGATTCCTTTTTGATATTTTTCATTAGGACTATAATACGCTGGCGAACTTGGACCGAGCCAGCTAATATGTGTTGCTTTCAACTGCTCGATGGTTTCAGAAATTGAACTGGAGGAGAAATAATCCCCCCATTCAACGGTTGGTGCAAATTCACCACCTATTGGAGCAGTCTTCCAGGAATCGATCATGGATGGGTTTTTTTCACCGGTTAACCAAAATGTATATCCATTGGTGACCCAGCTATAAAATTCATCTATGGTGTGATCCCTCCGACCGAACATATCATTGTACAATCCCATATTATTATCAGAAGCTATCTGATGGGGCCTTCTCATTAATAATATCTTGTCTGTAAAACGCTCTGTATAATGCTTAACATAAGTTTCAGCAATTGACAGCTTTGGAAAAGGAATATAAACCCCATCCTCCTGCAAAGTATGCCATTCCCCCCAATGGCCTAAACTCCCTAATTCTATAAATGCAATGAAAGAATCCTGATTATATCGTTCAGCCAATACCTCTATTAACTTCTCATGATAGTTTATTAGTTTTGGGTTATTGTAGTTAGGGCTGAAACCATTGCCCCACTCATGCTCATACCACTCACCATCTGCATCTAATTCACGGTAAAGCCATTCGGGTATGTCCATATGGCCCGCTTTTCCAGGATAATCTAAGACTACCCGGAATATCAATCTCTTATTATCCATTTCCCAATAGTCAAATTTAAATTTTTCTTCTATTTTATCGAAGTCATAAACTCCTTTTTCCGGCTCAAGCTCCTTCCAAGTAAAATTAGCATAAACGAGTGAATGGGCTTGCTTGTATGGTCCACCCTCTGCAGGAGGTGCAAATCCCATAAACGGATTAATGATGGGTTCACCTTCCTTTTCATAATTGAACTTCTGGCCATGATATATAAATACCAAAATTAGAATTGCAGCACTAATTACGAAAATCATATATTTATTCACTCCATGTTCCCCTTCATTCTCTTATGTATTAAAGCCTAAAAGAGTTTATACATAAACCTGAATAAAGAGACAGGGGGAAAATTAATTTCCCCTCCCCTCTCCATTAATCTCATTCATTCGATTTGCCACCCTGGTTAAAAAGCTGATTTTTTCACTGGCAAACAGTGGTTGAGTACAATACGTATAGTACTCTATATTTTTACCATAATGATAAATTCTCCAAAAGGCGATAATCAGACCAGTTAATCCTGAGCAGAAACCAGCCAATCCATAATTGCCTCCTATAAGAATAACGGCAATCATGCTCATCATACTAACAACCATATAACTGGAGATGACAATTAGCGCACCTTTTCGATCATCGAAATAAAGCAAGATTTGCATTAAGATAAACATGATGATGAAGAAGTAATTCCCAATTACCAATATATTATAAATGTGAATTTGTTCTGTTGATAATGGTATGACGGTTATACCAAGAGCAATTGCCAGGATGGTAAAGAACAGTTGGAATTCCATGATAATGACTAATTCACGGGTTAACACTTGAAACATTTTAGTTTTCGCTTCATTTATTTGGCTCAAAGAATATTCTCCGCTTACTTTTTCATAGTACCTTTTATAAACTTTATAAAACGATGTTTCCATTGAAACAACAAACATAACCATCGCAGGAATAATAGATAAATAAGCATAGAAGACTGGTACGTCATAGAATGGAGCCATTACAAACGTATTACCAACTACCGCTTGAAGATTGCTTCCCCAGACAATAAAAATATGGCTGAACAATGATAGGGAGTAAAACAAACCAATTAAAAATAGTGATGGGTATTGTTGTATGTAGGACAGAAAATCAAAGCAGTTTTTATTGGCTTTAGGAAAGCGTTCTTTGATACTGTTTATGAGGAAAACAATGGCCACGATAAATCCTGCAGCCATACAAGCCATCACATGCTCAGCTTTTAGATAATCCACTATCTGTAAGCAAAGCCACATTGTAATACCTGCCGTGAGAGCCCCCAATCCATATGCCTTAACGATTTGCATATATTTCTTAACTGCAGAAATATAAATCGCCAGTATATTTACTATCAGCAATTCCATAAAAAACAGATAGGCAACTATTTTAAAGGGCATACTTAATGGGGATATGGCATAAAAAGCAATTGCAGCCAAGCCTCCAATTAACACGATAATCCCTATGACACCAAAGAGTGAGGAAAGAATATTTTCTTCCTTTTCTAAATAGATTTGATCAGATACATATCTTGTAACAACCATTAAGAAACCCCCGGTTATTACTTGTGAAAATACAAAGCTGTACATTGTCCCGGTTAACAAGAGTTCACGTTCCAAGAAGGTTGATCCTGAATCCATTAATAGCTTTTGGCCAATCAGTAACTGGATTATACATAAAATCAATGGACCAGAAATGATAACAGAAGAATAAGCAAAAGCTCTGAGACCACCATAATTATTATTATCCACTAATTTTTTGAGTTGGAATCCTATCCCCGCCATTCAAATAACCCCTGTTTCCATAAATTTTTCGGTACTGCTCAATGAAATCTTTCCATGAATAGTGGGCCTCTATACGCAAGCGTCCACTTTCTCCCATTCTTGCTCGGAGAAGAGGGTTTTCTGCAAGTCTTATGATTTCGGTTGCCATTCCAACAGAATCCATAACTGAGACTACATATCCAGCCTGACCAAATGAATCTTCCCTGCCATACAATAGCTCTTTACAACTTCCTACATCTGTACAGACGAACGGTTTTCCACTTGCCATACCTTCAAGCAGGACAAGCGGTTGTCCCTCACTGATGCTTGAAAGAGCCAGTAAATCCATTTTTCCAATATATTCTTTAACATTCACCGTTCCAGTAAACTGAATGTCTCGAAGGCCTAAAAAATCCACTAATTGCAAGCATTCCTCGTAATAGTCTTGATCTTCATCAACTGGACCCATGATGTAAAATCTGGCGTTTGGAATCTTTCTTTTCACAATAGCAAAGCTTTGAATCATCGTTTTTATATCTTTAATTGGCACTACTCTGACTACAGCCCCAATGTCTACAAATTGTTTGTCCCCTCCGGTCTTTTGCGGTAAGTCTAAATAATCATCAAGGAATACACCGTTGGGTATGATACATGTCTTTTCTTCCGGGCAGCCTATTTCAACCTGGATTTCCCTATTTGCATTGAATAATGTAACGACTTGATTTGCTGATGCATAGGCACCTTTTGATAAACTATGAAAATATTTAATCCACAGCGTTTTCAGCGGTCCTTTAATTTGATCTGATTTAATAATTTCTTCCTCACGCTCTCTTGTATAAATCCCGTGCTCGGTAACGACATAAGGACTTCCATAATAATGTTTACAATACGAACCAACGATGCCTGCATATCCTGTTGAAATGCTATGATACAAGTCAGCTTTCGGAGGAGGATAAGAAAGTACAGATAGTAAAGGCAGCAGCATAGATCTTATAGACCAGTATAACTGGGTGAAAGGCAGTTCAAAATATGACTCGCTGCATACCTCTTTAACAATATCCAAAAAATTCTGGCTTGTAACAAGTTCAGCAGCTGAGCGAAAATTTCTATATCTTCCTTTAAAGATAGAAAACAAAGCCTCCCAGTTTCCATGATCACTGACCAGTATTGATTTAATAGCTTGTTTCTCCCAATCTGACAGTATATTTCTTTTGCCTTGCCTTCCGGACCATGCCATCCCTGTGTTTAAAAAGATTTCCCGTACTTCAATGAGGTTCGCCGGAAGTTTGTATTTAAATTTCCCCTTGTCTTTTTCATCCGCACCAATGGCATAAATAATAAATTCATGCTCAGGCATTGCCGTAATCAAGGATTGTACCCAGCTTGAGACTCCCCCGACAACATATGGATAGGAACCTTCTGCAATCAGGCATATTCTCATCGTACATCCTCCAATTCAATAGTGAACTTAGATGATAGAGCGCGTATCAAATAATGATCACCATCTATTTTTTTTACCTTACAGCCATTGAAATCAACGATTTTTTTATCACTGCGAAAAACAAAATCCAACTCCCCTTGAAAATCATTTATATATCCCTCTACTTTTTGGTCACTCTCTAAAATAAACACTTTCGCATCCTGATATTTCCTTAATGACTCTGTACTTTTTGAAGCCGTTTGACTTTTCATCCATGGGTATTTCCCCTTGATATCCTTGAGCATTTTACTGTAATTCGCCGACATGTCGGCCCATTTTTTATTTTCATTCCGCTCTTCATCTAAAATATCATCGGGATGGACGAAATGTGAAAACAACCCATATAAGGTTGCGCCATTAGCTACAATCCATTGAATTTCATCCTCGTAATGATAATCTGAGGTTAACCTCGGTATTTCATAATATTGACCGGAATATTGATACTCCTGAATGTATGCTAAAGCCTCGTCGTCAGGTATAAGAAGAGAAGCAAAATTGGTGATTGATGGGATGGCTTCTTGAATGGCTTTTTTTCCATCTTCGCTTAATACATTCGATGGAGGAATATACGTTTTAAAGGTATGTCCCGGGAATACATCTTGTACAAATTGGTCCAGTTCCTTCAAAGAATTGACCATATCCTTTTTATCATTCCAGGCAGTGTATCCCAGGCGATCCACATGACTTTGATCCATCGTTAATGATTGATGATTATATCCGTGTACAGCTATCTCTCCACCCATCTGAATCAAATCACGCCCGAATATTTTTAAGTTCTCTTCCGATAACCGCTCATTAAAAGGGCCGTCAACATCATCGTTATAGCTCTCAATTATACCTGCTGTATATTTCACGTCATATTCCTTTGCAGCCTTCAGCATATCCGGCCACCAAACCCTATGAAAAAAGCTTTTAATATCCATTTTATATTCGTTATAAATAATATCATTTGTCCCCTCAGGGAAAGGTGCCGGGAAGTCGTCTATATACATTACTTTTGAGTTTATAATGGGGTAAATGAAATTATTATTTAAATAGCTTAGTGCTCCTGCGATGAATCCTCGGTTCATTTCATGGTCCAGCATTGTTCCATTGAACACCATGAAAGTTCCTCTTCCATACGGTGTACTCCAAATAAATGGAATGTGATTGTCGGTAACCGCTAAAACCTTGCTATTTTCCTTCAAGCTAATATTCAGCACGGAATTGGAAAAGACAATCTCATCCTCAAACTTCAATCCCTTTGATTTTAACAACAAATCCGCTTCCAATCTGATACTCGAAGTATCTATGTATGAAGTACCCCCCTTTGACTCATTAATGCCAAAAATGCCATGAAAACGCTCATAAACAGTTGAATCTGCATCAGGCCTTATTCCAAAAAACACTCCTCCCCCATCGGAAACATAGTTGGTAATGAGGGGAAAATCCATAATCGACTCCAGCTTTGGAGTCAAGATAATAATATTTTTATAATCATCAAGATGTGAGGGCATTTGTGATACTGAAACTGTAGTATAGGTCTTTTTCAAATAATCCAAAGTCTTTTCGAAATTGCTCATTAAACTAGAACTCTCTTCAATTTTTGGATCATAGACAAGCAAAAATTTATCTTGATGTATAGTTTGTATTTCTGCCGGGGAAAGAGCTGTTTCCTTCTTTACTCCACTAGCTATTACTGGGCTATTTTTCAAATTGAACAAGTGAACCGATTCAAGCTGTGAGATAATCACAACAATTCCAAACAAAGCAAGGAACGCCACTACGCTGATTATTTTAATTAAACTGATTTTATTGATCCCTCTCATCCTCCTACGTCCAAAAGTGAAGGGCCTTTAACCCTGTTGGTGATAATTGAATTGGCCTCCTCTTCAACTTATTCATAATTTCATAAAGCTTTTTCGAATTTTGCATTGCATAAGATACTTTCATAGCTAATAAATATGGAACCTCATCATCAGGAAATTCCACCATAAACATCTGGCTATAATACAGGGATTTTTCCAAATCCCCTATTTCCAAATCACAATTAATTTTTTCAACATAGTGTTTTTTGCAGCAAACAGGGCTTGCCAACAGACGATCAAGAAGCTCTGATAACTCAAACCGATGTTTCATTTTGGTCTCTTCATCAACCATATTACTGTCTACATATTTTTTTAATGTTTCTGCGTATCTATCCATCGTTTCATAATCGGTAGGATTCTCTTCAATTCTTTCAATCGATCCGTGAAGGGAGGTAACAAATTTCTTCTGAATTTCCATAATAGCTGTAGCAGCGTAATGAGCTGTTTCCTTGTCATCACTTTTAGTGGCTTTAAATAAAATATCAATCGTATTTGTACCGTCTTTTAGACTATCAATAAGCATACTTCTTTTATGGTGAAGATCATTAGAAAGCAAGACTTCCTGGAAAGGAATTAAATTGATTTCCCGCTCCACATCAATCTTACTGCTTGGAAAAGAAGAAAATAAAAACACCTTATTGCTTTCCCCTCTGCTTTCAGGTTGGACATTGTTTGACCTTTTAAATAGCAAATAGGATAAGGCATATCCAAGAACCGGGATGAAGATTATAATAATCGCTTTAATCACCTTATACTCCCTATTGTTCAACAATAAATAGCCGACATAACAGAGACAAAAAAGATAATACAAAACGAACCACTTAAACATTGGCTGTCACCTTATTAAATGTTTGATTATTTATGCCCTTACTTTCCAACATGCGCTGATGCTCATGAGCGCAATTCAAGGATGAGGAAATTAGGTCACCTAATGTGTTTAATATGTTAATGTAAAATAAGGACAGTTGTTCAAAACTTAACCCGTCCACACAGATTACACCTGACACTGTGCCACTTACACGCACCGGAACGATTACTGATGGGTGACCATCTTCCAATGTTTTATTGATAAATGTCTTACCTTTTTTTAAAACATCTTTAAAATGTACCTTATGCTCTACATCAATAATCTTCTCCTGTTCAAAATTTTCAGATTTATCTCGCAATCGTAATTCACCCGTTGAGAAGTTATAAATATAGAAAGCGACTTTCTTTGTCTTTAAGATATTTTCCACTATATGAATCGAAGACTCATAGATTTCATGCGGTTCAAGACGATCCAAATCCTTCATAATTCCAGATACAACTCCCACACTATTATTTGTATAAAGAATTTGGTTTTGAAGTTCTTCTTTAACCATCATTGCATCCTTGTATGCTGTATGTAAGAACTGATATTTTTCCTTAATCTCTGTTGCCTCTTTTTGATAATTTACAAGAAGGGTTTCCTTTTTATCCAGTACATAACGTATTACTACTCCGGCAAATATGTACACACTCACATGTACAAGTGAACTTGGGTCAATAAGCATAGAAATAATATCTCTTCCCAATGATATATTTTCAGTCACGAACCAGATTGTCGCCATACCAATAGATAGAATGGATTGTGCCTTGCCGAGCAGGAAGGATGCCATGATGATATATACAAGTTGATAATCGACCATATAATAATGGACACCCACCACATCACTGATTAAATATACCAATACGAGCAACCCTATATTCTCTAGATATGGCAGTGAAAGATTGTACCGGTTAAACCACTCTGGGATTTTTATTTCTCTTTTCTTTTTTTCTTTTTTTGGGACACTCTTATTGTCATTAAACCAACGGTAAGTATTTTCCAAGCCGTCCTTGTAAGTATGAAATGGTTCCCAATCCAAATCACTCTTAATTTTTGTATTATCAAGGCGTGAATGCTTTATATCCCCTTGCCGTTCATCTTCATAGTTTACATTCTTTATGTCAGCAAGTTCTCCGAGTGTTTCAATTAGCTGATTTACACTGATCCCAGTATTCGTTGATAGGTTATAGATTCCTGACAGGTCTTTTTCAACCCCCCTGTAAATGGCTTCTGCTACATCTTGAACATAGATAAAGTCTCTTGTTTGCTCCCCATCACCGTAGATAGTTAAATCTTTTCCTTGAGCAACCCTTTGGATGAAAATCGAGACAACTCCACCCTCACCAATTGTTCCCTGTCTTGGACCATATACATTTGAAAACCGATAACAAAGGGTATCAAGGCCAAAGATTTCATTCCACTTTTCGCAATACATTTCGCCAACCCATTTATTCATTCCGTAAGGAGATACTGGATCACACTTTGATTCTTCCTTTAACGGTATTTCTTCATTCAATCCGTATACCGCTGCTGACGAAGCAAAAACTACTTTATTCACTCCATATTTCCTTGCAAGATTTAGCATGTTTGAAATACCGAGTACATTGTATTTTGAATCCATATAGGGGTCTTCCATCGATATCGCTACATTTACCTGTGCAGCCAAATGAATCACAACATCAAACTTAAACTTTTTAAAAATTTCCTCACACTTTGGGTCTTCTGCATTAACTTGGTAGAATACATGATTGAATTTTGCATTTTCACTACTGCCTGTAGATAAGTTATCTATAATGTGCACCTCATGGCCTTCCATAGCAAACATCTCACCAACAAAAGAACCAATAAATCCATAGCCACCAGTAATTAATACTCTCAAGTTCTCACCCCAAATTTTAGTATTGAGCCCTATCAAGAAAATGACCCGTAATTGAACAGCTCATATCCATTGCATCTTTAATACTTGACAACAACTGTTTTTATTCCTTTGATTCTGATTCTCTCACCCAACAAATACTTCTTAAGCAGGTTAATTATAGGTTTCTCAAGACGAGAGTGAATGAGACAGCCAATACTCACCATAATGGTAAAGAGAATGATACTTAACCCCCATCCCCCAACAGCTTGATATACATAATACCGGCTAAACAATTCATTAAAGAAATCCAATGACAGATTATGCGATAAATAGATTGAAAACGCTGCGTTTCCTAAATAATTCAAATGTCTTGAAATTCGCAGTTCCTTTTTAAGATCTATCGATGCAATCCCTATGATAAGAAGAATAGATACAAAGCCAGTCCCAAGATCAAAGTTGATATCGTAAATTGGATTCAGTGAGTTTAGCCACATTAAAGGGAAACCAAGGAAGCCTGTTATAGTAAATAAAAGCGAAAAGAACCAATTGATCCTTACATGGGTCACTAAATAGGCAGCACACATTCCTCCAAGCAGCGTCAGATTAATCTCATTAAAGATAAATTCAATAATAAAATTGGTGACCGGTATATAACCAAGTAAAAACGCAGCACACATTCCTCCCCAAATGGCTAAAATGACTTTACCTAAGCTTGGCTTTGGCATGAATAATAGGGAAAACATCAAATAATAAAGAATCGTAAATTTCAATGACCAGGCGGGAATTAAAATTGGAGGATCGTCACTTGGATTCGGACTAAGTAAAAAGGATGAAATAATTGTGCCCAGTTTTGTTTCATGCCCTGCTCCGTACCATGGAAACAAAAGTAAAAAAGGCAGTAAAACCAGTGTTAATATCCAATAAAGCGGATATATTCGTATAAATCGATTAATAAAGTACTTCTTCAATTGTTTTGGTTGTCCAAAATTGTTTTGGTAAACGTAATACATCATAAACCCCGAAAGTGCAAAGAAGTAGCTCACACCTCCCGACATAGGAAGTTGGTATAGCCCAAGCAAATTAAAATTATAGTATACATGCATGGATAAAGATAAGTGAAATAGCATTACCATAATAGGTACGAATGCTCGGGAAAATTGAATCATATTCAATCTCTTTCTTGCCAATAATTCACCCCCTTAATTAAACCAGTTATCAGTTATTTTGTTCTTAATTAAGAACTTTAACTTAATGATATGCTATATTGTAATTTCTTACAATATATTTACCGATATATTTTATACACCCTAAAAAGGATGACAGCAACCAAAACTTTATAAAAATACTAAATTCCAGTAAAACAAATATACACCTATAGTTTTACTCATATAACGAACAACCACTACTCAAAGGACATTTAATTTATGTAAATGATGAATAATCCTACCATCGGTTACTAAGCCATTTATACTATTCCTAGTCTGATGAAAAAAGACTGATTTATAAACTTGTTTTATTAACCTTTAACAATTATTTGCTTTCTATGTTAATATTTAATATTGTTTGTGATTGGTGAAACTCATTTCTGGTGCAATATTATCTTCGAAGCATTTTTCAAACCAATTATTTTAGGATTAATATTAATACTCATTGGTTTATTCTCTTTTAGCGATAACTTTACCCTTGGTCTAATACTTTTAATTTTAGGTATAGGATCTGTAGGTAACATTCATACAGTATTGATAATTGAATTAATTCAATCATACTTTTAAGATGCATACTGTAAACACAAAAAACAGGAGGTATTTTTTAATACTTCCTGTTTTTTTATATGGGATTCTTTTTATATATTTGTAACTAAAAATTTATTTAACTAAACTGGGGCTTCTTTCTTTTTTATTGAACTTCCTTTCGATGTCTTAGCTTATTGAGATTAAACCAACACTATTGAGAGAAAGATGTTTACCTTCTTTGTTTATCTGATAAACATTGTATAACACCCTTGTAAACGCGCTCCCTTTGACTTCAAATGCTGCCCTTCCAAAAGGATTACCCGAAGCTAATCTCAGAATTTCTTTCAATTTAGATTTAAAAGTTAAACTATTTAGTTTCTCAAAAACATGCCTTCATGCAACAAAATTTTCTTTGGCTTGCCCAACTGAAAAATCACCATAATCTTCGGCTTTTCCGAATATAAATTACTTAGCTATTGGCATTATCGTTTTCGATCCTATAAGGACATATACTACATATAGTGAAGTTGGAAATTTTTCTATAAATTCAATCAATGCTGCTATCCACTTTGTTTGAACGTTTTAAAAAAAGAGCAGTCATCAAACTATGTGTTAAGATGACTGCTCCTTAAACGGCCTTTAGAACATTTACTAAATATCTATTTAATTTATCTTTACTGTCCAAAATGGAAAAACCTATGCTTAACATGTCACTATTTCTGCTAGGATAAGTGATAGCAGGGATGAAATAAACTACTTATATTATAGCTATACCAGAATTATCTACTAAAATAACTTTTTTATAGCCTCCTTTTTTTGGAGACTTAATAAAACTTGTGCTGTTTTGAAAAAACCTTAATTTAACCATCATTCTACGGTTAAAAAGTGCGCGTTATATAACTTACTCAAGTAGAAATTCCAATTGACGTATGATCATAACTTCTATCTCGTAATGCTTTTACGATAAAATGTGCTACATCAGCACGTGGAATTGATTTTGATTTCTCTGGTACACTTGTTGCAGATTCTCTGTACTTTCCTGTAAAGGGATTATTCGTTAGCCCCATCGGTCGAACAATGGTGTAGTTCAATCCATGCGCTTGGATATAATCAACTGCAGCCCGATGATCGATTAGAGGATTCCTAAGCATTCTCATGACTAATTTGCCGCTTATCCCTGTTAATTCTTTATGGATACCCGCAGATGCAGTGTAGATAATTCGCTCTACATTATGCTCCTTCATACCGGTAACAATATGTTTAATCATCTCTTGAAGCTCGGTTGATTTTTTCATCCCCTGATTCGAACCTAAGCAAGATACAACAGCATCATGACCCGCAATCGCGCTTGAGACTTCTTCTTGATTGAAAGCATTTCCCTGTATAATCTTTAAATTTTCATGTGAAAAGTCTAGCTTTGATGGAGTACGTACAAACGCCGTTACTTCAAAACCAGCCTCAACTCCTTGACGGACAACAGATTGACCTACACCACCAGTTGCACCAAAAACGATAATTTTCATATCTATCAACCTTTCTATCTTATGATCACCCATTCATAGAGTGCCCAATGGACCCTTACTCGAATCAATAAATAAATCTTATAGACCGCTCCCGGATCAATTAAAGGAAGTACTAAAATTATCATAGATTATTATTAAGACATAACTATTTGCAATCAATTATCTATTTAATTTAATCATATAGCTATCTCAATAATTCTTCAATTCTAACTACTTTTAAACCTGCGTCACAACAGTAGATTATCTTCACCCTCGGCTATCTTTATTTAAGGATTCAAAACAATTTATTTCCAATAATTCTCTTATATTAATATATGAAACTCCCAAGCTATTTAATTAAATTCTCCGTTTTCATTTCACTAATCACATCATCTATACAATGTTCTATTGAAGTAAATTGTAGTTTTATATTTTGTACAGTTTCGCGAACTGTTGACGCTTCTATTGGGATTGTCATTGTAAGTAATTTAGTATTTTTACGCTTTGCAGGAATCCCACGATTAATTGCCTTTTCAAATAATCTTTCACTGAATATCCGTTTATTCTCCATAAAACATACATAATATGGTAAGTCTTTAATTTTGCTATGTGGCTCATATGGATATGACTCAAAGCGTATCCCAATTTCCTTCACACGCTTATTTCCTTCATCTAACATATTAATATATGTATCAATATGAACATTAAACGTTTGAGCCAGACCTACTTCTTTGAATGACTTACCACTTGTCCAACTTGATTTTGAAACTAAAAAAATAAAATTGCTGCGGCCTGCTCCGGCAGCTTCTCCCCAATCTAAAAGTAGTTCATTATTCGAATAAAAAGCATCAAATAATACTTTTTGCCAACAAATCTTGCGTTGCATTCCGTCCATATCTATATTTAATTCAAGACTTTCCAATGGTCTAATGATAGGCTCATAAAATTGCTTGAGCTTCTGCTGAAAATCTTTAAATAAGAGTTTTAGCTTTTCCTCTTTTAGAGGCCATTCTCTTCTTAAAAAAGTATCGTAATTTAAAAATATAAATTGTGAACTTTTAGGCTTTACTGTTGAATCTAGTGCTAGAAAGATATAATGAAATTCTATCTGATCGATTGCAATATTATATTTTTTGGCTATTCGGGTTCGTGCTTCCTGGGATTCATAACGCTGCGTCTGTTCAAATCCCTCAGAAGCACCCATTTTATTTTCTACAATAATTAGTCTCATTTCGTCATCTGTTAATGCTCGAATCAGAATATCAGGCGTGCCGATGCTTTCCCCCAAGCCAACACGTGTATCAATATAAAATTCAGTATGTTCATTTAAATAGATACTCGATTCATTTAAAAATTGTTTTAAAAATTCCTTAGAATCTTTAAAACAATTAACAAGAAAATCTGTAATTGTATCTTCTCTGTAAAAAATATTCAGTGCATCAAAAATATTCAATGAAAAATTCTCCCTGCTGATTTAATTATGTATGTTGAAATCTAGTTTACATATGAGGTTTCTTTATTAAGACATATATTTTCCATTTCGTGATTATTTGCCCTGTAAGGATAACAGATGAATGATTGTGTTCATCACAGCGTCTTCTTCATTGGAACGAGTGATGTAATTAGCTGCATCCTTTAATTTGTCAACAGCATTTCGGACTGCAAAGCTGTAATTGCTGCGAGTCATGAGCTCTATATCATTGTATCCATCACCAAATGTCATTGTTTCATCCGGTGTGACATTCAAAATTCGCTGCAGATGTTCAACAGTAGTTCCCTTATGTACATTCGCGTTAGCTATATCAATCCAAGCCTCTTCAGATGCGACGATATACGCAGACTCGAAAAACTGGGAGAGTTTCTCCCTTGTCTCAAAACAGTTGAGCAATGGATCATGAATAGTAATTTTCACAAAATCATCTGTTATCTCATTAAAATTGGATACTTGTCTTACTTGCGTATAGGATTTTCTGACGATTGCTGTTTCCTTAAGGGATAAATTATCTCTTATTACGGCACCGGACCTTGTGCAAGCAATAATAGTATGATCAATGCTTATTTCCTCAAGTAATTGGATAATCTCGAGTCCTAGTTTTTTACTTAATAGCGATTCATAAACAAATTCTCCGTTATGCTTAATTCGGGTTGCGCTATCACCCAAAATCCATAAATCATTTGCATTTTCGCCAAATAACTCTTCTACTCGCTCACATTGCTTACCCGTAACAGGAGCAAAAAAATAACTCCTTTTTCCTTCATGATCTTTTTTACTTCTCTATACAATTTCCGATTAAAGTTACCGCTATTATTCAAAAATGTCCCATCCATATCAGTCAACACTAGCTTAATCATTAGCTTACCTCCATTAAGAGTACCATTTTAGCTAACTATCGCTACTAAACTTCAACTCTGTTCAGAAATACTTCATGTTCTTAATTGATGGACTTAAATACAAGTATGTCTTAGCTGATCACAAATCATTGCTCAAAAACCTGCATAACTAGAACGTTATACAGGTTTCCTTGAGTAATGATTCTATATAGTGTTTAAGCTAACTTCCCTAAAATCACATTATTAACAAGATATTAAGGAAGCTAATAGTTAATGGTTATAAAATTTCTCCATTAGTTTCGATCACCTTTTTGTACCAATCAAAGGAATCCTTTTTAAATCGTTTCATTGTTCCTTTTCCTTCGTTGTCTCGGTCAACATAAATCATACCGTAACGCTTTTTCATTTCCCCAGTTGTAAAGGATACAATATCAATGATGCCCCACGGTGTATAACCGATTAAATCTACACCATCATACGTAACTGCTTTTTCCAAAGCCTCAATATGCGATTTTAAATAGGCGATCCTTTCAGCATCGTGAATGAAACCATCCTCTTCCATCACATCTATCGCTCCAAAGCCGTTTTCAACAATAAATAGTGGAATTTGATAACGGTCATAGAAACGGTTTAATGTATAACGTAATCCTGTCGGGTCAATCGACCAGCCCCAATCACTTGCTTTGATATAAGGATTTTCCACGCCATTCGGTAAACCACCGTTCACGACGTCACCCGTATTATCGTTCTGAACATCACTTTTTACCGTTGTTGACATATAATAGCTGAAGCCAAGATAATCAACAGTCCCGTTCCGGAGAATTTCCTCGTCGCCTTCTTCCATTTGGATATTGTAGCCTTCTCGTTGAAATTCTTTGAGCGCGTAAGACGGATAATAGCCGCGTACCTGGACATCTGGGAAGAAATAGCGTTGGCGCATCTCCTCTTCCGCAAGCATGATGTCTTCCGGATTGCAGGAATACGGATAAATCGGAACATGTGACACCATTGCTCCAATCTGGAATTCAGGATTAATTTGCTTACCCTTTGCTACCGCCAATGCACTTGCCAATAACTCATGGTGCGCTGTTTGATACATAACCTCTTTGGCATTTTCGCCTTCCTTCACTAACACGCCCGAGTTAGTCCATAGGAAAATTGGATTGTTCACATCCATTTGGTTATTGATTTCATTAAATGTCATCCAATATTTCACTTTATCCTTGTATCGTTTAAAGCAGGTTTCAGCAAATTTTTCAAAGAAACCAACAACTTCACGATTACGGAAACCTCCATATTCTCTTGCCAGATGCAGAGGCATTTCAAAATGAGATAAAGTGATTACTGGTTCGATGCCATACTTGAGCAATTCATCAAACACATTATCATAGAATTGAAGACCTGCTTCATTCGGTTCAGTTTCATCTCCCTTTGGAAAAATACGGCTCCATCCGATAGACGTACGCAAACATTTCAATCCCATCTCTGCAAACATCGCAATATCTTCTTTATAGCGATTGTAAAAATCAATTGCTTCATGGTTTGGATAAAATTCGCTTTCTTCAATGGTATCAGTGATTTTTCTCGGGGTCCCGTGAGCCCCTGCAGTCATGACGTCAACTACACTCGGCCCCTTGCCTCCCGCATTCCAACCACCTTCGAATTGGTGAGCAGCTAAAGCTCCGCCCCAAAGAAAACCTTCTGGTAACTTACTCATTCTAAATTCCTCCTCTATTTCACAACTGTGAATATTTTCTGATTTGATAATAGGTTTTTCTCATCTTCAATGATAATTTTTTGGAAAGATGGTGTATTTGTAATAATGATTGGAGTTACTGTTTTAAGGCCCTGTTTTTCAATCAATTCTTTATTAAACTCCAACAGGACATCATTTTGAAGGAATCTATCTCCTTCTTTCACCTTCAATTCAAATGGCGTGCCTTCCAATTTAACAGTATCAAGCCCGATATGAACAAGCATTTCGACCCCTGTATCCGAACGGAGACCAATTGCGTGCTTAGTCGGTGCCACCATCACAACTGTTCCATCAAAGGGACCATATAATTTGTTGTCTGATGGTTCAATCGCAATACCTTCACCCATTGCACCAGAGCTGAAGACTGGATCTGGTACTTCAGATAAAGGAATCATTGTTCCGCTAAGCGGTGAAAATACTACTTCTTCATTAAAATCTGACTGGTTCACGATACCTTCCTGTTTTACAGAATCATTTGCATTTTCCGCTTGTTTGGCTGTATCATCGCCATAGCCAAAAATTTGAATCAATATAATAGGAAGAATAATCGCAATTGCTACCCCGATTAATATCCCCCAGATTGATGTTGGGAATTTTTCATTAATTCCGTTTACAATTGTTAACGGACCAGGCAGCCCTGCATATGCAAAATAATATGGATTGAAGAAACTTGCAACAATGGCTCCAACTGCTCCTGAAATACATCCAAAGATAAACGGTTTCTTAAATCTTAAAGTAACACCATAAATTGCCGGCTCTGTTATACCGAAAATCCCTGTTATCCCTGCCGAAACACTGACTTTTCTTACTTCCTGACTCTTTGCTTTTATATAAACCCCAATAACGGCACCTACTTGCGCGATAACAGCAATAGTTTGATAAGCCTGGAATGAATCACGGCCGTATAAATCAAAGTTTGCCATAACCATTGGTGTAATACCCCAATGGACACCGAAAATGACAATCACTTGCCAAAAGCCCCCAATAATAGCTCCGGCCAATGCTGGGACATGCTCAGCCAAGAAATTATATCCGTCAGCAATTCCATTCGCCCCTGCAGTTGTTAGTGGACCGATTAAGAGAATTGTTAACGGTACCATAACCACCATACAGATGAGTGGTACAAATAATGGCTTGATGACTTCATTCATGCGCTTGTTTAAGAATTTTTCAAGGTATGACATAATCCAGACTAGAAATAATGGCGGTAGCACAGATG